>JAABRU010000097.1 GCA_011390755.1 Desulfobacteraceae bacterium | reverse complement strand
GAAAGAAGATCAGGAAACAGCGTAAAGGACCTCTGCAACTCAAACTTTTTGAACCGGTCGATTTTCAATACGATTATAAAGTCGTTGTGACAAACAAAATTGAATCTGCAAAAGCCGTTGTGCTGTTTCATAATGGCCGCGGTTCACAGGAGGCCCTCTTCGGTGATGCAAAAAACCACACTGCACCTGGTTCAGTTCCCTGCCGAAAACAGTTTGCCAATCAGACATTTACGCTGTCATCGATGATTGCACATAACCTGAGCAGGGAAATACAGATGCCGGCTCATTCATCCGCTGCGCGTGCCCGTGCAAAACGGCCTGCAGCCTGGAAGTTCGAAAAACTGGAAACGATTCGGCACCAATTAATTCAAAGAGCAGGACGATTTATCCGTCCGCAGGGAAAACTGACCCTTTCAATGAGTGCGAACGAAGCAGTGCGGGAGGATCTGCTTTATTATATTGATGTACTGCAAAAAGCAGCGTAAGATTCAAAGAATTTATGCAACGTTAGGGATTACTATCGAAACAAGTCATGATACTGCCGGATTCGCGTGTGACTGTATCCGTCATTATTGGAAAAATCATGGAAAATTACTGTATCCCCATGCACCGGCAATGCTGTTATTATGCGATTACGGAGGCAGCAATAATGCCCGTCATTATCTTTTCAAAGAGCAGATTCAGTTGCCGGCGAATGATCTTAATGTCGAAATAAGAATTGCTCATTATCCTCCTTATACTTCAAAGTATAATCCTGTCGAACACCGGTTGTTTCCCCATGTTACAAAGGCCTGCAAAGGACCTGTGTTTAAAAATGCTGATATTGTCAGGACGGCAATGGGAAATGCGAAAACGAAAACGGGATTAAAAACAGTATCAACCGTGTTGGAAAAAATATATGATACAGGGAAAAAAGTGTCAGCAGGTTTTAAGCAGATAGGACTTACGCAGTTGAAATATAATCTGCTGTTTTTATTGACTGTCAATTTTTAAGGCACATAATAAATTCAAACAGTTAAAATTCAACTGCGTAAGTCCTAGCAGAATATGAAAATTGTTTTTGATAATTTTTTACCGAAATGGAATTACAGAGCCATTCCTCAGTAACTTTAGAAAGGGAAGTTATTTAATTTTCTTTCCTTAATGCCATTGAGGCGGAGCCCGGGAACGGGTCAGGCTGCGCGGAGTGCGAAAAATAAGGCCGAAGCCGGTTTTTCGCAGACACTTTCATATAAATTCCGGAACCGGCATAGCGGGCTTTTGCAGAAGGTCCCCCCCGCGAAAAGGAAACCCTGCGGGTTTGGAGTTCCCGAACCGCGCTTCGGACAAACCTGCCCCCGCTTTTTTATCCCAAAAATGAATAGCTGTTCACCATAAAACAGATGGAGGATTTTTTACCTTCCCTCTGCCCCCCAGAATTCTTTATAAATAATAACTATTCATATCAAATAAATAAAATCACGGATTCCCGCAGGCACATTATTCTTTATTTTTCTCTTGACAGATATATTCTCTCCTGATAAATGAATGAATACTCATTCATTGAAAAATGCGGTTCCGTCCACACAGGAAACACGGCATTTTTCAGAAACAGCACAAAACTTTCCCGGAATACAGCAGAAAATGATTTTGGGAAAACAGTACCTGCGCCTGCCCGAGGGCAGCCGGAATATTTCTCCGGAAATCTGTATATTCCGGAGTGAAGTTTACGGAGGTTGTTATCAGTACGAAAGCGAACAATACGGGCGAGAAATACCACCGGATACTGGAGGCCGCCGTAAGCGTTTTTGCCAAAAAGGGCTTTCACCAGTCCACCATTTCGCAGATCGCAGGGGAGGCCGGTGTTGCCGACGGAACCATTTACCTGTATTTCAAAAACAAAGATGACATCCTGGTGCAGTTTTTCACCTATAAAACCAAACAGGTTTTCGCCGGTTTCAGGGAAGCGGTGAAAAAAGCCGATAATGCCAGGGACAAATTACGGAATCTGGTACACCGTCATCTGGAAGAATTTCAGAAAGACAGAAAAATGGCCATTGTATATGATGCACTGACCCATCAGAACATGGAACTGGTGGAGGTGAATATCCGCGGCATGTCCAAAATGTATACGGACATTGTTTCGGACATCATCGAACGGGGACAGGAAGAAGGGGTCATGCGCCGGGACCTGTACATCGGGCTGGTAAAACGTTTTATTCTGGGTGCGGTGGAATCGGCCATCAGCAACTGGCTGCGTTCCAAAAGAGAATATGATCTGACTTCCATGACAGATCCGCTGATTGATCTTTTTATCCGGGGTATCGGGAATCCGGATGCCTGAATGTATAACTGCTTTTACATAAACGGCCATGATTTACATTCACAGCGAAGCATGAAGGCAGGGTGGGTGAAGCGCAGCGGAACCCACCGTAATGTCTCCGGTTCGGTGCGTTACGCTTCACTAACGCGCCTACGGTATTCAGGCCATAACATACAATCACAACAAAGCATGAAAATATTGAATTCTTACAGACTGTAATCATTCACAATTTATAATTCATAATTTTCATATGAACGGCCATGCGCCGTGACTCAAAACGAAATATGAAAATGAAGAACTGTTACAGACTGTAATAATTAAACATTAAACATTTTCATATAAACGGCCATGCGCCGTGACTCAAAACGAAATATGAAAATGAAGAACTGTTACAGACTGTAATAATTAAACATTAAACACTAAACATTAAACATTTTCATATAAAGGAGAGTAAAAATGGCACAGGTAATTGCAGACCGCAGGGATGTGGATTTTGTTCTTCACGAGCAGTTGGAAGTGGGCGAACTGAGCAAATCCGACAAATTTGCAGAGTTCACCAGAAAAACCGTGGATCTGATTATTAACGAGGCCCGGAATCTGGCGGTAAAGGAAATTCTGCCGACCCGGAAACCGGGGGACGAAGAAGGCTGTAAATTTGAAAACGGAAAAGTAACCGTCCCCGAATGTTTTCACCGGGCCTTTGAACTTTTCTGTGAAGGGGAATGGGTCGCCGCAACAGAAGACCCCGAATGGGGCGGTCAGGGAATGCCCAGAACTGTGGCCCTGGCGACAGCCGATTATTTTAACGGTGCCAATTACCCCTTTATTATGTATCCGGGGCTGACCCACGGCGCGGGGAAACTGGTGGAAACCTTTGGAACAGACGAACAGAAAAGAATTTATCTGAAAAATATGTACACCGGCAAATGGGGCGGCACCATGCTGCTGACCGAACCCGAAGCCGGTTCCGATGTGGGCGCGCTCACCACTACGGCCAGCAGGAATGACGACGGCACTTTTTCCATTACCGGCAGCAAAATCTTTATCTCCAGCGGGGAAAACGACCTGGTGGAAAATATCATCCATCCGGTACTTGCCCGCATCGAAGGTGCTCCCGCAGGAACAAAGGGAATCTCCCTTTTTCTGGTTCCCAAATACCGGGTAAATGAAGACGGCAGTCTGGGCGAATTCAATGACGTGGTCTGCACCGGTATCGAACACAAAATGGGAATTCACGGCAATTCCACATGTTCCCTGACCCTGGGCGGAAAAGGGCAGTGCATCGGCACCCTGCTGGGCGAGGAAAACAAAGGCATGAAAGCCATGTTCCTCATGATGAACGAAGCCCGTGCCCTGGTGGGAATGCAGGGCTTCAGCTGTGCATCGGCCTCTTATCTGAATGCAGTGAATTATGCAAGGGAACGTGTACAGGGCAAAAACCTGCTGCAGATGATGGACCCCGATGCACCGGCCGTTCCCATCATCCAGCATCCCGATGTCCGCCGTATGCTGCTCAAAATGAAATGTCTGGTGGAAGGAATGCGCAGCCTGCTCTATTATCACGGTTATCTGGATGATCTGCTGCATACAACGGATGATGAAAAGAAAAAAGCCAAATATCAGGGTATGATCGAGCTGCTGACCCCCATTGCCAAAGGTTATGTGACAGACAGGGCCTTTGATGTATGCAGCGAAGGGATTCAGGTGTACGGCGGATACGGTTTTATCAAAGAATTCCCCCAGGAACAGTTGATGAGGGACTGCAAAATCACCCAGATTTACGAGGGCACCAACGGCATTCAGGCCATGGACCTGCTCGGCAGAAAACTGGGAATGCACAAAGGCAGACCGGTCATGGATCTGCTGGGGGAAATGAACAAAAGCATTGCAAAGGCCAGAGAAGTGGGGCTGGAGGATCTGGCAGCGGATCTGCAGGCATCTGTCAACAAACTGGGGGAAGTGGGAATGAACATCGGAACCGCTGCCATGTCTCCCAAAGTGCTGAATGCCTTCTCTTTTGCCCATCCTTTTATGGAAGTGACCGGTGATGTGACCATCGCATGGATGCTGCTGTGGAGAGCCGGTATTGCCGCCGGGAAAATGGAAAAAGCCAAGAAAAAAGACAAGGTATTTTATGAGGGGCAGATCAAAAGTGCGGAATATTTCATCAAGGCCATGCTTCCCATCACCCTGGGCAAAATGAATGCCATTCTGGCCAATAACGGCGCGGCCGTAGAGATTTCCGAAGACGCATTCGGCGGAAAATAATTTTTCCGGTGTCAGGTTTCACAGGTGTCAGGTTTTCGGTGTCAGGTGTCAGGGGTTCGGTGTCAGGTGTCAGGTGTCAGGTGTCAGGTGTTCGGTATTCTGTTTTTACTGAACACCGAACACCTTTCCACCGAACACCGAACACCTTTCCACCGAACACCGAACACCTTTCCACCGAACACCGAACACTGAAACCCCTGTATTAATAAACATAATGAATGACTCATCATTCATCACATGAATATAATAAAGCCTTATCAGGAGGATATATAATGGTAAGAAAAATCAGAAAGGCGGCAGTAATCGGTTCCGGTGTTATGGGCAGCGGAATTGCAGCACTCCTTGCCAGTGCCGGAATCAAAACCCTGCTGCTGGATATTGTACCCTTTGACCTGAAAGACGAAGAAAAAAACAACCCGGCCGCCAGAAACCGGATTGTCAAAGCAGGGTATGACAATATGCTCAAGGCCCAGCCTGCCCTGCTCATGCAGAAAAAAGATGCGGATCTCATTTCCATCGGCAATATGGAAGATGATTTTGACAAACTGGCCGACTGTGACTGGATTGTGGAAGTTGTGGTGGAAAACCTGAAAATCAAACAGGATCTGCTCAGACGCATTGAACCCATCCGCAAGAAAAATGCCATTGTCTCCAGCAATACCTCCGGTATCCCCCTGAAGAAAATGACGGAAGGGCTGAGCAGCGAATTCAGACAGCATTTCCTAGGAACCCATTTCTTCAATCCTGTCCGCTATATGAAACTGCTGGAACTTATTCCCGGCGAAGAAACCAGCCAGGAAATCCTCTCTTTTATCGCGGAATTCGGCGAGAAAAAACTGGGCAAAGGCATTGTATGGGCCAAAGACACCCCCAACTTTGTGGGCAACCGCATCGGCGTTCACGGCATTGTCAAAACCATGCAGCTCATGGTGGAAGACGGTCTGAGCATTCCGGAAGTGGATGCTCTTTTCGGCCCGGCCCTGGGACGCCCCAAAACCGCCATGTTCAAAACCACAGACCTGGTGGGACTGGACACCATGGGCCATGTGGCCAAAAATACCTATGATCTGGTTCCCGATGACGAACAGAGAGACAGTTTTGCTGTGCCGGATTTCGTCAATCAGATGATAGAGAAAAAAATGCTGGGCAACAAGACCAAGGGCGGATTCTACAAAAGCGAACTGACTCCGGAATGGAAGAAAATCCGCAAGGTCATCAATATCAATACCCTGGAATACGAAGAATACGGCAAAGCGGATTTCCCCTGCCTGGAAGCTGCCAAAAAAGCCAAAGGTCTGCCGGAGAAAATCAAAGCCGTGGTCTATGGTGAGGACAAAGGCGCGAAATTTGCCTGGAAATCCCTGGCCTGGGCACTGACCTACGCGGCAGAACGGGTTCCGGAAATTTCCGATACCATTGTGGAAATTGATAATGCCATGAAATGGGGTTACAATTTTGAAATGGGGCCTTTTGAAACATGGGATGCCATCGGTGTGGCCGAATCTGTGGAAAAAATGACAGCGGAGGGCATACCGGTTCCGGAAAAAGTGAAAAAAATGCTGGCGGCCGGAAACAAAACCTTCTATAAAATTGAAAGCGGCAAAACCTTCTATTATGATTTTGCCACAGAAGCCTACAAAGCCATTGAAGTCAGCGAAAATGTCATCTCCCTGGCAGCACTGCGGGCCGACAGCAAAGTGGTGCAGTCCTGCAAATCCGCATCCCTTATTGATCTGGGCGACGGTGTCTTCTGCTGTGAATTCCATTCCAAGATGAATGCCCTCAACGGTGAAATCGTCAGTTTCATCGGGGATGCACTGAATTATGTGGAAGAAAACGGTATCGGTCTTGTCATCGGCAACCAGGCAGGCGGAATGCCTCCACGACGCTCTTCCGATCTAGATCTCTTTTTCATGGCCGGACTGGCCAAAGAAGGCAGATATGATGAAATTGATGCTTTCCTGAAAGTGGCCCAGGACGGTCTGCAGAAAGCCCGTTATGCCAGTTTCCCGGTGGTGGCCGCACCCTACGGGCTGGCCCTCGGCGGCGGATGTGAAGTATGCCTCGCAGCGGACCGCATTGTGGCCCATGCGGAACTCTATATGGGACTGGTGGAAATCGGCGTGGGACTTCTGCCCGCAGGCGGAGGATGCACCAATCTGTGGAAAAAAATTGCGGCTTCCATCCCGGACTGTGTAAGCGGTGCGGATATGGCCACCTATTTCCTTCCGGTATTTCAGGCCATTGCCATGGCGAAAATCTCCACATCCGCGGCCGATGCACGGGCCATCGGTTTTCTCGGCCCTCAGGACCGCATTGTTTTCAACCGGGATCATCTGATCGGCGAAGCCAAAAAAGAAGTGCTGAAAATGGTGGAGGAAGGTTACACACCGCCGGTGAAACGCAAAATTCCGGTGGCCGGACAGGCCGCACAGGGCATGGTCCATGCCGAACTGTTTAATATGCAGAACGGCGGTTTTGTATCCGAATATGATGTTTTCCTGGCCCGGCGCATTGCCTTTGTCATCAGCGGCGGTGAAGTGAAAAAGAACAGCATGGTGGATGAGGACCTGATTCTCAAACTCGAAAGGGATGCCTTCACCGATTTCTGGAAACAGGAAAAATCCGTGGCCAGAGTCGAGCATATGCTGAAAACCGGCAAACCCCTGAGAAATTAGTCTGCTGTTTAAACTCCCCTCCCTTGATGGGAGGGGCTGGGGGAGGGTGAAAGAATCTTTTCTGATCCCCCTCACCCCAACCCTCTCCCTGTAGGGGAGAGGGGAAAAAATCAAAAAGCGTGCCGGGAGGCAGGTTTGATTCATTACCTTCCTGTCTCCTATCCGTACCTGTCTTCCGGCACTTATACAGTTATCAGTGGACAGTTATCAATGTTCAATTCAGATTGATAAAGAGGTAACTGGCAACTGATAACTGATAACTGTTCACTGAATTTTGAATGGAGGAATTCTCATGAGAGATGCATATATTGTAACATCCGTCAGAACCCCCGGCTGCCGCAGGGCCAAAGGGGCTTTTAAAGATACCCGTCCCGAAGAACTGCTGTCTTTTATTCTGAAGACCGCTGTGGAAAAAACAAAGGGACTGGATCCCAAAATGATAGATGATGTCATGATCGGCTGTGCATTCCCCGAAGCCGAACAGGGTCTGAATATCGGACGCGTGGCCGTGCAGATCGCGGGTCTGCCCGATGAGGTCAGCGGGGCCACCATCAACCGTTTCTGTGCTTCCGGACTGGAAGCCATTGCCCTGTCTGCCATGCGCATCAAATGCGGATGGTCGGAAATTGCCATTGGCGGCGGTGTGGAATCCATGACTTTTGTACCGATGGGCGGCAATATGCCCCGGCCCGATGCCGAATTTTCCGCAGACCATCCGGATGCCTATATCTCTATGGGGATCACCGCGGAAAACGTGGCCAAACGCTATCATATCAGCCGGGAGGAACAGGATGAATTTGCATACAATTCCCAGATGAAGGCCGCCAAAGCCCGGGCAGAAAAACTTTATACCGAAATTGTTCCCACTCCGGCGGTGAAATTTGTGCAGCAGGCCGACGGAACATTTAAGAAAGAAACCTTTCTCCAGGATTTTGATGACGGTGTCCGCGCGGATACCAGCAAAGAGGGGCTTGCCAAACTGCGTCCGGTATTTTCTTTCACCGGTTCCGTAACCGCGGGCAACTCCTCCCAGACCACAGACGGCGCTGCCGCCACCGTTCTCATGAGCGAAAAAATGGTCAAAGAACTGGGGGTAACTCCCATTGCCAAAATCAAATGCTACACCACTGTGGGCTGCCGTGCGGATGAAATGGGTGTGGGGCCGCGTTATGCCATTCCCAAACTGCTGGCGCTGGCCGGGATGAAAATCGAAGACATCGGTGTATGGGAAGTCAACGAAGCCTTTGCCTCCCAGGCCCTGTACTGCCTGCGGGAACTGGGACTGGATAAATATATGGACAGAGTCAATGTCTACGGCGGTGCCATCGCCCTGGGCCATCCCCTGGGATGCACCGGTGCCAAACTCTGCGCGCAACTGGTTCACCGCATGAAAGAACGCGGCGCAAAATACGGCGTGGAATCCATGTGCATCGGCGGCGGCATGGGCGCGGCCGCTTTGTTTGAGCTGTGTGAATAATTTCCGCAGATAAATATCCTGGCATATATTCCGGGTGTGAGTGTGGAGGAAACCTGTCCAGTTAATCTGTATCATTACTCAGAGGATGTAATATTGCAGCCACGAATTGCACAAATTACACGAATTACGGTTTGTGCGATTCGTGCAGATTCGTGTCATTCGTGGCTGATTTTAATAATATTTCGTGCAGAGATTCGTGCAGATTCCAATAATTTCAGTATCTTATTTTTTTATCCTGTACAATGCTCCGCCATACTGTTTTTTACCCTCTTTCCCTTTCTTCAAATTTCTGCAGGGAATTCTGCCTTTCCTTTGTGGATACGCAGGCCAGGCAGGCTTCAATCTCATAATCCATCAGGGCTTCCAGACTGACTTCCCCCCGGGCCATCTGTAAGCCTTTTTTAATCATTTTGAGGGAGAAAGCGGAATTGGCCGCAATTTTCCCGGCCATTTCCCTGGCCGTATCCATCAGTTTTTCCGCGGGAACGGCCCGGTTTACCAGTCCGATGCGTTCAGCTTCTTTTCCGTCAATATTTTCCGCTGTGAACAGCAGTTCTTTGGCTTTGCCCGGGCCGATAAGATCCTGCACCAGCCGGAAGGCCCCGCCTGTCACCGACGATGTCACCCTGGCTTCGGGGGAGCCGATCTGCGCATCCTCCGCGGCAATGCGGATATCGCAGGCCAGGGTCAGTTCATAACCGGAACCCAGGGCATAGCCGTTGATGGCCGCAATGGTGGGTTTTTCAAAGCGGATAATCTTCCGGGAGGCTTCCTGCAGGGTCTCCAGATAATCCCGGTAGGCTTCCAGGGTCCGGTTTTTTGATTCCTTTAAATCCGCTCCCGTGGAAAAGGCCCGGCCTTCGCCGGTGATAATCACGGCTTTGATTTCCGCATCGTTTCCGGCATCTTCCAGAGCCTCCTGAAACTCCATCCATAACTGTTTGTTCATGGCATTGAGCACTTTGGGCCGGTTGAGCCGGATGAAGGCGATTCCTTCGTTTTTATCATAAATAATACATTCCGGATCCATGATAACCTCCTGTGATAATATCCTGTCTATACTTTTGCAATTTTTACAGCAAACCGTGAAATACACGAATAACACGAAAAAATATTTATAAAAACGATATGATAAAAAATTGATTTTGAATCTTCTGTATCATTCGTGCAATTCGTGTCATTCGTGGCTAAAATAAAAAACAGATAGTTATAAAAAATGCGAAACTACAGATTCTGTATAAATTAAAAAAACAAAAATCCGCACCTGCGGAAACAGCCTGTTTATGCTATCCTTTCCGGAAAGGGAAAGCAAATAAAAAAACCGGGGGAAAAAAAGAGCAGGCCCGGAAAATCTGCTGCGGTAAAACACTCTTTCATTTTTTCAGAGATAATATTATAATATACAGGACAGGAAAAGAGTCTGCCGGCACCATACCTGATTTACCGGTCGGAGAAAATGCTGAAAAGCAGTTTTTTCAAATATCTGCCCAGGGAGTTTATGCATGGAGGGAAAAAATCATACCGTCATTTCGGAAGGGATAACACTTGAAAATAAAAATTCGGAAACTGTAAAAAAAAATGTGGCAAAAATTTTTAAAACCGATGTTGCAAAGGTTGAATGCTTTTTTTCCGGGCATCCGCGTGTCATCCGGAAAAACCTTTCTCTGCCGGAAGCGCAGAAATACAAGGAAATTATTCAAAAAACCGGCTTGTCCTGCCGCATTGTCAATGAAGGCGCATCCCGGCCCTGTCCCAAATGCGGATACCGTATTCCGCCCGGGGATACTGCATCTGCCGGAGAATGCCCCAAATGCGGTATCATTATAGATAAATATAAAGAAAAACAGCAGGAGGATGAAAATAACAGTCATGAACCGCAGAAAATATCCGAAAGCGAAGAAAATTATGTGAAAAAATCATCCGGATTCAGTCTGAAGCAGTTTGTATTTTTTTCTGTCCTCCTTGTTCTGCTGATTTTCAAAATATACACACAGTTTTTTTCTGATGGGGAAAGTCCGGAAAATTCCGGAAAGCATCTTTCCGAAAATTTGCAGAAAATCAGTCTTATTATGAAAGAAATTCAGAAGGCGGCCCCGGGTGCTCCCACAGCCTCGCCGGATGATGAAACCCTGGAAAATCAGCTTTCTGCTGCAAATGATTTGCTGAAAAACTTCAGTACGGAAAAGGAAACGGAAGTCTTCCTGTCTGCTTTATTCGAAAAATCCCGGCTGCTGTATGATTACGGTTATCGCCTGCGTGTCGCAGCCCAGGATAAAAGTGAGTATCATATCAACAGAATTTATGATGATATGTCAGCAGATATTCCGGAATGGAAGGTCATCAGAATTACAGGGGACACAGACAGCGGTGCCGTACAGGAAATTATTTCCCGGACTGCATTTTCATTGAGCTGGAAACTGTGGTGGCAGGCATCCAATTATCTTTTACTGGCGGATGCGGCAATGATAGCCCCCGGATATATGATCGCAGACAAAGATTCCTGCAAGGCATTCCGTGAAAATTTTGATAAAAAAGTGATTGGGCAGATTGTTCAGTATGTTAAAAAAAGCAAGGGCAGTGATCCTGCCGGAATGTCCAATGGTGTGCCGATCTATTGGGGAACACTGAAACCCGTGGCTTACCTGGGTTTTTTACAGGAAGAGAAAGTGCTGCTTATCATCGATTATGAAATAAATAAAAGGATAATCCTTGGCTTGAAAAAATATCAGGCACCGTTCTGGTCGGCAGAAATACAGCCGATACCGAACTGGAAAATAGAAAAATGGTCAGAAAGAAAAGGGCGTTTTCCCCTTACCGGGGAAGATTATACGATTATGGACGGCATTCAGGTTTCATTATTTGAATAATTCTTATTCTCCGATCTGCTTTATGGTTTTGGGGAAACGGAATACAGGACGCAAAAAAAACAGCATGGCCAAAAAAGAGAAAAAGTATAAACGGAACGGTACAGCGACCAGTTCTTTCGGAACCCCCGGACGTATTAATCACGACGCAACAAAATTTTATAAAAGCAGACTGTATCAGGGGGCAAAAACAGAGAAAAAAACAGATTACAGGGAAAATCCCATTCCTGAAAAAAATCTGAACCGGATTTTCTGCAAATCCGCTGAAAAAATGGATGAACTGCCGGATAACAGTGTTCACCTGATGATTACCTCCCCCCCCTATAATGTTTCCAAAGAGTATGATGATGATTTAAGTCTGGCGGAGTATATCCGATTGCTCAATAATGTGTGGCAGGAAACATACCGTGTGCTGGTTCCGGGGGGAAGGGCCTGCATTAATGTCGCCAATCTCGGGCGCAAACCCTATATTCCCCTTCACAGTTTCATTATTGAGGGAATGCAGGAAACCGGTTTTCTGATGCGGGGGGAAATTATATGGAACAAAGCATCCAGTGCAAGCCCCTCCTGTGCCTGGGGAAGCTGGATGTCTGCATCCAATCCGGTGCTAAGGGATATTCATGAATATATCCTGGTCTTTTCAAAAGACACATATGCCCGAAAAAAAGAGCAAAGAGAAAATACCATCAAAAAAGAGGATTTTTTGGAATGGACCAAAAGTGTGTGGACATTTCCGGCAGTTTCGGCAAAAAAAATCGGCCATCCGGCCCCTTTTCCCGAAGAACTTCCGCACAGACTGATTCAGTTATACACCTTTGCGGATGATATTGTTCTGGATCCCTTTGCCGGAAGCGGCACCACCTGCCTGTCGGCCCTGAAAGCCCGGCGCAATTATATCGGATATGATATTAATACCGAATATGTAAAACTGGCGGAAAAAAGAATGTCGGATTTCAGAAAGTAAGGCAGAGGCGCACGGCTGGGGAGGGACAATGCTGTTGACTTGGAGGTTATCTACACCGTCGGAAGAGGAACTGGATGAGATCAATCGCTGGGGAGGGACAATGCTGTTGACTTGGAGGTTATCCGAAAACCTCCGAAACCGATTTTGGGAACCGGTGTAAACAGAGGGGCAGAATGCCGAAAGACAGGTTTACGGGGATGCAATGAAAACACAGAATCCGGCTGCGTGCCGCCGCTGCGGCACCTGCTGCAGAAAGGGAGGACCTTCTTTTCATCTTTCGGATAAAGACATTCCGGAAAGCGGAAAGATTCCGCTTTCTGCACTTTACACCATACGGGAAGGGGAGCTGGCGCGGGATAATGTGCGCGGATACCTGCATCCCCAGCCTTCGGATATTATCAAAATCAAAGGCAGGGAAAATGCAGCTACCTGTATCTTTTTTTCGGAAACAGACAGGTCCTGCACGGTATATGATTTTCGTCCCCTGGAATGCCGGGTGCTGAACTGCCGGGATACCCGTGAAATCGAAAAAATATATGCGGAAAACCGTCTGGGCCGCCGGGAATTACTGGGAAAAATCCCCGGGCTGTGGGATCTGGTGCAGGCGCATCAGCAGCAATGTGATTACAGGGAAATTCTGCCGGCCCTGCGGGAACTGAAAGGCGGAAAAAGGAAAATTTCCGGCAGGCTTGGAGAAATTGTACACTGCGATATGCTTATCCGGGAACAGGTGCGGGAAAGAAGCGGAAACAAAGAGGATATAAACGATTTTCTTTTCGGCCGGCCGCTTCAGACAACACTCAGGCCCCTGGGACTGCACATCCGGAAAGAAGGGGAAAAAATTTTCATCAGAACTGTTTTTTGAAAAAAACTGCTTTCATAAGCACGGATAAAATCCATATGCGATTCATTATCCATCATTTAGGTACCTGGAAAAAAATAACCCCCCCCCGGTTCATCCCGTCAGCAGAGAATAAACAAAAGTCTGGCATGTCTCTGCCGGACAGTTTCAGAGGGTTTATTTTTTGCCGAGTGCCTTAACATTCAACATTATATTCGGAGGATGGGTGTGTGCTGAATATTCAGAAACAGATCACAGAACCTTTTGTAAAACAGCTTTCCACAACCTATAAACGGACCTACGGGCTTTCGGAACCGCATTTTGCCAATATTATCGAGTGGTCCGGTTATTTTGCCCTGGAAAATATTGCCAACTGCGATGCCCTGTACCATAATGTGGAACATACCATTATGGTGACCCTGGCCGGGCAGGAAATCATTCGGGGGAAGCATCTGATTGAAGGCGGCGTAAGTCCTTCAGACTGGCTTCATTTTCTTATGGCCCTTCTCTGCCACGACATCGGATATGTCAAAGGCATCTGCCGGGATGACAAATACGGATGCTATGCTTCCGGCACAAAGGGAAAGGTGATAAAACTGGACGAAAAGGGAACCTGCGCTGCCCTGGCCCCCTGGCATGTTGATCGCGGCAAATTATTTGTGCGGGAACGTTTTCAGGGCAATCTGATTATGGATGTGGTGGAAACAGAGCGGCTGAATTCCTATATTGAAATGACCCGCTTTCCTGTTCCGGGCAATGATGCCTATATGGATACCAAAGGTTATCCCGGTCTGCTGCGGGCAGCGGATTTTATCGGGCAGCTCGGTGATCCGGATTATCTGCGCAAAATTCCGGCCCTGTTTTATGAATTTGAAGAAACCGGGGCCAATAAAGAGGCCGGGTATAAAAATCCGGGGGATATGCGCAGAAATTACGCAAAGTTTTACTGGAATGTCGTACAGCCCTATATCAAAGATGCCATGCGCTATCTGCGGGTGACACAGGAAGGCAAGCAGTGGATATCCAACCTTCATTCCCATGTGTTTACTGTGGAGCATGATCAGTGAAAAATGAATTTCTGAAAAAAGCAGAGAAGCAGAGAAAATGATAAATTTAGGAGTTACGGAGTTGAAACATAAGTCACTGTTTTTATTGACTGTGATTTTTTGACATACATAGTAAATTCAAATAGTTAAAATTCAAGTGCGTAAGTCCTGAAATTGTAAACAGGAAGAACTGATCGGAAACTGTTCAGTTATGAAAATGCTGAACACTTAATGCTGAATGTTGACGATCCCGTAAAAAGTCGGAAAATCAGGTTTTGATACATATTAATCTGCTGATTTTATTAACAGCGATTTTTGAAATTTGGACTTTTTACCGATTCATCAATCTTGCATTGCTGAAGAAGGATAAAAGACATCCTTCCCTTCGGTTTAAAAAAAATGGAAGGACTGTATTCCGTCAGAATCGGTATTCCGTTTTTCTGCCGTCCCTTCGGGATGCTGAACAGATTATCTTCCATGTTCCGGCATTACAATGTCGGGGTATTTTCTCATATTTCTGTGGGCGAATATCTTTTTTCATATATTCACATTATAAGCACCTCGTCAAAAATTTTGTAACATCCGCAGGGGTAACCTTTGTCGGGCAACCACAGGGGATTGCCCCTGCAGAAAATGTTACGGAATTTCTGTGTAGGTACTTAATAACTGCAATACAGGAGAATAAGACATGAGTTTTGAGACCATTTTGACAGAAAAGAAAGAAAACATTGCTTTTATCATCCTCAACCGGCCGGAGCAGTTCAACACCTTCAGCTCCCGGATGGCAAAGGAACTGAATGCCGCGCTGCTGGAAGCCGAGGCGGATGAGGATGTGCGGGTGGTGATTGTGAAAGGATCGGGCAAGGTATTTTCCACCGGAATTGACATTTCCGAATTTCCGGGAAAAACACCTGAAGAATATCATGCCTGGATTTCCGGTATGGACAAAATGCACTTTACCATCGCGTCCATGGGCAAACCCGTGATTGCCATGGTTCACAAATTCGCAGTGGCAAACGGGGCAGGGCTGATGCTGGCTGCGGATTTTGCCTTTGCGGCAGAGGGAACCCGGATCGGCACGACCGCCATCAATGTGGGTCTGCTCTGCACCGGCCCCATTATCCCGATCACCTACGGCGTGGGGAAAAAGAAATCCCTGGAAATGCTGCTCAGCGGTGATATGATTGACGCTGCCGAGGGGGAAAAACTGGGTTTGATTAACAAAGTCGTTCCCGCTGAAGAACTGGAAGAGGAAACCCTGACCTTTGCCCGGAAACTTGCGGGGAAAAGCCCTCTGGCCCTGCGCATGGGCAAGGAGTTTTATTATAAAATGCTGGATATGCCTTTTGCCCAGCGATTTACTTATAATGCGGAAGTTTTCAGCCGTCTGTGCGGCAGTGAGGATGCACAGGAGGGCGTGACCGCATTTCTGGAAAAACGGAAAGCAGTGTGGAAAGGGAAATAAAATTCCGTTTTTGGGGTTTTATTATAAAAAATGTGTATTATATTTTCCGAATATCAAAAAGATACATGCAAACAACAGAAAAAGGAGAAAACAATGGCGGAAATCAAGGCAAAAGTGGTATTAAAACAAAAAGGGGAAGAGGCATTTGTGCCGGTGAAGCAGCTGATGGTGCAGCTGAAATGGACCAAAGGTGTGGACCTGGACCTCATGGCCTTTTACAAAGCCAAAGACGGGCAGACCGGGGGCGTTTTTTCCGATCAGTATCCGGGCGGTAACCGGGGGGATCTCAATGCCTTTCCTTTTATCCAACTGGATCAGGATGCCGGTGTGGGCGGAACTGCCGGGGAAAATGAAGAAACCATCCGTATTACCAAACTGGATGATCTGAATGAGGTTTATATCTGCGCACTCAATTATACAGATGCTGCAGCGGGTAAAGAAGTTTCTTTTGCCGATTATGACGGCCATGTCATGGTGATGGACGATACGGGGCAGTCTTTCGGCGTTCCTCTGGATTCCACAGAAAAAGGACATGCGGCCGTTATTGCCAAACTGGACAGCTCCAATCCCATCGGCGGAAAACTGATCAATGAAAACCGCGTACTGTCCCTTTCGGATTTCTTTGCACAGGTTCCCGGAGCCAATCTGCTCAGCGGATGATGCACACTCATCATAATTCGGGCGCGCCCCGGAATTTTTTATAAACCGTATGTTCGGGACTTGGGGTTTTCCCCAAGTCCCCTTCTTCTTTCCGCACTGCCGCCAGCTTTGAAATTATGAGTTAACCTGCATTATTCACACGTTTTAGTCTCTGGCAGATAAACTGCTGATTATTTTGCTTATACAAAAATACGGCTTCAAAACGCAGTTTTTGTGTCTTTCTGTATTTACTGCAAAAAACGTTTGTGTCCTGCGGTAATTGAAAAAACCTTACCGCCCGTTTCTTAATGCACTGATTCCGAAACAGATTACAGAATTTTCAGAATCACCTGCAAAAGCACAGTGAATAAGGATTTTCAATCAGAGCAGGACACCAGCCAAAAAACGGATTTGTGAATAATTCAGGTTAAATAAACGGATTCTTCCAAAAAATCCGATTTTCCAGTGCAGCCGAAGTCACAGATTCAAAATTGATGAACCCGTAAAAAGTCAAAATTTTGAAAACTGCTATTAATAAAATCAGCAGATTAATGTGTGTCAAAACCTGATTTTCCGACTTTTTATGAGATCATCAAAATTGACAATGCAATAGGCATCTCCTGCCTTATGCGTTTTTTCCCCCCTTTATGAAATAAAAATAAATTCCTTTTAATAAAACATAATATTATGCTATATTCTGTAATTGAAACAGTAATGAGGTCATTATACACAGACCGGTGCAGACCGGGTATAATGAAAGTCCGGAAAAAGGGCTGTTCCCGCTTTCCGGATGCAAAGTGTAATTAATTGAAATTTATTAAAAATGGACTGTGTTCTGCGAATGCGGACGGGACAAAGGAGGATGGTATGAAAAGAATGGTTTGTATGATTTTTATCCTGGTGTTTCTTGTACCCGGAATGATGCTGATGACTGCCTGCAGCAAAAAAGTGGTAAAAGAGGATCTGACAACTTATGAAAGCACGGATATGAGAGAAACACAGACTCCGCCTTCCGGGGAAACCGTAGAACGGGGACAGGTGATCCGGGATGATGGCACCCGCGGCACCAGTCAGGAAGAGCTGGCGGCCCGGCAGCGGTTTATGAACGAAGATATTTACTTTTCTTTTGACCAGTCCTCCCTCAGTGCGGAAGCCCAGCAGAAATTACGGGCCAAAGCCCAGTGGCTGCGCAGCCGTCCGGGACTGACCCTAATAATTGAGGGACATTGCGATGAGCGCGGCACTACGGAATACAACCTGGCCCTGGGAGACCGGCGCGCGGAAAGTGCCAAATCCTTTCTGGTAAATCTGGGGATTTCCGGTTCCCGGATGACAACCGTAAGTTACGGGGAAGAAAAACCGGCGGATCCCGGTCACACAGAAGCTGCCTGGGCAAGAAACCGCCGGGCGCATTTTGTCATAGAATAAATAGAATAAAAAGAGATGGAAAGCAGGGGGGGGGCAGAATCATATATCTGAGAGTTCTCCCTCCCGTTTATATGAAAATGCTGAATGCTTAATGTTGAATATTCAATTATTACAGTCTGTAACAGTTCTTCATTTTCATGTTTCGCTGTGAGTCACGGCTCATGGCCGTTTATATGAAAGTCCTTTACAACCCGTTACGGGACTCTGCCCCGTAACGCATTTTTCCGGGGCTCCGCCCCGTACACAGTATGAGGCGGAGCCTCACCTCCGGTGTTACGGGGCTCCGCCCCGTAACGAGTCCGGGTTGAAACTTTCATGCTTCGTTGTGACCCTGCGGTCATGGCCGTTTATATGAAAGTCCTTTACAACTCGTTACGGGGCTCTGCCCCGTAACGAGTCCGGGAAAAGATTTTCATGTTTAGTTGTGAATGCAATTCATGGCGGTTTATATGAAAGTCTCCGGAGTGCAAAAAATAAGCGAAGCGGTTTTTGCATATTACCGGTGACTTTCATGCTTCGTTGTGACCATGCGGTCATGGTGGTTTATATGAAAGTCTCCGGAGTGCAAAAAATAAGCGAAGCGGTTTTTGCATATTACCGGTGACTTTCATGCTTCGTTGTGACCCTGCGGTCATGGCCGTTTATATGAAAGTCCTTTACAACTCGTTACGGGGCTCTGCCCCGTAACGCATTTTTCCGGGGCTCCGCCCCGTACACAGTATGAGGCGGAGCCTCACCTCCGGTGTTACGGGGCTCTGCCCCGTAACAAGCCCGGGGAGAGATTTTCATGCTTCGTTGTGAGTCATAACTCATGGCCGTTTATATGAAAGTCTCCCCGCGCAGCCCGTTCCCACACTCCGCGTGGGAACGGGCTGCGGGACGCTCCGCGTCCCGTACAAAAAACTTTCATGCTTTGTTGTGACTGCATATCATGGCCGTTTATATGAAAGTGTCTGCGAAAAACCGGCTTCGGCCTTATTTTTCGCACTCCGTGCAGCTTTCATGTTTCGTTGTGAGTCATAACTCATGGCCGTTTATATGAAAGTGTCTGCGAAAAACCGGCATTCGCCTTAATTTTCGCACTCCGCGCAGCTTTCATGCTTCGTTGTGAGTCACGGCTCATGGCCGTTTATATGAAAGTGTCTGCGAAAAACCGGCTTCGGCCTTCATTTTCGCACTCCGTACAGCTTTCATGCTTCGTTGTAAGTCATAACTCATGACCGTTTATATAAAAATGTTGAATGATTAATGTTGAATGATTATAAATTGTTCTGGCTCACTGCCTTCATTTTTCGCTGTGAGTGGAAGTTCATGACCGTTTATCAAAAAGACCGGGGGAATTTATGCGGAATACAGGGATAAAAATCAAAAAAGAAAAATTCCGGATGATCTTCAGCCGTCCCCTAGCGGCCGGCCTGCTGATTTTGGGCTCATGCGGACTCAGCGGATGCGCCCTGCAAAGTGATGTAAGAATTCTGGAGGATCGGGTCATTGCACTGGAAAGAAGAAACCTGGAGCTGCAGCAGAAAAATGCGGAATCAGAAAGAGAAAAATCCCAGATAAAATCCCAGATACAGGATTACAGTCAGACGCTGGAAGCAAAAGAGCAGGCCCTGCGCAGCCAGTCCGCAGAACTGCAGGCCATGGCCGATAAACTGCGTAATGAAATCCAGGTGCTGAGAGGAAAACTGGAAGAAACAGACTACCTGCTGAACCGGCGCATCCGCAACCTGGAAAATACAGAAAAAAATACCCGGCAGCAACTCGAAAGACTGGAGCAGCATCTGAACCTGGACCCGATGCAGCCTGCGGCAGCCATTCCGGACAGCCCCGCTGCCTACAATTATGATCCTGCTGCGGAAAAAACACAGTCTGCATCGGCAAATCAGGAAAAATCCGCGATTCCGGCCCCCGTCTCCTCCCTTTCTGATGAAAAACTCTACAGTTATGCCAGGCAGTTATTTGAAAAAGGGGAGTTCGGGAAAGCCAGGGAAAATTTTCATGCACTCCTGCAGAAATATCCGGATACCCAGCATGCCGACAATGCCCTGTTCTGGATCGGCGAAAGTTATTACCGGGAAGGCCGTTATGACAGTGCGATTCTGGAATACCAGACCGTCATAGAAAAATACCCCGGCGGCAACAAGGTGCCGGATGCATTGCTGAAACAGGGCTTCGCATTTGACGTTCTGGGAGACAGGAACAGCGCAAAGATGATTTTGCAGGAACTGATGGAAAAATATCCGGGATCCCGTCAGGCCAGACTGGCCCAGAAAAAACTGGACAGTTTCTAAGGGGGTTTTTTGGATTTTTCAGACAGATATTATATTATCGGAATTGATTTGGGCACAACCAATTCCGCGGTTTCCTATGCGGATCTGCACAGCGGGGAACCGAAATCATCCCGCATCCGGATTTTCCGGATTCCCCAGCTGACAGGAACGGGAGAATTTTCCCGTCTGCGGGTGCTGCCCTCTTTTCTGTATATTCCCGGAGAATACGATATTTCGGAGACTGCCATCCGCATTCCCTGGAGTACGGAAAATGATAATTTTACCGGAGCGTTTGCCAGGGACCACGGGGCCAAAGTCCCTGCCCGCCTGGTATCATCTGCAAAAAGCTGGCTCTGCCATTCCAATGCGGACCGCCGTGCCCGGATTCTGCCCTGGGGCGCAGGAGAAGAAGTGGCAAAAGTGTCTCCGGTGCAGGCCACGGCAGAATATCTGAAGCATATCCGGAAAGCATGGAACAGCAGTCAGGGGGATGATGCGGAACGGTATATGGAAAATCAGATCCTGACCATTACGGTTCCGGCCTCTTTTGACGAAGTGGCCCGGGATCTGACTCTGGAAGCCGCGGCCCTGGCCGGTCTGCCGCAGGTAACACTGCTGGAAGAACCCCTGGCGGCCTTTTACAGCTGGCTGATCCGCCACGAGGAAAAATGGAGTGAATCGGTCCGGCCCGGTGAACTGATTCTCGTGTGTGATGTGGGGGGCGGCACCACAGACTTTACCCTCATTACCCTCCGGGATGTGGAAGGAAGCCCCCGTTTTGAACGGATTGCCGTGGGGGATCATCTGATTCTGGGCGGCGATAATATTGATCTGGCCCTGGCCCGCAGTGTGGAAGAGCGGATGTCCCGGAAGCAGAAAAAAATATCCCTCAGTGCTGACCGCTGGAAATCCCTCTGCCACCAGTGCCGCCAGGCCAAAGAAATGATTCTGGACGGGGAAGTCCGCAGCCGGAAAATTACCCTGATGGGCAAAGGAAAAAAACTCATTGCGGCCACCCTTTCTGCGGAACTGACACGGGAGGAAACCGAAAAGATCGTGCTGGACGGTTTTTTTCCTGTCAGCGAACCCGGGGGGCTAAAATCCGGAGAGCAGCGCCGGGGAATTACGGAATTCGGACTGCCCTATGAACCGGAGGCGGCCATCACCCGGCATATGGGCTGGTTTCTGGAACGCCACCGGGAAGATGTAAAGCAGATACTGGGAAGGGAAATTCCTTTTCCGGATCTGATTCTCTTTAACGGCGGCACCCTGAAATCCCCGGTCATTCAGGAACGTATCCGGGAAGCCCTGCGCCACTGGTTCGGGGTTGCGGATGCGGCCCTGCCCAAAGTTCTGGAAAATCCCGAACCGGATCTGGCCGTGGCCCTGGGGTCGGCCTATTACGGACTGGTCAAGACCGGGCAGGGTGTCCGGGTGGGCAGCGGCAGCCCCCGTTCCTATTACCTCGGTGTCGCCACCGAAAAAGATTCTCCGGAAATATCCCATGCCGTATGCCTTGTGGAGCGGGGTCTGGATGAAGGCAGCCATATTGAACTGGAAGAGCGGGAATTTGAAGTGCTGGCCAATCAGCCCGTGAGTTTTGATCTCTTCAGTTCCAGTTTCCGCTCCGGAGACCGTTGCGGTGATTTGGTGAAAACCGATGATTCCCTGACCGCACTTCCCCCTTTGCAGACCATGGTGCAGTTCGGCAAAAAGGGCGACAAAACCCGTATTCCTGTAAATATAGAAGCCGATTATACCGAGATGGGCACTCTTTCGGTCTGGTGCTGTTCCGGTATCAGCTCCCACCGCTGGCGCCTTCAGTTTCATCTGCGGGATCAGGCTGCTCCCCCCGGAGTCGCAGAAGAGGATATTTTTGATGAATCCCTTGTGAAAAATCTCCGGGCTTTGGTTCGTGCGGTTTTTCAGGAAAATGACGGGCAGAAACTGGATTCCCTGGTCAAAGAGATTGCCGCAGTGATCGAGCGTCCCAAAGAAAAATGGCCCCTGGCCCTGATCCGCTCCCTGGCCGATGAACTGCTGAAAATGCGGAACGTGCGGGATGCCAGCAGCAAAACAGAAAGCCGCTGGCTGAACCTGACGGGTTTCTGTCTGCGCCCCGGTTTCGGAGACGGATTTGATGAGCACCGTGTGCGGCAGTTATGGAAAATTTATAAAAACGGTCCCTTCCATGCCAATAATGCCCAGATCCGTTCCGAATGGTGGATTATGTGGCGGCGGGTGGCAGGCGGACTGAAACCCGGGCAGCAGCGCCAGTTTATACAGGATCTGAATTCTCTCATCTTCAGCAAAAAAGGGGGCAAAAGCAAAATTTCCCCCCAGGAGCATATGGAAATCCGCATGGCCGTGGCCAATATGGAACATCTGCTGACCAAAGACAAAATCCGGTGGGGACGGCTGCTGCTTTCGGAAATTGAAGACAGAAAAAGCAAGGCCCAGTATGTATGGTCCCTTTCCCGACTGGGGGCCAGAGAGTTGTTTTACGGTCCTGTTGACCGGGTGATTCCGCCCAAAGAAGTTGCCGAATGGCTGGAAAGGATTCTGGCAATCCAATGGAGCAATCCCAAAGCCTTTGTACCGGCCCTGGCCCGCATGGGGCGGAAAACCGGTGACAGGATACGGGATATTTCGCCGGAACTGAGAAACAAAATCAAAGAAAAGATTGCAGCGTATGATTTTGCCGATCCCCATATCCGGATACTGGAAGAAATTATTCCCATTGAAAAACAGGAAGAATCCCTTGTTTTCGGAGAATCCCTGCCTTCCGGAATTGTACTGCGGGCATAGTGCATTGTCAATTTTGAATCTGTGACTCCGGTTCCGCTGAAAAGCCGGATTTTTTGAAAAAATCCGGCTTTGTAAATTTATATAAACAGCCATGATTTGCATTCACAGCCAGACATGAAAGACGGAGTGCGAAAAATAAGGCCGAAAGGCCGGTTTTTCGCAGACACTTTTATATAAACCACCATGAGACGTGACTCACAGCGAAGCATGAAAGCTGCACGGAGTGCGAAAATTAAGGCCGAAGGGCCGGTTTTTCGCAGACACTTTCATATAAACGGCCATGAATTGCATTCACAGCGAAACATGAAAGTAGGATGCATTAGGTGCCAGCCCTAACGCACCGGAATTTGGAGCTTGCGGTGCGTTACGCTTCGCTAACGCACCCTAGTGCTCTGTCAAATTTGAAATTAGGGGTTAAAACACCGGATTTTAACAAAATTTCAGATGTTTCAGTGCAACTGAAGTCACAGATTCAAAGTTGACAATGCACTAGGGGATTCAGCCATGAGTCGTGACTCACAGCGAAATATAAAAATGAAGAACTGTTACAGACTGTAATAATGCGAATTAAGGGTTGAATCCGGTAATGTAAAATCAGTTGCCTATAAAGCCTGCCTGCTACGTCTGATTTTATAATATGCTGTTTTTACTGATTCCGGAGTTTTTGACTCTTAATTGGCATTAATAATTAAGCATTAAGCATTCAACATTTCATATAAAGGGGGGAAAGATGAAAAACAATTTCCGCATATGTGTGATATGCAGTCTGCTTTGCCTGCTTCTGCTGCCTGCCGCCGCTGCACAGGCAGAAGAAAGTTCGGATGACTGGTTTCAGAAAGGACTGAGCGAGGCCCGCAAAGGCAGACAGGATGCGGCTATTGCTTTTTACAGCAAAGCTCTGGAACTCAATCCGCAGAATTCCGCGGCCTATATCAACCGCGGACTGGCCTGGCATCAGAAAAAGGAATATGACAAAGCCGTAGATGATTATAATAAAGGACTGGAACTGAAGCCGGAAAATGCCGCCGGATATATCAACCGGGGACTGACCTGGCATCAGAAAAAAGAATACGGCAAAGCGGTTGCGGATTTCAGCAGGGCCTTGGAACTGGACAAAGATTCGGCCGCGGCCTATTTTAACCGGGCCAATGCACTGGATGAAAAAGGCGAAAGGGACAAAGCCCTGGCCGATTACAGCAAAGCCCTGGCATTGAAGAAAGATTTTGCACGGGCCTATTATAACCGCGGGATCATCCTTTTCCAAAAAGGGGATATGGATGCTGCCATTGCGGATTTTACCCGGGTAATCAAAATAGACAGTTCCTTTGCCCAGGCCTATTACAACCGCGGAATATCCTGGTTCCGCAAAGAAGATCCGGATCGGGCCATTGCGGATTTTTCCAAAGCCCTGGAAATCAATCCCCAATATGCGGAAGCCTATTATAACCGGGGGATTGCATGGGCCGACAAAGGGGATTATGACCGGGGGATTAACGATTATACCAGGGCCATTGAAATCAGTCCCCGCGCGGAGTGGATCAAAAAACGTTTCTGAAGCAAAACAGTATTCCTTCTGCACAGTATTTATGCAAAATTTCATAGCGGGATATATGGGAAATCCTTTCGGCTGTCCGGGAAAACCCTCTGATTTCCAAGCGAATCCGGAGATATTGCATTCCCGGATGCTGCACAGGCAGCTTTTCTTTTTGCGATTTCATCTTGACAAAAACAAATCTGTCTGCTTTATGAGGTAAAATATTGTTCGGAGTGTTTTACATATTCTCAGTACTTTTTTTGTAAAAATATAATCTTTTTCAGATCTGTCAGACAATTGCCTGGAAAATGCTTTTGAAGTATTGTTCCACGGGCCGGCAGATAAAACACCCGGCAGTTTTGTATATATAAAAATTGGGGGTGGGTCAAATCCGCTGACTTCCTTACTGTTAAAGGTGTACTGCATACGCCCGGAACCGGTCTCTGACGGGCATATGCAGTACGCCACTGCAGTCAGATATTTGATTTGTCAACCTGTTTGATCCACTATCAAAAATTTGTTTATTATGTAATCATAAGTTAACTGTCTTTGTTTGTTTTTTTGGCAAATACCCTTATGCATACCAAAACAAAGTCAAAAAATACAGTTGGAAAGGTACCAGGTGAAGGACACTGTTGTTTTTTTGCAGTTCCTTTATTTTTTTGTATTTTTTGGCCAATCAGTATTTCGGAATGGTATTTTTCCTGCGTCTGATGATGCTGATAATCCGAAAGAACTGCAATGAGGATTCAAAAATGAAAGCACGACTGTTATTATCTTCTTTTTTAATATGTTTCATGTCTGTATCCCTTGCCTGCACCGCTCAGCTGCAGCAACGGAATCCTGTGGTAAGTTCTGCCGGTGCCGAAATCCCGGTCCCCAAAACCGCACCGCATCTCCTGAAAAATTCTGCTGAACATGCTGACACATCAGGGGCTGAATATGCTGATATACCAGGGACTGTATCAGAAGAAACTGCCGTCAGCACAGCAGAAGCACAGCAGAAAATAGATGCTGCCCGAAAACTCTGCGAAGAGGCCCAGGAATTCCGGGAACAGGGAAAACGGGATGATGCACTGGATGCGCTGGACATGGCCTTTCTGATGATTCTGAAGGCGGACAGCGATGACAATCTTGATATTCTGGAGCAGAAAGAGAAAATCCGGGTTCTGATTTCCAAACGCATACTGGAAATCTATGCTTCGGCAAAAACAGCAACCCGTGGGAATCATGATGCGATTCCCATTCCCATGAACAAATATGTGAAAAAGGAAATCGAATACCTGAGCAAAGGAAGATTTCTTCCCGAAGCCTTTAAACGTGCCGGACGATATCTTCCCTTTATTCAGGAGGAACTCCGGAAAGCCGGACTGCCCGGTGAGCTGGCATGGCTTCCCCTGATTGAGAGCGGTTATAATGTAAAAGCCCTTTCCCCGGCCAGAGCACTTGGTCTGTGGCAGTTCATCCCCTCCACCGGCTATAAATTCGGCCTGAACCGGGATAAATATGTGGATGAAAGACTTGATCCGGAAAAATCCACAAAAGCGGCCATTGCCTATCTGAAAGAACTTCATAACATGTTCGGCGACTGGGCCACTGTGCTGGCAGCCTATAACTGCGGTGAGGGAAGAGTATTAAAAATAATCCGGTCCCAAAATGTAAATTATCTGGATAATTTCTGGGATCTGTATGAAAAACTGCCCCGTGAGACAGCCCGGTATGTTCCCCGGTTTCTGGCAACCCTTTATATGATTCAGCATCCGGAAGAATACGGTTTGCATAATATTCAGGCAGATTCCCCCCTGGAATTTGAGGAAGTGAGGACAGAAAAACAACTGACCCTGCAGGATGTGGCAAAAATCACAGACATCTCCGAAAGGGAACTGCAGGCTCTGAATCCGGAACTGAAACGGAAACTGACCCCGCCCCGGACTTATGCCCTGAGAATTCCCAAAGGCAAAAGTGAAGTGCTGCTGGCAAAACTCGACAGCATCCCCGCATCCTCTTTACCGGTACAGTCGTCCCCTTCCCCGGCAGGCATTGTTTATCACCGCATTAAAAAAGGGGATACCCTTTCGGAAATTGCACGGCGCTACGGTGCCGGAACAAAAGAGATTATGCGGGCAAACAAAATGAGAAGAAGTCATTATCTGGTGGCAGGGAATATATTAAAAATTCCGGGCCGGAATTCCGGACAGACGGTAATTTCCAAACAGAGTAAATCCCGGCGCACATCGGTATCCACCTATACGGTGAGAAGAGGAGATTCTTTGTGGGATATTGCAAGGACATACGGTGTCAGTACCAAAGACATCCGAAGGATAAACAGACTCAGACATTCCAAACTGAGCATCGGTCAGGAACTCATCATTCCGGCAGGCAGCAAAGGCAAAAAAAGACTGCGCGTTTATAAAGTCCGGAACGGAGATATTCCCATGGAAATTGCCAGACGTCATAATATGTCACTGAATGATTTTCTTAAAGCAAACCGCATGACACAGCAAAGCAAAATTTATCCGGGACAGAAAGTATATGTAGAATAAAACAGTCCAAAAGCCCCCGTAGCTCAGTGGAGAGAAAA
>JAABRU010000261.1 GCA_011390755.1 Desulfobacteraceae bacterium | reverse complement strand
CGGCCGGAAATATCAGGGGTTCAGCGGTTCCCGCCTTTTCACCCGTTGGGTGAAAAGCGTAAAACAGGCAAAGTTCCGGTTATCGGACATCCAGCCGGTTTATCTGAAAAAAACCGCTCAATTTAGGCAATAGTTTGGTAAAAAATTTCGGTTTTAATAATTTCAGAAGGTTATAAATCCCTGTCTGAAAATTCCCATTTAATGATTTCAGAAGGTTACATTTTTACAGCCCGGAAATCAGAAAAAATTACCGAACCATTGATAACCTGTATTATTCATAAACCTGAACAAATCTCCGAATCATAAGGCTTCGGCTGAAAACCGGGGGGAAAGCCGCTATTGCGCATTTGTCTTATTTTCGGGCGACTGCCGGAATGTATGAATAATGCGGGATAAAAGATATTCACATTTTCCGGGAAAGTTTTTTTCTGCCCCGCATTGTACGGAATTTTCCCGCGGGCAATAGTGTCTCGTCAGGGTTAAAATGAGGGGTATCCGGAACATCTGCTCAGGTGATTTCCGAAAAAGATAATACCGGAGGAGTGCCGAACCGAAAGTTTGGCAGTTTCCGGCAGATGACAGTCCGCTCACAGACTTTCCGTCTGTGACTCCTTCAGAGACGGTACATTCATGTTCGGAAATTGCCTTAAACCGCAGGGGCGTATTGCATACGACCGGCATAAACGGGCTTCGGGGCGTATGGGTACGCCCTTGCAGGATTGTTTAACCCCCCTCAGGTAAGGTGATTTCCGGAAAAGATTGTACCAGAGGAGTGCCGAACTGAAAGTCCGGCAGTGTCCGGCGGCCGGCAGTCCGGTCACAGACTTTCAGTTTGTGACTCCTTCAGACATGGTATGTTCATATTCGGAAATCGCCTAAACCCTGACAGAGCAACAGTGTCTATTTCAGACACACCCGGTATTTTCTGACATAATCTGTGGGGTTATAGGATTTTTTGGCCTTGCGCAGCCCGGGATCTCCCAAATCCTGCTCCCGGTTGACAATGCTGTAATGTGCATTTTCTTCCAGAAACATCCGGTTGATGGCCTGGTAAATGCCTTTATAATCCGGAAGTCCTTTTTCAAAATGGATGAGCAGGGTTTGGGAATCCGTTTCTTCGGCCACCGTAAAGGCGACCATTTCACCGTTTACATACAGGGCACCGCCCATGATATTTTCCAGTTCATTCCAATCCTCCAGCACCCTGGCAATGGCCCGGTTTTCCGCTGCCAGCACTTCAGCCGATTCACAGTCCCGCCAGATGCACCAGTCTTCCTGCATATCCAGCGCCTGCCGGATCAGTTTGCTTTCCAGGGGAACATATTCATAGGCATATTTCCGGCAGAACTGGCGGAACAGGTTTTTTTTCTTGTGAAAACGGTTTCCTTTCAGTTGAATCAGTTCCTCAACGGAATAAAGATAATCCCAGTGCTCTTCTCTGGCTTCGTATGCAATTTTTTCTCCCAGTGTTTCTTTCCAGATTTTCAGCAGTTCTTCGGGAATCCGGTTGAAAACCGTGCCGGATGGAAAATAACGCGGCAGAAGGGCGTTCCAGTCCTGTTTCTGCCAGGCCCCTGCCGGTGCCCAGTACGCGGTGTCCGGTTCGGTCTGCCGAATCCAGACCAGTTCATCGGTCCAGGCCCACTGCAGACCGTATTCTTTTCCCCATCCCCGCAGATTGATAAAACTGTAATCCGAAGCTTTCCACGCAAACTTCTTCAGGTACTGCCGATAATCATGCTGCCGATCCGCTGAAACCGGATCAAATGTCAATGTCATGAATACTCCCGAAAATGTGACGTTAGGCGATTTCCAAATATGAATACAATGCCGTTTCCTTAAGAAAATAACGGAGTGCCAAACTGAAAGTTTGGCAGTAATTTTCAATATCCTGAACTTGTGCAGCCAAAATCTTATTTTTAACTAAAAAATATAATTTTATCAAAATGTTGTATTTAAAAAAGTTTCAAAATCTACAAATTCTCAACATATTGAAATCACTGTATGCCGATAATAATTTATTTGGAAATATTTTTATTGAAATATAATATTATTTTAGATAGTTAAATGTTGAATATTGCAAAAGAACTGCACAAGTTCAGAATATCATTCAGTGTCCCAAACTTTCAGTTCGGGACTCCGTCTCTTTTAAGGAAACGGCATTGATATGAATATACCGTATCTGAAGGAATCACAAACGGGCATGGAGTAAATCCGCTTATTTTTCTGTAAAGGCGTACTGCTTACGCCCCCGGACACCCCGCTGAGGGGCGTATGCAGTATGCCCTTACAATGGGAAATCCCGTTCATCAGCGGATTTGATCCACTGGCCAAAAACGGAATGTCTGTGACTTTTCATATGCTGCCGGACTTTCCGTCCCGCACTAGGGCAGATTCTTTTCAGGAAATCACTTTAGGATTTCTGTTTTCTGTTTTCTGTTTTTCCTGCAATATCTGCCAGTTTTTCCAGCAGGCGGTTCAGTTCATCCGCACGGGAGGAAAGTTCCCTGCCTGCTGCGGCCACTTCTTCGGCCACGGATGTATTCAGCTCGGTTACACTGCCGATTTGCGATACCCCGATACTGACCTGGTTGACCCCTTCGGACTGTTCCCCGCTGGCGGCTGCGATTTCTGCGGCCAGCTCACTTACTTTGCCCACGCCTTCCACCACGGCCAGCAGTATTTCTTTGACTTCCCCGGCAGCTTCCACCCCGCGTCCGGAATTTTTCTGAGACTGTTCAATGAGCTGGGTGGTTTCTTTGGCCGCCGCCGCACTTCGCAGGGCCAGGGAACGCACCTCTTCGGCCACCACGGCAAAACCCGAACCGCTTTCCCCGGCCCGAGCGGCTTCTATGGCCGCGTTCAGGGAAAGCAGATTGGTCTGAAAGGCGATTTCATCAATGGTTTTGACGATGGTAACTGTCTGATCCGAAGATTCTTTTATGGAAGACATGGCATCGGACATTCTGTCCATGCGCTCTCTGGCTGTCTCCACAGACTGAAGCACATTCCGGGCCACTTCACTGGTCTGGCGGATATTGCCGGCCGTAGAGCGGGTCATGGCATTGACTTCTTCCAGGGCAGTGGCACTTTCTTCAATACTGGCGGCCTGGGACATGGAACCGTCTGCCAGCCGGTTGCTGGAATCTGCCACATGCCGGGCGGTTTTCAGCAGTTCCGCAGAATTCCCCGATACCTTGCTGATTATATCTTTAATGGGTCTGATAACCGAATCGGAGACAATATGCACGACCAGTGTGGCAAAAATCAGGGCCATGACCAGAAGACCGGTCAAAATGATTCCGGATGTTTTCCGGACAGAGGCATCCAGCTCTCTGTCTGCCGCATCCAGATACTGTATAATCTCAAATGCACCGTGCATCTCTCCGCTTTTCCAGTTTTCCATCTTCGCCCCTGTAATATCTTCCCCCCGGTCATTGCCCCACAGCTCGGAAGAATTTTCCGGGTTTCCGTGACAGACCAGGCAGCTTTCCGTCAGCCGCACCGGCCGGAAGTAGCGCACCGCATTCATCTGGGGATCAGTTTCATAATATTCATCCAGATTTTCATTTTTCAGAATTTCCAGTACACGGGCTTCCAGGGCATCCGGTCTGTTTTGGGGATTTCTGGGCTGAAAGCGGGGAACTTTAAAAATATAGGCATTTTTTTCTGCATGCTGCATGGCAACTTCCATGGAAAAAAACACCGGAACCGCTGCTTTCACTTTTTCCATGTCCCCTTTTTCCCCGTAATGCCGTAATGTATCCAGTGAAAAAAGCCCCATCCCCCATTTTTTTTCCATCTCAATGCGCACAGATTCGGATACAAGACATACTGCCCGTGCCTTATCCCGAAAAGCTGTCAATGTTTTTTCTTTGGATTCCAGGATATACATCTTCAGCAACACACCGAGCAGTATTGCTGGCAAAAAAACACCGATACTGACAATTTTAAAACGCAAAGACCATTTCTGAATCCGGATCATTGGAATTTTTCCTTTTCTGAAAATTATACATATATACAGACTTTCGGGACGGTCTCCGGGTCAGTCGAAGGGCAGCAGGAAGGAGACAGAGCGGAAGTATATCTCCAACCGATAAGTCCACCCGAAATAATTTTCCGGAAGTCTGTATGCGGAAGAAAAATAACTGATAACTACTGTTTTTGTCGCATAAAGTCAATCCGGATTCCCAAAAGAAAAAAAATATACGAAAAAATGAAATCATTCTTGACCCCTATCCCGGATTACTGTATTTCAGATCATCGGTATTTTATCATTTTTCAGGTGGAAAGAAAGATAAAATAAATCTGGCCGCGCAGACCCCCGAAGCATGACAAAGGGGAAAGTAAATAAAGACGCTGAAAGGAAAAAAATGAAAAGATCAGGCAGGAGCATGTCATCCATCATCTTATTACCGACCCTTATGATCATCATGATGAGCATCATGTTTGCCTGTAACAGCGGTAAAAACACTTATGCACCGCCCCCGCCTCCGGAAGTAAGTGTAAGTCCGCCTTTACAGAAAAGTGTTACCCGTTATGCCGAATTCACCGGTATTACCGATGCAGCGGAATCCGTTGAAATCCGGGCGAGGGTGGAAGGTTATCTGCAGAAAATTTACTATGATCCTGCCCAAAAAATCAGCAAAGGGGATCTGCTCTTCACCATTGATCCCCGCACTTACCAGGCCAGGCTGAATCAGGCAAAGGCAGAGCTGGCTGTAAAAAAAGCCCAGTACCAGCTGGCCGAAGTCACTGTAAAACGTCAGGAGCAGGCCTACCGATCCAGGGCAGTCAGTGAAGTCTCCCTTATTGAAAGCCGGGCCAAACTGGAAATGGCAAAAGCCACCATTGAAGCCGCAAAGGCGGCCGTGGAAAGTGCGGAACTGGATCTTTCTTATACACAGATTCACGCGCCTATCAGCGGGCGCATCAACCGCAGTCTCGTGGACACGGGCAACCTGGTGGGATCCGGCGGGGATAAAACCCTGCTGACGACCATTGTCAATGATGATAACATCTATGCCTATTTTAATTTAAGTGAAAGCGATCTGCTGCTGCACCGGCAGAAATCCCGTGAACAGGGAGAGACATCGGACAAAACAGACAATTACCCTGTATTCCTCGGACTGCCCTCTGAGAAAGGATTTCCCCACAAAGGATACGGGGATGCCATAGAAAACCGGATGAATAGCGAAACCGGAACCATACAGGCGCGGGCGGTTTTTGACAATTCGGATCATGTTCTCCTGGCCGGGCTTTTTGTCCGTCTCCGGATTCCCCTGGGGGAGATAAAGGATGCCCTGCTGGTTCCGGAGCATGCCCTGGGGGCAGATCAGCGGGGCCGGTACCTCCTGGCTGTCAGCAGTAAAAATATTGTGGAATACCGTCCGGTGGAAACCGGTCATCTGGCAGAAGGAATGCGGCTGATTTCCTCCGGCATCGCTGCGGAAGATAAAATCATCATCAGCGGAATACAAAAAGCCCGGCCCGGCGCAGCAGTAAGGCCCAAAGAGATAAAAATCGGGGCAGACGCACTGAAAGAAAAGAAATCATAAACCGCATCCCGGCATTAAAAATACTGCAATCAGAATTTAATACGCCCGGTACACCACTTTAACCCGTTCCCGGGCTCTGCCCCAGGCAGCTTAACCCATAAGGATTGAACTGACCTGCCTTACGCACAGGCGCAAAATAAAATCCCTGAAAGAGTATCCGGTATTTCTCAGAAAATCTTTCAGGGATGCAGGTCAGATTCAGTCCGGCGTTCAGGAGGCCCGGTCTCCGCTTTGGCAGGGTATTTGCCATACGGGGATCAAAATGTCATTGACTTTAAGACTCCCCTCCCCTGACCCCTCCCACCGGGGGAGGGGAATATTCTGCTTACGTCAATGACATTGATACGGGGATTGCTTCGGGAAACTGTCTTAATGATAACGGGAAGAGGTATTCCTCTGATGTAATCATAAAAGACAGCATACCGGGACTGAAGGCAGATGTCAGTAAGGTAAAAAAGGGTAAATCAATCCGCCTCCCGGCGGCCTGCCCGGTTTTATACGAAATATGCAGTAAATACATGTCGTAAGTTGATTCCTGCCGCAGAGCGACTTACCTGAACCCGGCGATCAGGCGGACATTTGGGCTTCCGCTCGCTGACGATCGCTCCATCCCCTGTTGCCGGTTAACTCTGCGTTATACCCCTTGAAATATTGATAAATATTATAAAATTTGATTATGTGAGATTGATGTCTTTCCAAATGCAGTTATCTGTTCCAATCATCAAATAAGGTAGCTTACGATTTGTAAAATAAAAAAAATCTGTCATTGCTTTACTTAACTGCAACGATATATTCATCTCTGAGAACTTAATTTTGATGTTCTCGTAAAAAGTCGGAAAATCAGGTTTTGATACGCATTAAAACTTTGATTTTATTAATAGTGATTTTTGAAATTTGGACTTTTTACCGATTCATCAATTTTTTGACAAAAATGGATGGATTCGTAAAAAGTCCGAAAATCAGGTTTTGACACATATTAACACTCTGATTTTATTAATAGCGATTTTTGAAATTTGGACTTTTTACCGATTCATCAAAATTGAAGTTTATAATAAGTGAATATCGTTAATCAAAATTATTATTTTCTTTGATATTATTGAAAAAATTGCTGAAAACGGCTATTTACAGACTGATAGTCTCCCAACAGCATATCCAGATTTATAACTATTTAAAATTATAAATAGAAATACAATATTTAACAACTCGATTTAAATCTTTGAGGTGAAAATATGGGATACAGCGATTTTACACTTAAAAAAGTAAAGAAAGATTTTAACCTGACAATAATTGAAAATAAAAATATAACTTCGGATATAAAAGAAATTGACATAAGTGAGTATCTCTCGACTACTCTTAATGAAAATGTTCCTCTTGCATTGGCTATAAACACTGAAAAAGCCCGTTCAGAACTAATAATCATAAATGTTTTATTAGAATTGAAAAGAATGTTCAAAGATAAACTCAGTCTCTTTTCAGGAACAGAGTTCAACGTGGATAAACAAAAAAATCTTAACGGATACTGCGATTATATCATTAGCAAATCAGGCGAACAACTTTTTCTTAATGCTCCCATTATTACAATTGTTGAGGCAAAAAATGAAAATATAATAAGTGGATTCGGACAATGTGTTGCAGAAATGATTGCCTCAAAAATATACAATGAACAGGAAGGTGAGAGTACATCTGTGATTTACGGTGTAGTTACGACAGGAAGTGTGTGGAAATTTCTAAAGTTGGATAACAATACTGTTTTTATAGATTTAAAAGAATATCATATAAATAATATCGTAAAAATAATGGGCATTCTATCAGCAATGGTTGATAATATTGTTTAATATCAATTGTGTACTGGTATAACCCATAAGGATTGAACTGACCTGCCTTACGCACAGGCACAAAAAAACATCCCTGAAAAGAATTCCGGTATTTCCCAGAATTTCTTCCGGGGATGCAGGTCAGATTCAGTCCGGTGTTCAGGATGCCCGGTCTCCGCTTTGGCAGGGTATCTGCTGTACGGGGATTGCTTCGGGAAACTGTTTATACTGTAAATCCGGGAAACTGTCTTAATGATAACGGGAAGAGGTATTCCTCTGATGTAATCATAAAAGACAGCATACCGGGGCTGAAGGCAGATGCCGGTAAGGTAAAAAACGGTAAATCAATCCGCCTCCCGGCGGCCTGCCCGGTTTTATACGGAATATGCAGTAAATACATGTCGTAAGCTGATTCCTGCCGCATAGCGACTTACTTGAACCCAAGGCTCCAGCGGACAAAATGGGCGGCGGCTATGTTGCGGAAATGAAGTCCGTCAACGCCCATTTTGCCGCTGAGCTTTGTTGTTAGCCCCTTATTCATCAAGATAACTAACATTATGATAAACATAGAAAAACATATCGAACATTGGAAAAAAGGGGCTGACGAAGATTTTGATGCAGCGAATCAACTTATCAAATCAAACAAAATCCGTCATGGCTTATTCTTTCTTCACCTTGCATTGGAAAAAATTTTAAAAGCCTTCATTTGCTACATAGTGCCTGACCGAAAACTTTTTATCTCTATATAAACAGAAAGTTAAAGTTATGTTTTGCAAAGAAGATTTCCTTGTTTTGCAGTAGTTTAATACAACTTTTATGTTGACT
>JAABRU010000376.1 GCA_011390755.1 Desulfobacteraceae bacterium | reverse complement strand
CCTTCCGTCTGTGAACTCCGCATCATTTCCTTTCCGTCCATTTCTTATCACGCCATATATTGATGAACCGGTAAAAAGTCATTTTTCCAGAATTCAGCTTTAGTAAAATCAGCATGCTAAACTGCTGAAATACCCGGATTTCGGATTTTTTACATATTCATCATATATTCATCTGCAAAGCTTTCCTTTTCCGTCAAAATATTCTCGGCCCCGATCTGAAAAGTCCTCCCCGTACCCGGTGTCCATGCTGCCTGCAAAAATACGGTTTCCGGCTCCGGACAGGTTTTTACAGTGTTTAAGAAAATAATTTTGGGTTTTCTGCAGGCTGGGGTGAGGAACGAACCCCAACAGATTCAGTATGCCGGGGTTCACTGCGTTCACCCCGGCCTAGTGCTTTGTCAAAATTAAACTGACGGGTTATGTCACTCCTGCAGGGGCGCACTGCATAGGCCCTGAAGCCGCTCATACCGGGCGTATTCAATACGCCCTTACGGTTTGGCAGATGTTCCCTTTAGGCGATTTCCAAATATGAATGTACCGCTTCCGCAGGAGTCTTAAACGGAAAGTCTGTAACCGGACTGCCGTCTGTCAGACACTGCCGGACTTTCAGTCTGGCACTCCTCCGGTACATTTTTTCAGGAAATCACCTTAATGTTGACAGAACACTGGCCCAAAACAATTATCTTGAGCTCTGTAACTGCAAAAACTGAAAAATTCCGGAAACCGGGGCAGGTTCCGGGGCTGTGAATACTTCAGGACAGCAGGGTTTCAATATCTGCATAGTCCAGACCAAAGGCATCTGCCACAGCTTTATAACTTACCTTACCCTTTATGATATTGGCCCCTTTCCGGATTTCCTCATTTTCTTTCATGGCTTTTTTCCATCCCTTATCGGCAATTTCCACTGCATAGGGAAGTGTGGCATTGGTCAGGGCCAGTGTGGAGGTACGGGGAACCGCGCCCGGCATATTGGCAACACAGTAATGAATAATACCGTCCACAGTATAAACGGGATCGGAATGGGTGGTGGCTTTTGAGGTTTCAAAACATCCGCCCTGGTCAATGGCCACATCCACCATTACCGAGCCTTTGCGCATATGTCTGAGCATCCCGCGGCGGATCAGTTTGGGGGCTTTGGCTCCCGGAATCAGAACGGCCCCGATAATGACATCGGCCTGCTGAACCAGAGTCTGCAGACTGGCAGGGTCGGACATAATGGGGAAGCAGTTGCCGGGCATAATATCACTCAGATAGCGCAGGCGATCCGGATTCGTGTCCAGCACATACACTTTGGCCCCGAGTCCGCATGCCATTTTTGCGGCATTGGTCCCCACAATCCCGCCGCCGATGATGAGCACATTCCCCGGTTCAACACCCGGCACACCGCCCAGCAGCACACCGCGCCCCCCCTGTGCCATTTCCAGATATTTGGCCCCCTGCTGCACGGCCATCCTGCCCGCCACTTCGCTCATGGGGATCAGCAGGGGCAGGGAACCGTCCGCTTTCTGTATGGTTTCATAGGCAATATTCACAGAGCCGCTTTTGATGAGAATCCGGGTCAGTTCTTCTGCCGCCGCAAGATGCAGATAGGTAAAAATAATATGATCTTTTCTGATCAGATCATATTCGGGGGGAAGCGGTTCTTTTACATGCATCAGCATCTCAGCCCGTTTACAGACCTCTTCGGGACTGTTTATTATTTCAGCCCCGGCCCGGATATAGGCACTGTCTTCAAAACCGCTGGCACTTCCTGCGGATGTTTCCACAAGTATGCTGTGCCCCTTCTGTTTCATAACTGCCGCGCCCGCGGGTGTCATAGAAACACGGTTCTCTTCCGGTTTGATTTCTTTAAGTATTCCGATAATCATAATATTCTCCTTAATTTGCACAGATAAAACTTTTTATAAACGTAATTCATGATGAATGCAATATGAAATAAGGTCATTTGTATTTCCCCTATACTTTTCCCCTGGAAATGGTTTAATCTTGACAGTTGCATCTCTTTTTCCTATTGTCAGAATAATTTATTTTCACTACTGCTCTGTCAAAGTTAAACTGATGGGTAAAAACGGGTGAACCGCATTCTGCGGCACGCACGGTTTTCAAAACCGTGTTACAGCAGACTTTATCGGAAATA
>JAABRU010000260.1 GCA_011390755.1 Desulfobacteraceae bacterium | reverse complement strand
CGCTCTTCCGATCTGGACGGCCCGCCGGACCAGTTCCGCTCCCCAGTAGGGGGTCATGGGTTCGATGGTTTCACTGGAAAAACGTCCGAACAAAGCCCCCCTGCCGATAATCTCCCTGGCCAGAATACTCACAGCCGATCCCGTGACAAAATGCGGGCAGGTGGGGGATTCCACGGCCTCCTGCATGAATCCGGCAATGCTGAATTTATACTGCGGCATCCGGGTGTTCTGAAACTCATCCAGAAACATGACAATACTGCTGTCATCATAATCCGATACCCGGCGGGGATGTGTGACAGCCGCGTCTTCAGGAATGCTGACCGCTTTTTTCTGAAGGGAGGCCAGCAGGTTCAGCGAGCCGGAAATGCCGAAGGTCTGGGGGATATTCTCCTTTACAAATGCAGGCAGGGCCTCCAGGGAAATATAATCTTTGGAGATGATCCGGGGATCCTGCAGGCGGAAAGCGGTGTACCAGCGGATAAAGTTTTCCACATATTCAGCGGAAAATTCCCAGCGGTCCAGATTCTCTTCGCGGAAACTGTAGTAAACCGGAACCACGGCCAGGGGATCTGCCGGGTCCTGGGAGAAAAACAGCCGGTTGACCACCCGTTTGAAGATTTCGGTCTTTCCCATGCGGCGCTGTCCCAGCAGCACGGTGGACATGGTGCGGCGGGTTCCGGCCTTCAGTGCGGCCTCATAAAAATATTCCAGAAATTCCTCCCGGTCCGTATAGACCTCCTCCGGAACCAGGGGGCGTACCACCCAGGGCAGCGGTTTTGCGGGTTTCATGGTGTTTTCTCCTGTAATTTTTTTCACTGTACAGGACAAATAAATTACATTCCTGATATTATTGTATTATGTACGAATCTCTGCACGAAATACTATTAAAATCAGCCACGAATGACCGAATCTGCACGAATCGCATAAACCGTAATTCGTGTAATTTGTGTAATTCGTGGCTGTAATATTAAATCTTCTGATGCTGTACAGTGAATTTTTTTATAATTCAGAGATTATTTCCGCATGTTTCAGTTCCGGCAGTTTCCGCAGCCCGACATATTCCAGCAGTTCGTCAAACTCCTTCCGGGCCGACCAGAATATGCCGTGTTTTCTGGCAAAATTCTCGGCCTGTTTTGTCAGACCTCCGTGGGAGAATATCCAGAGGCGGATGGTGCGGTAGTCCTTTCCGTCCCTGAGTATCTCCCCCTGTGCCAGCAGCTCCTCCAGAATTTTTATACCGCTTTTCCGTCCCTCTGTCCATTTGCTCTGGCAGATCCACTGCTCGGCCCCCGCGGCCCCCAGCACATCCATCTCCCGTCCCTTTCCGGAACCGGGGCGGTGCCGGTGTTCCACAAATATGAACATATCCGGCATTTTCACATCCTTTTTACTGTTGAAAAATCTTCCGGGCAGGGTTTTCCGCTGTGCATTCCACAGCACCTGCCCCATATGGATTTCCGCCAGATATCCTTTGTATTCCCGGATTCTTCTTTCCAGGTGCTGATATTTTTCCATCAGATCCTGCTGCACCTCGTCCGCAGCTTTCCCTGCCACCTCGGTCCGGCCCCAGACCCGCAGAAACTCCAGCAGGATGGGATCCTTCACCCGGCGGAACCATCCGCCCAGTTCCAGGTATTCGATGAGATCCCCGCGGGAAAGGCGCACCAGCACATCCCGGACCTCCTCCAGGGAAACATCCTTTTTCTCCCGTTCCCGGATTTCATCCCGGATTTTCTCCACATTCAGCCGTCCCCGCTTTTCCTCCTCGGTATTCTCATCCAGGGCAGACAGGTAGAGAATCCATTTGGTGATGCCCTTTTCATTGATCCTTTGAATCCACCGTGTCACCTGGTCATGCAGTTCACCCCAGATAAAGCCGGAAGAGATGTCAACGGCCAGGATTCTGTTGAGGGTCTCCTCGTCGCTGATGACGGCATTCTGTTCCGCTGCCTGCTGAATCACCGCGGTGATATAAAAAGGATTTCCCCCGCAGCGCTCCGCAATGACCGGGGCCATGATTTCCGGAAGGTCAATACGGTTGTAACGGGCGGCCTTCATTGCCAGTTCCGCTCCGTGGTATTCGGTCATGGCTTTGATTTCCTGACTTCTGAAGCGACCGAACAGCGCGCCCCTTCCGATGATCTCACGGGCCAGGATGCTCATGGCCGAACCCGTGACAAAATGCGGGCAGGTGGGGGATTCCACGGCCTCCTGCATGAATCCGACGATGGAGAAATCATACTGGGGCAGCCGTGTATTCTGAAATTCATCCAGGAATACCACGATAGTGGAATCCGCGGAATCCGAAACCCGGCGGGGGGATTCCACCGCATCCCGTTCCGGAAAAGGGGTATCCCGGCGGCAGACGGCATCATACCATTCCAGCAGCCAGTCCAACTGCTCCGGAAAGGAAAAGAGCTTTCTGGATTCCGCAACGGCTCCGAGAAGACTTTTTCCGGTGAGTTTTTTTTCTATCAGTCCGGGCTGCCGCGTGTAAAATGCCACATAATAGCGGATGACATTTTCAATATAGTCTTCGGCAAAACGGTTGACATCCATGGACTGATCCGGAAAGCTGTAGTAAACCGGAACCACGGCCAGGGGGTCTTCGGGGTCCTGGGAGAAAAACAGGCGGTTGACCACCCGTTTGAAGATTTCGGTCTTTCCCATGCGGCGCTGCCCCAGCAGCACGGTGGACATGGTGCGCCGGATTCCGGCCTTCAGTGCGGCCTCATAAAAATATTCCAGAAATTCCTCCCGGTCCGTATAGACCTCCTCCGGAACCAGGGGGCGTACCACCCAGGGCAGCGGTTTTGCGGGTTTCATGCTGTTTTCTCCTGTAATTTTTTTCACTGTACAGGACAAAAAAAATTACATTCTGATATTATTGTATTATTTACGAATATCTGCGCGAAATATTATTAAAATCAGCCACGAATAACACGAATCTGCACGAATCGCATAAACCGTAATTCGTGTAATTCGTGGCTGCAATATTAAATCTTCTGAGCAATGGCAAAGGTTAAATATTTGATATTAAACAGCTTTTAGAAGTCATAAATATATTTTGTGCTGTACAGTGAATTTTTTTATAATTCAGAGATTATTTCCGCATGTTTCAGATCCGGCAGTTTCCGCAGCCCCACATATTCCAGCAGTTCGTCAAATTCCTTCCGGTCCGACCAGAATATGCCGTGTTTTTTTGCAAAATTTTCCGCCTGTTTTGTCAGACCATCGTGAGAGAAGAGCCAGAGGCGGAGACGGACAGGGTTGTGTTCCTTTTTCAGCATATCTCCCTGTGCAAGCAGTTCTTCGACCGCCTTTATACCGGTTTTCCTTCCCTGTGTCCATTTGCTCTGGCAGATCCAGTCCTCAGCTCCGGCTGCTCCCAGCACGTCAATTTCCTTTTTTTTCCCGGAACCGGGGCGGTGACGGTACTCAATATATACAAACATATCCGGCATTTTTACGTCCGATGCCTGATTGAAAAACCTTCCGGGCAGTGTTTTTCTCTGTGTGTTCCAAAGCACCTGTCCCATATGCACCTCTGCAAGATAACCTTTGTATTCATGAATGCGTCTTTCCATTTTTTCATATTTCCGGATCAGGTCATTCTGCACGTTCCGGGAAGGATTTCCCGCCACCTCCGTCCGTCCCCATACTTTCAGAAATTCCAGCAGGATGGGATCCTTCACCCGGCGGAACCATCCGCCCAGTTCCAGGTATTCGATGAGATCCCCGCGGGAAAGGCGCACCAGCACATCCCGGACCTCCTCCAGGGAAACCTCCTTTTTCTCCCGTTCCCGGATTTCATCCCGGATTTTCTCCACATTCAGACGGCCTTTCTTATCCTCCTCGGTGTTCTCATCCAGGGCCGACAGGTAGAGAATCCATTTGGTGATGCCTTTTTCATTGATCCGTTGAATCCACCTTGTCACCTGGTCGTGGAGTTCGCCCCATATGAAACCGGAAGAAATATCCAGGGCCAGGATTCTGTTCAGGGTTTTCTCGTCAGTGATGACAATCCCCTGTTCCGCTGCCTGCTGAATCACCGCCGTAATATAAAAGGGATTCCCTCCGCAGCGTTCCGCTATGACCGGGGCCATGAGTTCCGGAAGGTCAATACGGTTGTAACGGGCGGCCCTCACTGCCAGTTCCGCACCGTGATATTCTGTCATGGCTCTGATTTCCTGACTTCTGAACCGTCCGAACAAAGCCCCCCTCCCGATGATTTCCCTGGCCAGGATGCTCATGGCCGAACCCGTGACAAAATGCGGGCAGGTGGGGGATTCCACGGCCTCCTGCATGAATCCGACGATGGAGAAATCATACTGGGGCAGCCGGGTATTCTGGAATTCATCCAGAAATACCACGATGGTGGAATCCGCGGAATCCGAAACCCGGCGGGGGGATTCAACCGCATCCCGCTCCGGAAAGGGGGTGTCCCGGCGGCATATGGCATCATACCATTCCAGCAGCCAGTCCAACTGTTCGGGAAAGGAAAAGAGTTTTCTGGATTCCGCAACGGCTCCGAGAAGACTTTTTCCGGTGAGTTTTTTTTCTATCAGTCCTGGCTGCCGGGTGTAAAATGCCACATAATAACGGATGACATTTTCAATATAGTCTTCGGCAAAGCGGTTGACATCCATGGGCTGATCCGGAAAACTGTAGTAAACCGGAACCACGGCCAGGGGGTCTTCGGGATCCTGGGAGAAAAACAGCCGGTTGACCACCCGTTTGAAGATTTCGGTCTTTCCCATGCGTCTCTGTCCCAGCAGCACGGTGGACATGGTGCGGCGGGTACCGGCCTTCAGTGCGGCCTCATAAAAATATTCCAGAAATTCCTCCCGGTCCGTATAGACCTCTTCCGGAACCAGGGGTCTTACCACCCAGGGCAGCGGTTTTGCGGGTTTCATGCTGTTTTCTCCTGTATTTTTTTATAAGTCAAAGATTGATGGTTCCGTAAAAAGTCAGATCCCTAAATTCCGGCTGCAATATATAGTTGTAAAATACCGGCAGGGGCGCATTATCACATGGCAGATTTTTTCCTGACCGACTTTTTGCAGGTTCATCAAAGATTGGAAGAAATCCGATTTTTTGAAAAAATCGGATTTCTGATCCGGTTTTACAGTTTCCTGTTCAGCGGAAAAGTGGAATTTTCATTATCTCGGTTCTGCAATCCATTATGTGAGATAAACAGCTTCGACCGGACCTTTCTCAGCCGAAAGGCGGCAGGGAACAGAGAATGCACCCGGTATGTATCCGAGTGACAGCATATTGAAATTATTTTTTTAAATACCTGTACTATTTTGAGGTCATTACCCAGACCCCCTTCCAGTCATCTTCGGGGGGACTCTGTTTCAGATGTTCGCAGCGGTCAATATACATCTCTGACAGTTTGTCATTGGGATTCAGTTTCAGGGTTTCCCGGAATGCTGCAATGGAATCATCCCAGTTCATTTTCCGGTACTGCATCAGTCCCTCTTCAAACATACTGAGCGCACCCCGCATATTGGGAAAGGATTGTTCCGTATGATAATCCAGTACTTCGTAAATACCCACAGGTTCGGTTTTGCCTTTGACCACAACCCGGTCAATTTCACGGGTGCGGTAGGTTCCCCTCAGTTTGTTATAGGTATTATCACTGATAAGAATGCGGGTATGATACTGTTTGCACGCGCTTTCCAGGCGGGAGGCCAGATTGACTCCGTCACCGATCATGGTATAATCCATGCGTTTGGGAGAACCGATATTTCCGGTGACAACCGTATCGGTATTGATACCGATACCCATATCCACAGTTTTTTTGCCGTGTCCTGCCCGTTCCGCATTCCATTTATCCAGTTCCCGAATCATGGCAATCGCTGCCCTTACCCCACGGTCTTCATCATCATCCCGTGCCAAAGGCACTCCGAAAGCCGCCATAATGGCATCTCCGATAAACTTATCCAGAATACCGCCTTCTTCCTGAATACATTCCACCATGATGGTAAAATATTCATTGAGCAGGGCAACGGTTCCCTGAGGCCCGAGTTCTTCGGTCAGGGGGGTAAAGCCCCGGATGTCGGAAAAAAGACAGGTGGCAATCAGGCTTTTACCGCTGAGAATATCACTGCCCCCTGCCAGTAACTGATCTGCGATTTCCGGGTTCATATAGCGGGACATGGTGGATTTCATCCGTTTTTCATTGCTGATATCTTCCAGCATAATCATGGAACCCAGTTTCTGCTGCTCCACACTGATAAGGGGGAGAACAGTAATGTTTACAGAAAGTTTTTCACCGCCGCATTCGATTTCGGCATCCATAATCACTTCGGACTCCTGGTTTTCCTCCACCCGCTTGATTTTATCCAGAATCCAGGCATTGGGACCGGTGAAAAAATCAGCAGCCTGTTTATCAATAATCTCTTCGGAGCGGATTCTCATAATTCGCAGACCGGCCTTATTGCAGGTAATGATTTTTCCGTCTTCGTTGATAGTCACCACACCGTTGCTCATTGATTCGAGCATACTTTCGTTGTAATTTTTGGTATTCTGCACTTCGTTGAAAAGCTGGGCATTTTCCAGGGCAATAGAGATTTGCCCGGTAAATGCCCGGAGACGGAACTCATCCTCATCACTGAAGGCACCGCCTTTTTTATTGAGCACCTGGGTAACACCGATGGTTCTTCCTTTTTTACTGACTACCGGAACGCAGAGGATGGAGCGGGTGAAAAAACCGGACTGCCTGTCAAAAGAGGGATTAAAACGCAGATCCGCATAGGCATAAGGGATATTAACCGATTCACCCGAAGTAAAAACGGTTCCAGCAATTCCCATATGATTGGGAAAGCGCACGGCTTCCAGCCCTTTGCCGACTTTTACATAGAGTTCACTGGTCTTTTCATCATTGAGAAAGAGAGTGGCACGCTCCGAATTCAGCATTTTTTTGGCCTGCTCAATCACCTTGTCCAGAATGGCATCCAGTTCGATTTCGGAAATAACATCGGAAACCACGTCAAAAAATTCCATCTCCTGTTCGCGGTTCTTTTTCACCTTTTCCACAAACTGAATGGTCTGCAATGCCACTGCCGCCTGGGTGGTCATGATGGTAAGCAGTTCCATATCCCCGTCACTGAACTGCCCTTTTCTTTTGTTCAGGGCCTGGGCAACTCCGATGATTTCCCCTCTGACTGTTTTAATGGGAGCGCAGAGAATGCTTTTGGTAACGAAACGGGTTTTGCCGTCCACGCTGCGGTCAAATCGCTTATCCGAATAGGCATCATGCACAATGGTTCCCCTGCCTTCATTAAATACATGGCCCGCCACACCTCTTTTGGACTGAATCCGGATTTCTCTTTTGTAATGCCCTGTTGCGACACGGGAATAGAGTTCATCGGTTTCCTTATCATACAGATAGATGGTTCCCCTTTCGGCATTTACCTGTTCAATGATAATATTCACCAGGGCTTCGAGCATTTCATCCAGTGTCTCAAAAGCCGCCATTGTCTGGGTGATATTCAGCAGTACCTCTGCCTGATTCATATCTGCTTTTGCAGAAACCGGGGCAGATTCTTCTTCTATAATCTTATCCTCATTCTCTTTGCTCATGGCATTCCTCCAGTTTTCGGCGGAGAGAAGCAATTGTATTCTGCAACTCCAGTTTATCATTTTGTGCAGTCCCTTGTACATCCTGCACTTCCTGCTCATGTTTCAGTTTCAGAATTTCCAGTTCTTCCCGCAATACGCTGATAGTTTTTCTGAACTGACGGTTTTCATTTCTTTGAACTGCAACAGATTTTCGGACACTGTCGGCTTTGTCCAGACCCGCGTTGTCCAGTTCATCTCTTAAGGCAGAGACCGAAGCGCGCAGTTCTGCAATTTCAGCCCGGAACTCCTGGGAAACCTTCTGTAATCTTTCCTCCTTTTCCGCTTCTTCAGATTCCAGTTGGATACGCTGATAACGGACAGTTTCTTTCAACTCCCTTATTTCATCTTCTGCTTTCTTTTCGGCAATCCTGACAGATTCCCGCTTTTCTTCATTTTTTCTTTCCAGCTCAACACGCAGGGAATCTATCGTATCTTTCAACTCCCTGATTTCATCCTCTGTCTTTTTTGCGGCAGTGCGCAGGGCCTCCTGCTTTTCCTCATCCTTTTTTTCCAGTTCGGTGCGCAGACTGTTCACGGTTTCTCTGAGTTCGCTGATTTCATCCTCTGTCTTTTTTGCGGCAATCCGCAGGGCCTCCTGTTTTTC
>JAABRU010000259.1 GCA_011390755.1 Desulfobacteraceae bacterium | reverse complement strand
AGGACTTTTTACGGGTTCATCAATATTATATTTCAATAAAAATATTTCCAAATAAATTATTATCGGCATACAGTGATTTCAATATGTTGAGAATTTGTAGATTTTGAAACTTTTTTAAATACAACATCTTGATAAAATTATATTTTTTAGTTAAAAATAAGATTTTGGCTGCACAAGTTCAGCTTTTTTAATGGTTGAAAGATGAGGTGTATTATGGCATAAAATAAAAAAAATAATGAAATATAAATGAAATCCGGAAGGAAAACAGGGGGAAGGACTGATCCCTGCCGCCTTAGCGGCTTACTTGAACCATGCGTTGCACCGGACAGGGCGGATAAGCCGTCCTGCCGGTGAACTTATCGTTATGCCAAATATTTACTGTTGCAAAAAGATGAAAAAAATCTTTGAACATAAAAGGAGATTATATGAAATCAAAGAAATCAGCTGGTGTCCTGCTCTGATTGAAAATCCTTATCCCTACAACGTCACTTAGCCATGTCTCATAAAATTTGCGTATTCCAAAGGATTTTATGAGACATAAATCTGTGCAGAACAGACTGACAGAAATGATTGCCGGATATAATCTCATAAATATGCTTTGTTACAGATTATTATCCTGTAATCAGTTCCGGATTTGCCAAATTATTCCGGAATATGTCTAAGTGACGTTGTAGGGTTATTCACTGTGCTTTTGCAGGTGATTCTGAAAATTCTGTAATCTGTTTCGGAATCAGTGCATTAAGAAACGGGCGGTAAGGTTTTTTCAATTACCGCAGGACACAAACAGAAATCAGATATGTCAGGTATTTTCCTTAATTCCATCATACTCAGGCATTTTACCGGCGTTTTTGTCTGCTTTTGGTTAACTGCTTAAATGCTTGATTTTAATAAAAGTAGTTTTCGCTGGTTCCCAAGCTCCTGCTTGGGAACCCGGGTCAGGGAAGCTCTGCTTCCTGTGCAAGCCGGAGCTTGCAATTCTGCGTTCCCAGGCAGAGCCTCAATGCCATTAAGTTAAGAAATTTTTGGAGTGCCAAACTGAAAGTTTGGCAGAGTAATCTGTAATCATTTCAGTGTCCCAAACTTTCAGTTCGGGACTCCGGCGATCTTAACTTAATGACATTGAGGCAGAGCTTGGGAACCAGCCGGGAACAAAGTCAAACTAAGGAATGAAAATCAAATGACATCCCGTTCTGAATCTGCAGAGACAAGACATACCCTGTCTCTGCGGTTCGGGAAAAATCATGTTATTGAATTTTCATTTCTAAGTACGAAGGCAGTGCCATTCCTTCCAGGGGGTGCATAGAAATCCGAGACGGTCTTTTTCGTTTTTAAAATGAGGATTTTTTTCCCCGCTTTCCGGATTCTCCTGCTTCACAAAATCCGCATATCCGGGGATGAGGATTTTTTCTCCCTTTCCATTTTCCCGCTTCTCTTCTTCCAGGGTGGGATAGGAGATTTCCATTTTCCGGAGATTTTCATCCTGCTGTACATCCGGAAACCATAGGCTCTGCCGTAACTGCCGGATATGGGGATGGGTGGTCAGTTTTTCTTTTTCCATATTCCCTATGTCCAGGCGCTGAAAGGCTTTCCGGATCAGGGTATGCTTATCCGGGCATTTTTCCCCTTCCCGGATGCGGATTTCTTCTATGGAAATGCGGACACTGCCAAAACCCCGGGCCTTTGCCATGCCCAGTTTATGGGCCATTTTTTCCTCCAGTTCCAGGCTGTAGATCAGCAGACCCAGTTCCCATTCCCGGAGATTGCTGAAACGGACATCAAAGGAAAAGCGGTTTCCCTGATCCAGGGCTTCAATGCTCCGGTTGTGTTCATAGGCTTTTTCGGCTTTGTTTTTCAGTTTTTCCACAGTCCAGGGATGGTGGATATAGAATTTTCTGCCCGGAATGTTTGATTTCTTATGAGGCATGGACCATGTGGGCCGGGGGCGTTCCAGCAGCGGCAGTGTCAGGGGACCGCCTTTGTCCGGGGATTCCGGGTTTTCGCACAGCCACCGGGCTTTTCCCTTCATCCCGGCCATGCCGAAGCTGACGCGGCTTTTGTAATAGGTGGTGCCGAATACATGACAGGCCGGGCAGAGTCCTTCGGGATGGGGTTTGAAATAATCCTGTACTTTGCTGCACCGTTCCGGGCAGGATTCGCAGTTTTCCGTGCAGGTGTGCGCGCAGGAACGATGAGAGTTATTTGCTAATTTTTGGACGATTGCCTGATCGTCAACGATTCGGGAAATTTTTACCGGAGCAATATCGCCAACTTTACTGCCGTTTTTTCTGAAATATACCAGATCACCATGATTCAATGTACCATTGTCCGGAAGAATGGTTCTGAATATTTCAGGAATACCGTTCCGTTCAGCATTTTCCCTGTATTCTGCTAATAGCTGTTCATAACGGGATACAAGGGATTCTGAAATGTCAAAGTATGTTTTCTCATCAGCAGGTTTTTCGAGAAAAATCCGTTCACATCTCTTGGACATGGTGTAGATATAACCGTCTTTTTGCAGTCTGTAGGATGGAATATATTCTGTTTTTTTCTTTAGTTTCCAATCTTCGTCTTTCGTTCTTACCCGTTTTTCCGTTTCTTTTACATCACAGTTATTATGTATCACTTCAGACCATTTTTCCGGTTCTTCTGTGCTGCATTTCCATTTTTCCGGAATTTTTTCCGTTTTATTCACTTCCACTTTGTTCGGCCCGGAAAATTTTATATATCCTTTCCTCACCCCGCCTTCCAGACGGACAGTAAGCTGATCCATTTCGTGGTACTGATTCGGTTTTTCATATATGGGGAAGCATTGCCTTTTTGAAACACCATCCTTATCCAGTATTATCCGGAACTGTCGGGCATGGTCATTGATTTTTTTTCCTGCATCTGTCCAGTTTTTATCTTTCAGTGCGGGATTATCATATACAGGCAGACGGACCGGTACAGGCGTTTTGGAATTATTTTTATTCACTCTCAGATGTTCTTCCATTTCTTCCATTTGCCATTTCCCTGTTTTTTTATCCCGGATAATTTTTCCCGGCACAAATTCCCGGAGCAACTCCGAATCCGCTTCCATGCGCCAAGATAGTCTTCGCGTCTGATCCATCACCCGGAAACAGGAATTGCTCAGACATTCATAAACCGAGGAAACCATGCCCCGGATGGATGAACCGGGTATGGTCGGCTGACCGCAGATACGGAAGAATCCGTAGTTTTTGTGCTTTTCTGTTTCGCTTCCGGCCTGCTGCATTCCGAAGTAATTTTCGTTTTCCGTATCCGGAATGAAAAAAGGCCCCAGACTGCTGAGAGTGCAGCGGATTTCACCGCTGAACAGGGGATTTTTTTCATTGTCTTTGTCTTCCGCATGGGAAACCAGGGAAGTCGTGCGATTCACGGATTTGTTTTCCGGTGTGGCGATAAAGCAGTGGGGATGGTAGATTTTTCCTTTTTCCAGGGAAGTTTCGGGAGCGGCATTGGAAAAACTCATCCGTCTGTTTTCCGTTATCTGCTGCAAAAAAGAAAATTCCGGTATCCAGTCCGGTTTTTCCGAAAATACGAATTCTCCCACGCGACCGTAACCGATGGCCCCCAGGCCGCCCAGGCTCATCTGCTGCATTTGGGCCAGAGCCTTCCCCAGTGCCTGCCGGTCTTTTTCATCCGTATCCCGGTGCAGCCATATGCGGGATTTGAGGATCAGGGGATAGTCGGGGCTTGCAGGCAGGGGATATTCATTGAATTTCATCTGATCCGTACTGCCGGAAGTAAAACGGTCTATGGCCACATGATCCATGAGTCTGTCATGGCTGTTTTCCGGGCCGATAAGAAGTCGTTCTTCTTTTTCATTATAGATTTCCGCATCTTCAAAGCGAAGCTGACCTTTTCGGTGAACACTGCCGAAAAGGCGGCATTGCAGGCAGTTACAGTCTTCATGATCCAGTTGCCAGAGAAATTTTCCGCTTTCATCCCGGTTTTTGGAAATCAGGTGGCGCAGCAGGCCGCGGATGCTTTCGGCCTTGATAAAATACACCTGCTTTTCTGCCGCTTCACTGCTTTCCGAAGATTCAGGGGATGTCCGGGAATCTTTGGGATAATCCAGTATGGTTTTGCGGATCATAACCGTATCCGGGCAGCGGGGATCCAGCAGGGCCGAAACCGGATCCCGTGAAATCAGGGGGGATATGACCGTAAGGGAATAGGGATATTCCTGCCAGGGAAGGAGGGTAAGAAACTGGTCGGGTTTCACTTCCTTCATTTTTCTGAGTCTGGGGGATTGGGGAAGTTCCTTTATCTCCGCACCGCTCAGGCCGGTATATCCCCTGTTCAGCCAGAAATTTTTCCTTTCTTTTGAAAGATCGCTGTACCATAGTTCCGGTGATTCCAGGCGAAAACGCCCCATACCGGTACCGGTATCACCGCCCAGAAAAGCCTGTTCTTTTTTCCATTGGGAAAGCACAAAAAGCAGTTCCTTATCCATTTCATTTTTTGCTGTGCGGATATACATACGCAGGGGAAAGAACAGCCCTTGAAAACCGCATTCCGTATCAAAGAGCGCTCCTTCCTCCACGGTCTGATTGTGGGGATGGATGCGGATGCGGTAGCGCAGCCGGGGCGGCAGGTCGCAGGGGGAAAGGGCATCACTTACCAGCACCCGGCGCATGATGCGGCAGACCGGGCAGGGGCAGAGGGGGCCGCCCACAGGACTGTTGCAGCCCTTCTGCATTACCAGCCGCAGATCCCGGCGCAGCGCACCGCGGATCACCGAGCGGGGCAGGCGGAAATGCCCGTCCCGGCTCAGGAGAATGGGCGCGCTGGTCTGTTCTTTTCCGCTTTCCTTACCGAAAAAGAAAGGGCCGAGGGATGTGAGTTTTGCATCCAGAATCCACTGTTTATCGGGAAGATTCAATACATTCAGCAGCACCGGGCTTTCTTCTTCCTCTTTTTTCATGGGCAGACCGTAAAATTCGGTTTCCCCCAGCAGACGGGGCAGTGTCCGCGCCTGTTCCCGCATGACAGAAGCGGATCGGCTCTTTTTGGCTTCTTCATACAGGGCCAGCCCCAGGGCTTCGCAGAATGTCCGCCACTGCGATTTTTCCTTCCCCTCTGCAGATATTTTCAGTTCCTCCCGAAGGCTGCGCCCGCTTCCCGGCAGTTCCCGATCCCATACGGTCTGATTTTTACGCGCATCCCCTTTGGCGGAAGGAAGGGAAGAGACAAGGCCCGGATCGCAGCGCAGTTCCCGCACGGCATCGGCCAGTCGCCGGATTTTTTCATATCGCTGTTCTTCTTCATACACAGCCGCGATGCTCTTTGCTGTTCCGGGAATATCCGGAATGCCTTTCCCTTTTTTCGGAGAAGGCGGAAATTTTGGAAGTTCCGATTTTATTTTCGTTTCCGGCGGCTTGGGGTCTGGCGGCAGTGCATCATGGAATTTACAGATCAGTGCATCATGGTCGGCCCCTTCCGCAATATCCACCCGGCAAAGCCCCCCGGCCAGACTGCGGATCTGTGTCAGACCCGCGGCCATAAATGCCTGCATACGGCTGAGCAGTTCCGGATTGTTTTTCTCCAAATCTGCCGGAAGATGAAAACGGATGTCTCCCCGGACCGATCTGCAGTATCCTTCTTCAATTTCCCAGATACGCATATAATCCTTTGCCTTGCCGCTGTAAAAATCCACCCGGTTCATGATGCGGCTTTCTGCGGTTTCATTCCACACAAATTCTCTTTCGGCTGTTCCCTTTTTCGGGTCATGCTCCCTGAGATTATCAAAATGAACGGTCCATTTCCGGATGTCCTTTTCTTTCTGATGCTTCGCGTCCCTGTCCTTATCACTGCGACCCATGAGGATACAGAGGGCGCATTTTCCGCACCAGGTGTGCCGGTCTTTGGGCGGGGAAGCATCACCCGGAAGGTAAACAGCCCGCCTTCTCAGGAAAGCCGGAATACGGTCTTTGCTGACATCCATGCCGCAGCAGGCAAAATGAATGAGTTCATTGTGATTTTCCGGAATCAGCAGGCCGCGGATGTCTTCCAGTTGGGCAAAGAGGGCTGAGCGCAGCAGGGAACCGGTGATATAAGGACGGCCGGTATCATTTTTCCGGTTTATCATGTGCCAGCGGGCAAAGGTACCGCCCCGGCGGTAGGCCCGGTCTTGTTTGCGTGTTTCCCGATCCTGCCATTTCACAATGCGGAAAGGTGTAAGAAAAGTAATCTGAACGGTCCATTTATTCATGTTTCACCTCAGCAGCTTGTGAATTCACTTATGAAGGAAATCCCATGACCCGGAAGGGGATAAAACAATGAAGTTTTTCAGGGTTCTTCCTGCTGTACTCTGTCTGGAATTTCCGCAGAATTTCATGCAGGGGCATCCGGGGATGATGCAGGACTTCGTTTTTCACACGGTCAAGAAGGGCCACGGAAAATTCCGGATTGCATTTGAACAGGGTTCCGGCCGTTTCCACTGCTCCCTGATGCAGAAAAGCCGCGGCCAGGGAAAGATGCTCATCCGCAGGCCCGCGGCTGCCGGAAACCAGGTCTGTTTCGCAGGCCGTAAGCAGCACCCGTGCGCCGTCTGTCCGGGGGAGATCGGAGCCAATCTGCTGATAATCCAATGCGTCACCATGCAGCAGAAAACGGGCATGATAGGGATTGTGCATATCCCCCTGCCCGTGGCAGAACAGGGCATAAAAACGAAGGGGACAGTTTTCCCGAATATCCCGGAACACATCCTCCGGGCTGTTATTTTCCCTTTTTTCATTATCCCACCGATCTTCTGCATCCAGCTCATTTTCAATATCTTTCCGTGAAGTCCAATTGCTGTGCAGTATATCGGCCCCGCTTTCACAAATGCTGCTGTTATCCAAAGGGGCCAGAGACCAGGCCGGGAGAAAAAGGCAGGAACGGCTTTCAAACAGGTATTCTTTTTCCGCTTTTTTCATGGATAAAAATTTCTCCAGACGGCTTTTGCGGGGAAAGGCCCGTGCCGCGTGCAGGGGGAGCATGTGCATAAAACCGTGGGGGATAAAAATCAGGGGGTCGTTTCCGGTGATGTCCAGTACCGGTTCCAGCATTTGCCCGCAGGCTTCACAGAGATTTTTCAGAAAAGGGAAGCAGATGTCTTTCATATGGTCTGCTTCCCGGCGGGCATCTTCCCAGCGGCTGAAATGATACCAGAGTTCCGAAATGCCGATTTCACGGATCTGTATTCTGCCTTTGCGGACAATCAGCGCGTGCGCGTTTTCAAGGTCAGTGATGTAAAAATGCACGGCGGACCATCCTGCGGGCAGATCGCTAAAAGGGCGGGAGTCCTTTTTATTTCCGGGTAACTCTGAAGATTTGTCTGCCGGTTGATCTCCCCTTTTTTCCGCTTTCGGATATTGGGATTTTTTATTTTTCCGGCCTTTTCTGCTTTTCTGCTTTGTTTTTTTCACTTCCCCGGCACCGACAATAAAACTGTCGTTGAAATCCTGCGCGTCCATTTCCAGCAGTTTCTTTTTCAGTTTATCCTGCAAATCCGGTGGAAAAGTTCGCTCCATATCCAGGATTTTCATTACCGGGCGGCTTTTTACCGCATCCGCAATTTCCAGGGCCTTTTCCCTGTCATCTTTGTTCAGGGCCGCACGGAAGGCCAGGTTATACAGTTCCCGCTGCCGGGACCAGTACCAGCGCACCCGGAAACTTTCAAACAGATTTTCTTCGGCATTTTGGCAGTATTTCCATGCCCGTACTGTAGCCTCTTCCCACTGCCCTTTGTATTGTTTTTCCGCGGCTGCCCGGCCGATGGTTTCCGTGGTATCTTCCCAGAGGGGATTGACCAGGGAAAGAGGGGGTTTTTTATCCTTGCGGACCAGTTTTTCTACGCAGGTATCCAGGCGTTTGCCAATATCCGCTTCGCCCCTTCGCAGGGCTGCCCGCACCTGCAGCAGGGGCAGGCGGAGATGCTGATCCGGGGGGAGTTCCAGCAGTTTTTTATCAAAATCCGGCTGATTCTCATGACCCAGGCGGGGAAACCGCTCATGGATGTCCCGGTGCAGGGGATTCTGGGCATTGAAGCGGAATTTTTTCTGACTGAAGAAATCCTGAAAAAAATCCAGGGACTTTGATTCCGGGTAGTTTTTATCCCATTTCAGCTTCTCCAGTTCAATTTCTGCCCTGAGTTCCTTATTTTCCGTAATTTTGGCGGCCCATTTCCCCGCATTTTCAATGGCCTCCGATTTTTTCTCCGGAATGCTGCTGCCTTTGGGCAGTACCAGGCGGGAACGTTGCACGCACATTTC
>JAABRU010000096.1 GCA_011390755.1 Desulfobacteraceae bacterium | reverse complement strand
GTTCTGCAGATCCTTTTCCTCATAATCAACCCTGATTCCCGCAACCGGGTCATCGGGAACCACGGGTTCGGGAGGTGGTTCCCGGCCGGTTTCCTCCACAGTCAGTTCCACGGTTTTAAAGCGTTTCTTTGTTTTTTCGTCATAGCGGTATCTTACACGGTACAGGCGGTCGCCGTACAGTTCGGTAAGTTTTCCGGTTCCTTTCTGACCGGGTCTGAGTGTGAGGCGTGCTTTCATTGAGTGCGGCATCTGAAGAATGCATCATTATATATCTTTCAGACTTTTTTCACTTGCAATCCGGCTGTCTGTAAGATAATTCTGTGCGGAGGGTGGTGAATACTGTTTTCCTTTAAAAAATCGGACTGTCTGTTCTGTACGGTATTATTATCCTGAAAGTCAAGAAGAAAATGCTGTAGATTCCATCAGAACCTCAGATACAGTTTGAAGAACTTTTAAGAAGCTGTTTTAAAAATATCCTCCCGTAATATCCCCTGAGCATAATCTAACCATATCTCATTAAAATGAGGTTTCAGAGATGTTTATGAGATACAGTTCCGTGCGGAATATGTTGCAGCAGGCAGTTATCAGGTATTATCTCATATAAATCTGCTTTTACCATGTTTCATATCGGGATAAAACGAAATATCCTGGCAAAATTATAATGAGAGAATATTTTTAAAACAGCTTCTTATCTTTTTTATACGGTATCCCGTTTCCGACAGTCAAGAAAAATCTTCTGACTTCCCGTCTTTTATCAGTTCATAATGATTCTGATTTCCTGCTGTTTCAAATTTTGGTGGTGGGTCAAATAAGCTGATCCTCAATCCGGAAGTCTGCGCAGAGACAGGACATGCCTTGTCTCTGCAGGCCGGATTCTGATTCATCAACCGTTCTGACCCACTACCCAAATTTGGTAGTGGGTCAAATCCGTTGATAAGGTTTCCCCTCCCTCAAGGGAGGGGAGTCTTAACTTAATGCCATTGGACCGGAGCATGGGAACGAGAAACGAGAAAATCGTGGGAATGAGACGAGAGGGGGGTTGGACATGGGAAAAAGAGACAGGGTATTTCTCCACACCCTGTCCCCCAATCCCTATTTCTATAAACGGGTGGCAACAAAGGCCTGCACTTTCTGACCGGCATCAATAAATTCGTTTATATTTTCCTGACTGGGGGTTTCACGGTGATAGAAATCAAGGCAGCAGATTTCCTGAAAACGGTCCATTGCAATTACCTTTTCCCTTAGATCCGCGGGAAATCCTCCGGCTCTGCCTTCTGTGGGCGTGCAGAGTTCGCTGATGGCATCCATGAGGTCTGTCAGGGTGTGATTTTCCGGCAGACGGTCATGGTACATCAGCAGTCCCATGACCTGTTTTTCAATGGACATGGAAATAATATTGTAAAGGATTTCCGGAGTGAAAACCTCTTTTCTGGATTTTGCGCCGTTCACCGCTGTTTTCAGATATTTGTTTCCGTCATCAATATACAACTGCCATTCTTTCATTTTGCTGTTTCCTTTGGTTTTTACAGGACGCAGAGCGTCCGGGAGGCGTTCCCGCGCAGATCGTCAATGTCATTAAGTTAAGGGAAGCCCCGAAGGGGCGGATTGGTATAGCCCAGGGCAAAGCCCTGGGAATATAAGGATAAAAAAATCATAAGCCCTGAAAGGGCGGATTATATACCCGAATCATTTTCCAATTCGCCCTTTCAGGGCTTGTATTAAATTTTATTCAATATTCCCAGGGCTTTGCCCTGGGCTGTAACAAAACGCCCTTTCAGGGCTTTTCTCTAATTTATTACATAATCTTCTGCAACTTCCCCGTCTTCCAGGGCATCCAGAATTGCGTCTATGGTTTCTTCACTTTCCACCGGGCCGTACCATGTGCCCTGGGGATAAATGACCATGACCGGGCCGTAATCACAGGCTTTCATGCAGCCGGTGCTGGTGATCTGGGCATTGAGTCCCCTGTCCAGAATTTCATTTTCAATGTAAGGCAGGAATTCAATGGAACCTTTTTTGTTACAGGCTCCCTTGGGATCGCCACCGGCTCTGAAACTTGCACATACAAAAATATGATATTCGGGTTTGTCCATTTGTTAACTCCTTTTAGTTTGTTTATGAAATATTTATCTTTACCTTGTTTTTGCTTTCAGATCTGAAGCAAGCAGGACGCGGAGCGTCCGGGTGGCATTCCCACGCAGAGCGTGGGAACGAGAAAATTTATCATTTATCATTCATAATTCATCATTCAACATTCATCCGCATCCCCCGCCGGTTCCGGAACAGCCCGCGCCGCAGGCTTTCATTTCTCTTTTGATGAGATGTCTGAGGCTCTGACCTTCAAATACGGCCCGCACGGCTTCGTCAATAACCCCTTCGATTTCCATGATGTCCAGACCTGTCGTGGAAAGGACGCGTTTGGGATTTTCCCCGATTCCGCTGACCAATAATGTGCCGCAGTCGCTGAGGGTGTCGGCCAGTTGCGCCCATCTTTGGAATCCGCCGCCTGCCGGGGGGGTATTCCGTGCTTCCAGCAGGGAAATCGTTCCGTCTTTTTTGTCGTAAATCAGCAGTTTGGAAGCCTCACCCAGATGCTGGTTCACCAGAACGCCTTCCATACTGGCTACAGCCACCCGGCTTCTGATTCCCTTCTGTTTTTTCACAGGTTCCTCTTTACTGATCTGCTCACATGCCTGCAGCTTATCCATGAGAGCGGCATCGGGAACCTCTCCCAGCAGTCCCACCGCATCGGCGCGGCAACGGGTGCAGTGGCGCATCTGTTTGATATATTTCCCGGCTTTTTCCCGCACTTCATGAATCATATCCTTTGAAGGTTCCTCCAGATGCTCGAATGAGGACCCGGCATTGGGATAATAGGGAACGCAGTTGAGGATATCCACATCCATTTCGCTCATTTTCCGGGCAACAGTTTCAATATGGTCTTCGTTGATACCGGGAATGATGATGCTGTTCACTTTGACGGTAATGCCCTTTTCCTTCAGTCCTATTATCGCTTCCATCTGTTTTTCCAGCAGAATCTCCACGCCTTTTTCCGCGCGCATCACCCGTTTGTTATAACGCACCCAGGAATAAATCTTTGCACCGACTTCCGGATCCACCGCGTTGACGGTCACGGTGATATGGCTGACCTTCAGTTCCGCGAGTTCGTCAATATACGGAGCGATATTCAGTCCGTTGGTGGCAACACAGAGCATCATTTCCGGGTATTTTTCCCGCACCAGTCGCAGAGTTTCCATGGTTTCTTCGGGATTGGCAAAGGGATCGCCCGGCCCGGCTATGCCGACAACAGAGATGTTTTTCTTCTGTCTGAAAACTTCATCCAGATAGACCATTGCCTGATAAGGTGTCAGAATACCGCTGGTGACTCCGGGACGGCTTTCATTCACGCAGTCGAATTTGCGGTTACAGAATTTACACTGAATATTGCATCGGGGAGCCACCGGCAGATGAACCCGTCCGAATTTTTTATGGGCTTTTGCATTAAAGCAGGGATGATTTTCAAAATTCATTTTTCTACCTCGTGTTTCTTTTCCCCCTAGGACTCCCCTCCCTTGAGGGAGGGGCTGGGGGAGGGTGAAAACTGATTTCATTACAGACTGTTATTTTTACCCCTCCCCTGGCCCCTCCCACAGAGGGAGGGGAATTTTCAGGAGGGAATTTTCGATTTTTCTCCCCTCTCCCCCGATGGGAGAGGGGAGTGGAGGAGGGTATTCCATGTGATTCCCCGGTAAATCGGAATCACATGTATGTGTACCCTGCAGAGGAGGCATTCTGCCTGGCTTCAATCAATGTATTGGCAATGCGGTCAAAGAGTTCCTGGGTTCCCCGGTAGCCGATATGATGTATCCTTGCTCCGCCCACACGGTCGTGAACCGGGAATCCGATGCGGATCAGGGGGATATTCAGCCGCCGGGACATGGTGTATCCTTTGCTGTGGCCGATGATGAGATCCGCTTTCAGTTCTTCGGCCATGCTTTCGATATCTGTAAAGTCGGCATTTTCCAAAATCCGGATATTTTTCTGTTCATCGTCCGGAATCATTTCTGCAATTATTTTCTGTAAATGCCCGCTTCTGCCGCCGGAAGCGCAGAGAACGGGAATCACTCCGATTTCTTTGAGAAACTGCACAAGGGAGGCCACAAGGTCTTCTTCTCCGTAAACAACGGCCCTGGCTTCGATGACATATTTGTGACCATCCACATAACTGTCCAGCAGACGGCCCCGTTCTTCCTGATATTTTGCAGGGATGGGTTTTCCGCTGACGGAGGACAGGGTGTTAAAGAAACGGTCTGTTTCATCCACCCCGATGGGCAGTCCCATACTGTGGCAGGGCACGGCAAATTTTTTGAACAGGCTTCGGCCCGCGCTTTCTTTTTCCATAGCCAATACCGAACCGAATTCAATACTGCCCAGGGCACTTCCTGCTGCCCGGATTTCTTCCACCGGGGTTCCGCCGGGGGGAATCCGCTGATATTCTGTCCAAAGCGGGCCGTCCAATGTATCGGAATAATCGGGCAGCATGGTAAAGGGAATGCCGAAATCCTTCATAATCTCTTTCAGATGCCGCAGATCCGCGGGGGAAACCATGCCGGGAAAAAGATTGATACGCCCGTCCTGCTCCCTCTTTTCCGCAACCCCTTCCACCAGGGCACGGACAGCCCCGTGAAAGCCCTGCATATGGGTTCCCTGGTAACTGGGGGTGGAAATATGGACGATGGGCGGCAGTTCCTGGCCTTCGCACATATCCTTATATTCGCGGATAAACATGGGCACATCATCGCCGATGGTCTCGCTGAGGCAGGTGGTGGCAATGCCCACCAGTTCGGGATCATACTGCCTGCGGATGTTTTCCAGCGCGATCTTCAGATTGGCCCCGCCGCCGAAAATGGCGGTTTCCTCTGCAAAATTGGAACAGGCAATATCAATGGGTTCCTTATAGTGACTGATAAGATACCGCCGGATATAGGTGGAACATCCCTGCGAACCGTGCAGCAGGGGGACCGCTCCCCGAATTCCCTTGAATACCAGGGAGGCCCCCAGCGGCGTACAGAGCTTGCACGCATTTTTCGTGGCCGTATATTCTTCTTTTTTTATAGCTAAATTATTCATAATTCATTCCATTCGGGTTTTGGTCAGTGTTCGGTGTTAAGTGTTCGGTGTTCGGTGTCAAGTGTTCAGTGTTCGGTGTTCGGTGTTTGGACGAGGATTAAAATCTGTTAACAACTGATCACTGTTCACTGATAACTGTCTCGCGGGTGCAAATTTCCACACCGGGCTGGACACGGTCAGATAGACTTCTTTGGCAAAATTGAGCATTCCGGAATATCCGGCCAGGGGTGTTTTCCGTTCATGGTTATGGTCGCAGAAGCCGATACCCATTTTATAGGCAATGGGACGCTCTTTCACCCCGCCGATAAAGAGATCTGCTTTTTTCTCAATGATATATTTGGACAGTTCCAGGGGATTGGCATCATCCACAATCACGGTTCCGTCATCGCACATATCCCGCAGGGTTTCATAATCCGTATCATTGCCGGTCTGGGAGCCTGCCAGCACCACATCCATACCCAGATAGCGCAGGGCTTTGATGAGGGAGAAAGCCTTGAACGCGCCGCCCACATAAATGGCGGCCTTCTTTCCCTGCACCGCGGCTTTGATTTTTTGCAGTTCCGGGTAGATATGGCTGATTTCCTCCCGGACAATCTCTTTTGTTTTTTCCATGATCTCCGGTTTATCGCTGAAATGGGCAGCCACGTCATACAAAGCCTTTGACATGTCCTCCAATCCGAAATAGGAAACCCGGATATAGGGAATGCCGTATTTCTCTTTCATCATCTCGGCCAGAAAGGTCATGGCCCCGGAACACTGCACCACATTCAAAACCGCACCGTGGGAGCGGCGCACGTCATCCACCCTGCCGTCTCCGGTCATGGTGGAAACCACTTCCACCCCCATGCGCCGGTAATAATCTTTGATAATCCACGCCTCGCCGCCGATGTTGAATTCTCCGAGAATATTGATGCTGTAAGGGCTGATTCCCTCGGTACTGCCCTGCCCCACCAGTTTGAACAGGGCATCGCAGGCTGCCTTGTACCCGTCTTTCTTGGTCCCTTTAAATCCTTCGGAATGGACGGGAAGCACATCAATTCCCTTTTCTTTGGAAACCTTTTTGCACACGGCCTCCACATCATCTCCGATAATCCCCACAATGCAGGTGGAGTAGATAAAGGCCGCTTTGGGCTGGTGAATGTCAATGAGTTCGCTCAGGGCGTGGTAGAGTTTTTTCTCTCCGCCGAAAATCACATCCTTTTCCTGTAAATCTGTGGAAAAGCTCAGTCTGTGCAGTTCCGGCCCCGAAGACAAAGCCCCCCGGATATCCCATGTATAGGCCGCACATCCGATGGGACCGTGAATCAGGTGCAGGGCATCCGCAATGGGATACAGCACCACGCGGGACCCGCAGAATACGCAGGCACGCTGGCTGACGGACCCGGCCAGGCTGTGCTTGCCGCATTTCATCTGAAAAGGCTGCGTTCCTTTCTGGTATATCTGGCTTTCCCGTTCTTTGAGTATGGGGATGGCTGTCATTTTTTTATCCTATGATTTGTATGAAAATCCTCGGAGTGCAAAAATAGAGCGAAGCGGTTTTTTGCACAGTCTGCGAAAAATCGGCCTTTCGGCCTCTATTTTCGCACTCCGTGTTACTTTTTTTTGCACAGTCTGCGAAAAACCGGCCCTTTTGCCTCTGGTTTCGCCCTCCGTGTTACTGTCCATCTGTTTACATCACCAGTTCCATATTGATATCCGTGGCATCCCTGTCCTGACGGTCCAGAAGCGCGTCCAGAATTTTTTCCAGCAGACGCATTCCGCCTTTGTATCCCACGGTGGGGAAATAACTGTGTCCCACACGGTCGAGGATGGGAAAACCGTAGCGCACATAGGGAATATCATCGTCTTTGGCGATATACTTGACATAGCTGTTGCCGATGAGCAGATCCACGGGTTCCTGTTTAATCCACTGGTGGAAAAGATACATATCACCGGGTACGCTGATTTTCACCTCACCGGGAACATCTTTGACGACTTCCCGCAGGGCTTTTTCATATTTTTTTCCTGCCGGGGTTCCGGTAACAATGTAAACCGGGTGCATATCCAGGGATACCAGGAATTTGGTCAAAGCCAGCAGCTGGTCCGGATCGCCCACCAGCCCCACCCGTTTTCCGTAAAAATACTGGTGCATGTCTGAAATGATGTCCACCATCTGCCCCCGTTCAAAGGTCAGGGAATCGGGGACATTGACACCCGCAATATGCCGCAGGGTATCAATAAAGGCATCTGTTCCGTGAAGTCCGATGGGCAGGTCAATAATCTCACAGGGAACCTTGCATTTGTTGTCCAGCGCACGGGCCGCGGCCATAGAGGCAAGCCGTCCCATTGCCACGGTTCCCATGCCGGAACCGGTCTGTTTCAACTGATCTATGGTGACACCGCCGTCCGGATACATTTTGAATCTGCCGGTCATAGGACCGTTGAGTACGCCGGATGTGTCCGGAAACATAATGGTTTTCAGTTTCATTTCCGAGGCAATGCGTCTGATTTCCTCCATGTCGGAAGGTTCCACATAACCGGGAATCAGGTTGATGGTTTTGCTCTTATGACCGTTGGATTCGGAAAAATAATCCACCATGGATTTGCACATATTGGAAAAACCGGTCACATGGGAGCCGACATAACTCGGTGTATTGGCATGGATAACATATTTGCCTTCGGGAATTTTCCCGTCCGCCTCGGCCTTTTTTACGATCTGGGGAATATCATCCCCGATGGTTTCCGACAGGCAGGTGGTATGCACGGCAATGATATCCGGATTATAGACCGTGAACATATTATCTATGGCCTGGAGCAGGTTGGCCTGTCCGCCGAAAACCGAAGCCCCTTCGGTAAAGGCACTGGTGGCGGCCATGACCGGTTCTTTATAATGACGGGTCAGTGCGCTCCGGTGATAGGCATAACAGCCCTGTGAGCCGTGACTGTGGGGAAGACATCCGTGAATCCCCAGTGATGCGTACATGGCCCCGATGGGCTGACAGGTTTTGGCCGGATTGACGGTCAACGCACTGCGCTCTTTTATTTCTGAGGTGGTATGTTTCAGCAGCATTTTCTGCACTCCTTGTAAATGACTCGTTTTCAGTAGGTCGGGTTAGCGAAGCGTAACCCGACAAAATGCTTGAAATGTCGGGTTACGCTTCGCTAACCCGACCTACAAAATAAAATTATTGAAATTTGAAGCAACAGGTGACTAATCCCACGCATAGGTCGCAGCCAGTTCCGGATTCGTCTGCCAGGGGGCTTTCAGGTAGCCCCAGATTTTACTGTTGACCATGCGGTCAATCTCTTTGTAGAAATTAACGGCTCCTTTGAATCCCGCGTAAGGTCCGCCGTAATCGTAACTGTGCAACTGTTTCAGGGGAATACCGTGTTTCTGTATGGAATATTTTTCCTTGATTCCCGCACAGAAGAGATCCGGTTTAAAGGCTTCCACAATGGTGTCGGTTTCATGCTGACTGATATCGTCAATGACCAAAGAACCGTTCTTCATTTCGGGCATCATGCCTTCATACCCGGCAAATTCCAGCCCGCAGGAACGCAGTTTTTCCAGTTCTTCCGGAGATTTCCGCGGTTTGAATTTTTCCGGATCCGCTTCCACCTTCAGTTCCTCAATATTCCGGCTGTCCGCATCCACCTTGATACCGGGAAGGACTTTCCTGCCTTCGTAATCATCCCTGTGACCGAATTCATATCCCGCGGAAAGGGTTTCCATTCCCAGTTCATTAAAGAGTTCCTGATAATGATGGGCACGGGAACCGCCCACAAAAAGCATGGCCCGTTTGCCTTTTGTTCTGGGCAGAACTTCCGCACATGCCTTTTTCACTTCCGGCAATTCTTCCGCGATGACCGCCTCCACCTTTTCCGTCAGTTTCGGATCATCAAAATAGGCTGCAATCTTCCGCAGGGATTTGGCTGTGGCCTCTGCCCCGATAAAGTTGACCTTGATCCAGGGAAGACCGTATTTTTTCTCCATCATCTCTGCCACATAGTTAATGGAACGGTGGCACATAATCAGATTCAGGTCCGCGGTATGGGCATTGGCAAATGCGTCAATGGTGGAGTTGCCGCTGAAACTGGCCACCTGGGTGATGCCGCATTTTTTGAAAATCCGTTCAATTTCAAACGCGTCCCCGCCGATATTGTATTCTCCCAGAAGATTGAGTTTGTAATCCCCGTCTTTGACCGTGTCGTCATTTCCGATCACATGTTTGAAAATCTGGTTATTGGCTATATGATGACCTGCGGACTGACTGACCCCTTTGTATCCCTCACAACTGAAACCGAAGATATTGATGCCCAGCTTTTCCTTCATTTCCTTGCAGACGGAATGAACATCATCCCCGATCAGCCCTACGGGACAGGTGGCAAAGACCGCAATGGCCTTGGGATGAAAATTGTCATAGGCCTCCTGTATGGCCTGTTTCAGTTTTTTCTCACCACCGAAAATAATCTGCTCATCCTGCATGTCTGTGGAAAAGCAGTAGGTCATGAAATTATGACCGTCCGGTGTGGTCGTGGCATCGGTCTGGTTCCGCCGGGTCAGCCAGCTGTAAAAACCGCATCCGATAGGGCCGTGGGTAATATTGACAATATCACGGGTAGGGCCGAGAACTACGCCTTTGCAGCCCGCATAACAGCAGCCCCGCTGACCGATCAGACCGGGAACAGTACGCACATTGGACTGAATGATCGGAACATCTTCCCCTTCCACCTTGTTGACAATAATCTGCTTGGCGCGTTTCCGGGCCACTTTGGTCGGATACGCGCTGAGCATTTCCTCTTTGACTTTTTCGGGATCCATCCCGTCCAGTTCAAATATTTCTTCTTTTAGTGCTGCATTCGCCATTTTCTGATTCTCCTGAATATGTTTCGGTTGCTGGTTGCTGGGTTGCTGGGTTGCTGGGTTGCTGGGTTGCTGGGTTGCTGGGTTGCTGGGTTGCTGGGTTGCTGGGTTGCTGGGTTCTGGTTGCTGGGTTGCTGGTTGCTGGGTTGCTGGTTGCTGGGTGCTGGGTGCTGGGTGCTGGGTGCTGGGTGCTGGGTTGCTGGGTTCTGGTTGCTGGGTTGCTGGGTTCTGGTTGCTGGGTTGCTGGTTGCTGGGTTGCTGGTTGCTGGGTGCTGGGTGCTGGGTGCTGGGTGCTGGGTGCTTGGCATTGATTATCAGCCCCCAGTTCCCAGAACCCCAGCTCCCAGAACCCCAGCTCCCAGAACCCAGCACCCAGTTCCTATAACCCCAACTCCCCAGAACCTCAGTTCCCAGCTCCCCAGAACCCAGTTCCCAGAACCCCAGTTCCCAGAACCCCAGAACCCAGAACCCCAGTTCCCAGAACCCCAGAACCCAGAACCCCAGTTCCCAGAACCCCAGTTCCCAGAACCCCAGCCCCATTTTTTTATTTTACAGCATCGAGAGCATCGTTTCCGTGTTCGCCGGTCCGCACCATTACGGCATCCGTGCAGGGCATGACAAAGATCATGCCGTCACCGGATTTGCCGGTCTGGTTGACTTTGATGATGGTCTTTACAGCTCTGTTCACCAGTTTTTCCGGCAGCACCATTAATATGGCCCGTTTGGGAATCAGGCGGCCGCTCTGGCCCAACTGGGCCACGGCTTCTTCGTAACCTTTTTCCGCACCTTCCAGCAGGTGCATATCCACCAGACCTTTTCCCCGGCCCAGACAATCCTTTGCTGTCATGGAAGAGATACCGGCATCGGTCAGCGCGCGCTTGGTTTTGTTCATCATATTCATCCGGACGATGGCCATTACCTCTCTCATATCTCCACCTCTTCGGTTTTTCCGTCCGCGGTTTCCTTAATGCCGGAACTGATGGTATAGGATTCCAGCACCGGAACCACGAAGATTTTTCCATCACCGAATGCACCTTTGTCCCCGGTTCGGGCGGCTTTGATAATGGTTTTGATGGCAAAATCCTTATCCTGGTCTTTTATCACGGTCAGCAGCAGTTCCTTGGGGATTTCATCATAGGTCACATCCCCGATTTTTATCCCCCGCTGTTTCCCGCGTCCCACCACCGACATTTTGGTAACACCCGGAAAACCGGCTTCCATCAGGGCCGCCAGCACGTTATCCACTTTCTCCGGTCTTACAATGGATCTGAGCATCATCATGGTATATATTCTCCTTATTGTGAATTCGGAATATTGGTCTTGTTGGTCTTGTTGGTCTTATTGGTCTTATTGGTCTTGTTGGTCTGTTGGTCTTATCGGTCTGTTGGTCAACTGTCAGCAATGTTCTTGCCCCGAACACCTGACACCGAACACCTGACACCGAACACCGAACACCTGACACCGAACACCTGACACCGAACACCGAACACCGAACACCTGACACCGAACACCGAACACCTGACACCGAACACCGAACACCTGACACCGAACACCGAACACCTGACACCGAACACCCCCTAAGCCGCAATTCCGTAATCAATGAGCAGTTTTTCCAGTTCTTCGATTTCCAGAGGGTTTGGAATCACCCGCATTTCATTATCATTGATTTTTTTTGCCAGGGTTCTGTATTCATCTGCCTGGGGATGGGTGGGCTCAAATTCGATTACGGTTTTCCGGTTGATTTCCGCTCTCTGCACCATATTCTCACGGGGTACAAAATGGATCATCTGGGTTCCCAGTTTATCCGCCAGTGCCAGGATCATCTCCTCTTCATTGTCCACCTTACGACTGTTGCAGATGAGACCGCCCAGACGCACACCGCCTGCCTCGGCAAATTTCACAATCCCCTTGCAGATATTGTTGGCTGCGTACATGGCCATCATCTCACCGGATACCACAATATAGATTTCCTGTGCCTTGCCTTCCCGGATGGGCATGGCAAAACCGCCGCAGACCACATCCCCCAGAACATCATAAAAGACATAATCCAGTGCTTCGCTGTCCGCATAGGCTCCCAACTGCTCCAGCAGGTTGATGGAAGTAATGATGCCCCGGCCTGCGCAGCCCACACCCGGTTCCGGTCCGCCGGATTCTGTACACCAGGTATTGCTGAAACCCTTTTTGCGCACATCATCCAGTTCCACATCCTCCCCTTCTTCCCGCAGGGTATCCAGAACCGTTCTCTGTGCCAGACCGCCCAGCAGCAGACGGGTGGAATCGGCCTTGGGATCACATCCCACGACCATGACCTTATTTCCCATCTCTGCCAGACCGGCCACTGTATTCTGTGTTGTGGTTGATTTTCCGATTCCGCCTTTTCCGTAAATAGCCACTTTCCTCATTTCAAATGTCCTTTCATAATAATTATGGTAAATGATAATCTTTAAGGTATGCTGAATTGTGTGTTGCAGTTAACATATAGCAAAGAGAGTGCCAAATTGTATTTTTTTACGAAAATATTTTTATATGTCTGAAAAAAATACAAATAAAAATAGCGATACAGGATAATGCATAATAACAAAAATGTACTACATTACATTTTTGTGTTTCATAGAAAAATATAATACAAATTTGGATAAATTGTATTTAAATAATTCAAATTTGTTATATCTTTTTGTATTAAATATAAAATAAAATAGTTATTCCGGTACGAACATTTTATGAACGGAATTTATAAAAAGAAAAGGACTGCCAAAATGGAGCGGAGCGGAATTTTGCCAAAAGCAGTCACCTGCGCCGGCCTGCACTGACCGGCAATTATAGATGAACATGCAAAAAATCCGGAATTCCGGTCCTGTCCCATGGCATCTGTGCCGAAAGATGAAAAGGAAAATTGACATCCGGCTCATAAGCAAATAATATGGAGAAAGCAGTGTTTTGATTGTTGCTGATACCGTTATCCTGAAAACAGAATAAGAGAAAGGCAGATATAAATATGACGCAGGACAGATATGAAATAAGCGCGGCGGGGATTTCCCTGCTGTGCCTGACAGCAAGTTTTTTTCTCAAAGATATACAGACCCTTTTATGGACAGGCGGCGCTATGACTGCCGCCAATTTTCTGCTGCTTTGCTATTCCCTGTTCCGCCGCCAGCATATTTCACTTTTTACCCTTCTCCTTTTTCTGTTTCAGGCGGGCCTTTTCTGCCGCATTTTTTTTCTGATGGATCAGATGCCGGGACTTTCCCATTTTTCTTATGAAAAAATACCCTTATGGTTTGAATGGATCGGGTATGCGGGTATACAGGTACTTAAAGCATTTGATACCCCGGATGTGCTGGAACTGTTCCGGGTGAATCTGATGGAGAATATCATCCCCCAAAGCAGTGTCGCGCGTGCGGCTGTACTCGGTCTTCGTGCCTCAGCGGCTTTTTTTGTCATGGGGTTTTTCTTCAGTTTTTTCAACAGTCCCCTCTTTCTGAATTTTCCCGGCGGTGCTGCCAGGCGGATGGCCCTGCGGGCATTTGTCCTCATTATTTTTTCCATGTCCGTATATATCTGGGGGGTTCATCTGGGCGCAGGGGAATGGGCCCGGTGGCTGCTCTTTGACATTGTGACAACGCTGGATATTGCCGATGCGGTTCCTCTTTTTTATTCTTCCTATGCACTGCCCCTGAAAACAACAATGTGGACCTGCCTTTTTTCTCTTACCTTCCGCATACTGTTCGGGCTGAGTCTTATCGGTCTTTTAAACCGGCATGTGCTGCGCCTGCTGGCCGGAGATGAATTTATTCAGAAAATGACAGAAATTGCGGTTTCGCCGGAATATGCCGTGGAGAAACGGACTGCTGCAATGTACCGCCTGGAACAGCGGAAGGCTGTGGCCGAATCTTCCATTCCGGATCTGGTAAAATTACTGGGAGACAGCAGTTACCCCATCCGCAATGCAGCGGAAAGCGCGCTGCAGGCAATTGATCCGGCATGGGCCGCAGGGAAATACGGACGGAAAGTTTTGCCGGAACTGCTGAAAATGCTCAGGAGCAAAGACAAAAAAATGCAAAGCAGCGCGGCCCGTATGCTGGGGAGGATGGGAGAAATCGGGGCCAATGCCGTGCCGGAACTGCTGAAAATGCTGCAATCGGAAGATGCCGGACAGCGCAGGGTGAGTGCCGAAAGTATGGAACGAATCGGCCCGGCGGCAATTCCCCGTCTGGTGCGGGGACTGGAAAAAGCGGATGAGGAAATGAGCCGCAGCATTCTTGATATCCTGCAGGCAATCCGTCCGGCATGGCAGTCCGAAGAAAGTGTGAAAACGGAAATCAGCCGCTATATCCGGATGATGTCCCATGAGGACGGCGCAGTGCGCGGGGCAGCATTCCGGGTCATCGGCATCATCGGGCCGGAATCGGAAGAGATTGTTCCCTTTCTGCTGGATGCTCTTTCCGACAACAATACCCGTCGCTCGGCCATCCGGCTGCTGGGAAAAATGGGGAAAAATGCCCGGCCGGCCCTGCCCCGTCTCATAGAAATTCTGGCAGAAAATGATAAAAGTGTAAGCGGGCCCGCACAGCAGGCTCTGGATAATATTGATCCGGAATGGCGGAAAAGTGCCGAAGCCGGAAAAGCTGTGCGTATGTTTATCCATGCCCTGGCACAGGGGGACGAATCCCCTTATGAAAAACCCGAAGCAGCACTGCTGCAAATCGGTTTTTCCGCCATCCCGCCCCTGACAGAAACACTGGCTGATATGAACCGGAATCTGCAAAGCAAAGCCGCCAAAATGCTGAAAGCCATCCACCCTTCCTGGGCCAAAAGCGAGTATGCAGTACAGGCAGTGCCTTTTCTCACTGCGGCTTTGGAAGATGAGAACTGGTATGTGCGCAGTTCCGCAGCCAGAGTTCTGGGAATGATCGGGCCTCCGGCCCGGCAGGCCGTTCCCCTGCTGGTAAAAGGAATGGCAGACAGCAACAAAAATGTCCGCGCTTCTTTTAAAGCCGCCCTGGACAGGGTAATGCTCAAAAACCATGTGTTTGCAGAAGATCAGGAACAAAAGGACGGCCCCGCAGTACAAAGCGAAAGGGAGGATGTCATCCGGCTGCTCAGGGAACTCGGTGATAAAGACAGCAAAGTGAGGATGAATGCGGCCCTGTCTCTGGGAAAACTGGAACCGCCGCCGGCCGAGGCCCTGTCCCATCTGATGGAACTTCTGGCAGACGGCGACCGGGATGTGCGGGAGGCAGCGTCCGTGTCCCTGGGAACCATTGATCATCAGTGGCGGGATAAAGAGGAAGTCAGCGTGCTGATTCGGCCCTTACTGCAGGCCCAGTCCGGCGAACCTTCCCGCTTTCAGCATCCCGCGGAAGCCATGAATACCATCGGCAGAGGGGCTGTCCGGCATCTGATCCCCATGGTGCCGGACAGTAACCGGGTTATCGCCAATGCCGCCGCCCATTTTCTGGAACAGATTGATCCCCGATGGCCCCTGTCTGAAGAAGCCCCGGCCGCTGTGCCCGCACTGGCAGAAAAACTGACAGCAGAACAATGGTTTGTCCGCTGTTCTGCCGCGGAAATACTGGGGAAAATAGGGCCCTCTGCCCAAAAGGCGGTTCCTTTTCTGGTAAAAGGTCTGTCGGATAAAAACAAAAAAGTGCGGGGGGCATGCAAGGAGGCTATGGATAAAATTTTACTGAAAAAGAAGGAGTCAGCAAAAGAATGAACACGGTTGTGCGAAAATTGTACCCGGTTTACAGATGGTTTATTTTTACACCTTATCTGATCATATCCACATTTATCTTCGGTCTTACGGCTGCGGCTCTCTGCTTTTTCATGGACCCCAAACTGCCCAGTCGCATATGCGGTGCAGGCTGGGCAAGACTTAACGGTCTGCTGACCCCCATGTTTGTTACGGTCCGCGGCAGGGAAAATATTGATCCGGAACAGTCTTATGTTATTGTTACCAACCACCGCAGTCAGTATGATGTTCTTCTCTTATACGGCTGGCTGGGCATTGATTTCAAATGGGTGATGAAAAAAGAACTGCGCAAAGTGCCAATCATCGGGATTTCATGTGAAAAACTGGGACATATTTTTATAGACCGTACCGACAGAAAGGCAGCCATCCGCAGCATCAATGAGGCCAAAAAGAAAATCAGAAACGGCACCTCTGTCCTGTTTTTTCCCGAAGGAACCCGCAGCCGCAGCGGTAAAATGCTCCCTTTTAAAAAAGGGGCCTTTAAAATGGCCCTGGATCTCGGGCTGCCCATCCTGCCCCTCAGCATTCTGGGAACCCGGGAAATTCTGCCGCCGGATACCAAAGACATCTTCCCCGGAAAGGCGGAACTGATCATCCATCCAGCGGTATCCATAGCCGGATATGATGATGAAAACCCGGAAGCACTGATGGAAAAAGTAAAAAATATCATAGCCGGGCCTTTGGATGAATCCTGAAAGTTTCCCTTTCCATTCGGGCCCGCATCAGATATACCCAACAGGGAATATCTGAAATGTTTTAAAAATTTATCTGAAATACAGGGAGGTTATACAATATGTCCGATACAATCCGCATTGCCGCGCTCATTTCAGGGGGCGGGACCAATCTGCAGGCCATTATGGATGCCTGTGAATCCGCGGCCATTGATGCTGAAATGCTTTTTGTGGGTTCCGACAATCCCGCCGCCAAAGGACTGGAACGGGCCGGAAAACATCATATCCCCCATTTTGTTGCGGATTATAAAAAGATTATCCGGGATTTCAGAAATAAACCGCGGGAAAATGCACTGCCTGCGGATTTTGATATACAGGATATGCGGAATAAACAGTCTTTTTTTTCCGGAGATGCTGATCCGGAAAAAACAGATTTTTTTCTGAAAAGCCGTGCCATTGCCGAGGCCGCTTTGCTGGAAAGGATGAAGGATTATGATTTTGATCTTCTGGTACTGGCCGGATTTATGCGGAATCTGAGCCCCTATTTTATTGACCGCGTGAATACAGACCCGCATTCCCCCCGGATTATGAATATTCATCCGGCCCTGCTGCCTGCTTTCCCCGGCACGGACGGCTACGGGGACACCTTCCGCTACGGCTGTAAAATCGGGGGATGCACTGTTCATTTTATTGACTACGGTGAAGACTCCGGACCTATCATCGGGCAGCGTTCCTTTGCCATTACAGCGGAAGATACCCTGAATACGGTCAAAGAAAAGGGACTGCGGGAAGAATGGATTTTATATCCGGAATGTATTCAGCTTTTTGCGGAAAAAAGACTGGAAATCATTACAACGAAAGACAGCAGAAAGAAAGAAAGACGCATTGTGAAAATCAGGGCAAAATGACTTCACCGGCAGTTTTTGCGTTAAAAAACACTTCTGCATTTACTAAGGGGTAAAATCCCCGGCAGGGCGGACACATGCTTTTTCATGCCCTCCCCCTGCACATTGCCGTGGGCAGCGCTCCGGTTACTGAGTCTGCCGAAGTATGTTTCTGCCCACCCTGCGGAAAATTCAGGGCCTATAATCCGTCATTGAAATATTGACGGAACGCTAGTGTATTGTCATAGCTTAATTTTAGGGTAAACGGATTTCAGTTTATAATTGTGTAAATAAATAATGCGATGCCCAACCCTGATTTTTAGCTCTGACAAAGCACTGGTGCTTTGTCAAAGTTAAACTGACGGGTTATGTCACTCCTGTAAGGGCGTACTGCATAGGCCCCCGAAACCGCTCATACCGGGCGTATGCAATACGCCCTTACGGTTTATTAAGCAGATGTTCCGGATACCCGCCATTTTAACCCTGACAGTTCAATAGGGAAATATCCGAAGGATAAACAGAAACTGTGCATTCCGTCTCTTATTCAGATGGAACGGGGCAGTTATTTTTTGACCGAGTGCCTAAAAACATATCCGGGGGAAACTTTTCAATTTGCTGAAACTGCGCAAGTCCGCCGGAAAAATGCATACATCTGACGCTCAGCCGGGATATGATTTATGAAAATTTCCAAAAAGAAAATCTTTTTTTACATTCTGACAGCAGCATTCTTTATTGCCTGTTCCGCATATGCCATCACCCGGGAGGCTGCTGTGCAGTTCGCTCTGGAAAATTCGGAATCCATCCGCATTGTCCGGGAAAATGCCGCAATGCTTCGTGCCGAAGCCCGGCAGACATGCGCTTTTGCCAAACCGCAGCTCCGTATGGAAAGCCGGTACCTTGAAATGGGAGACAGCAGCGAATCCAATCCCCTTTTTGAATCACCGGAGAGGGAACTGTCCGCGGGACTGACAGCAAGTCAGGTACTTTACGCTGGCGGCCGGATCCGCCGGAGTTTTGCCCTGGGGGATAATCTGGAAAAGCAGGCGGATCTGCTGTACCGCAGCGGAAAACGGGACATCAGCAAAGCCGTGAAAATCTCTTTTGATTCTGTTCTCCTGGAACAGGCGGTTCTGGATATTCTCAAAGACCGCATGAAACAGCGGCAGAATGAACTGGATGATGCAAAAGATCTCCGGGAGGCCGGAATGGTAACGTCCCTGGATGTACGTCAGGCCATGCTGAATCTGAATTTTGCCAAAGATGAATACAAAGCCGGGGAAAATGCTTTCCGCCATGCCCTGACGGATTTCAACCTTTCCCTGGGCAGATCCCCGGAAAATGCACCTTTGCATCCGGATGGAAAACTGGCGGAGATTTCTGATACACACCGCATTCTGCTGCAACTGAAAAAAGCATATGCCGGAGACCGGTTTCTGGATATTGCTTCCGGAAAAAAAGAGCAGGAGGCGGCTGTGCTGGCATATGAAATTGCAAGGGGGGAAAGACTGCCCCGACTGCTTCTGCTGGCTTCGGGAAACACGCAGGGAGAGTATCCCGATGAAACAGATGAATACTGGAATATCGGACTGCAGATGGACTGGAGCATATCTGACGGCGGCCTGACGGCGGCCAAAAGCGCATCTGCCCTTTCCCGGCAGCGCATTGCACAGGACAATCTGAAAAAAATAAGGAAGGAGCTGGCAGGAAGCATCGAAAAAATCGGAAACACCATCCGCACCCTGGAAGAACGTACGCGGCTGCAGAAAGAAGCCGTGGAACTTTCCCGCCAGAATTATGATGATGCCAGGGGGCAGTACCGGGCCGGAACCATCACCCTGACCCGTCTGGGAGATTTTAACCTCAATTATGCAGAAGCCCGTTTTATCCTCCAGCGTCTTTTTTACGCACAGCGGGAAGTGATGAACAGTGCCGAGGCCCTGCTGGAAGAGATCCCCTGATGTATTGTTTTTGTACTGCTGTCGGCGCTTGTTTTTTCGGAAACAAATGTCTTCTCTTCGGAAATAACCGCAGATGAGATTATGAAAGTTGCTGATAAGGAAAAAGAGCGTTTCTTCGGAATGATGACTCTTGACTATAGTTTTTCAGATAATTAATTGCATAAAACGGAAACTGGAATGAGGGTGTAACCCCCATTTATCAGGGCAGATTGGGAACCTTAAGCAGTTATTCGATCTACTCCGGCACTCTTTCACCGGGCACATATACTTTCTATTTCGGTGCAGACCCTGACCGGGACGGCATTGTGAATGACCCGCTTTATTATGATTTTGTTCCCTGTACAGGACAAAATTTATTTGTAATTTCAAAAAAATATTTAATACCAAATAGTTAAGTTATATCATTACTCAGAAGATTTAATATTGCAGCCACGAATTGCACAAATTACACGAATTACAGTTTGTGCGATTCGTGCGGATTCGTGTCATTCGTGGCTGATTTTAATAATATTTCGTGCAGAGATTCATACTGAATTCAATAATATCAATATGTTATTTTTTTGTCCTGTACAGTGGATTTTGTTACTGTAATTGTGCAATAACAGAAGGAAAAATTATGAACTGCAAAGTATTTTTCAGAATATTGGCAATCGGAGCTGTCGTCATTCTCATATCTGCCTCTGCATATGCGGCCGAGGATCATCTGAGCATATCGCCCTCCACAGAGGCAGAGGGATATGGCAGTGGATATGTGAAAGCCAGATCCGGCAAACTTGAAGTTACGATTTCCGGTGAAAGAGATTCCAGCGAAGTAACTGTGGACTCAATACGCTATTCTTTATACCATAGACCCTCTTGTCCGGAAGGAGAACCTAGTAATTGCGGCAGTCATTCTCTAAGCATCACAGCAACAATTAAGGAAGGGGAAAATTCGGGAAAAAGCACTTATGAAAGAAAACTCCCGGTTTATCTGGAACCCGGAAGTTATAATGTGAATTTATATATCAGTGATTCGCATAATGATTACAATCCTTTATTCGCAGATGGCTGCTTCCTGTTTGTAAGCGGAAATCCAATTCCCATAAACATCGAAAACATCACAGGGGCGGCAATTACCGAAAGCGATACCTTTATGCTTGAAGGTATCAGAGTTCCCGGATATGCGGAAACATACTGGGGAACCTTCAAATGGAACCCCGATGCATTGTCTTTTGATCTGATGGATGCGGGAATCGGGACAGGTGTCAACCGGTAATTGGACATCACCTGACCCGAATATACAGAAACGGCGTGCGGTTATCTCAGCGTTAATCTGCATTCTCCGGATAAAGTATGCGGTGAATCTGCCGGATTCCTTCGATAAGGCGCAGGGTGGGCCGGGAAACAATCCATTCATCTATAAGATAAACATTTCCCTCTTTCACAGCTTTCACGGCTGAAAACCCCGGTTCACTGCGGATAATATCCGCAGATACGGGATTCATGGGGCCATGCTGCGCCAGAAACACATCAATCTCTGCGGCCTTTGCCAAAATCCGCTCTTTTCCGTAGGCGGCAATATTGGTGCTGCGCATCTGAAGGGCATCCCCGGCAATATTGATCCCCCCGGCCGTCTCCAGTACAAAAACGGCAATGGAATTTTGCGAAAAGGTTTTCATTTTGCTGTGAATCGCCTCAAAATACACTTTTTTCCGTTTGCTGAGGGGAATACGGTTTAACTTTTCCGCGCTTTCTTTCACAGCAGCCTGAAACCGCCGCACCATGTTTTCCGCTTCGGCCCTTTTTCCCGTAAGTGTCCCCAAATCCCGCCAGTAGGCAAACATATCCTCCATACCGACCGGCTGCAGGGAAACTACCCTAATTCCGGCCTGTTCCAGTTTACGCACAAAGGGCCGGTACACCCGGTCTATCATGGGACGTGTTAAAACCAGATCCGGGCGCAGGGCCATAAATTTTTCGGCATCATCATGGTAACTGAATTTCATTTTCATCTGTGCCTGCGGGGGCCAGCTGTCATTGCGGGAAACACCGATGATTTCCGAATCCAGGCCCAGGGAAAAGAGGTTTTCCGTATGCGCTCCGTAAAGGGAGATAATGCGCCGGAAAGGCTGATCCACCTGTATTTTTCTGCCGGATCGATCGCAAATCATTCCGGCAGACAGGAGATGGGGAAAACTGCACAGGATACAGACATATGCGGACAGTATCCATGCGGAGGGCATTGCAGCATTCCGCACGGTTTTCATCAGGAAAAAAAATATTTGTACAGAATACAAGGTTATACCTCTTCCCTTTCCTGCGGTTTTTTTCTTTTCAGACTGACTTTTCTGGCAGCGGCCCAGGGTTCAAAATATACATGGGCATCCACCCCGAAGACCCTGCGGATATTTTCCTCATGCAGCACCTCTTCTGTCTTCCCGAAAGCAGCAATGCCCCCTTCTTTCATAAGAATCAGCCAGTCGCAGTAGGCCGCGGCCAGATTGATATCCTGTATCACCGCAATCACTGTTCCGGCTTTTTTTTCCACATCATTTTTTACAATATCCATGAGCGTAAGACAGTGATTCACATCCAGATTGGAGGTGGCCTCATCCAGCATCAGCACCGGGGTTTCCTGTACCAGCGCGCGGGCAAAGACCACCCGTTGCCGTTCCCCGCCGCTCATTTCGGTCATATAGCGGTTTCTGAATCTGTCTGTGCCGGTCCGTTTCATAATTTCATCCACCATCTGTGCATCCTGCACGGACGGCGGAGAAAAACGGGGCAGGTGGGGATACCGCCCCATGATGACAGTTTCATAGGCGGTAAAGGGAAAATTGATATAAAAATTCTGGGGGACCAGCGCGATTTCCTTTGCCAGATTCCGCCGGGACCATGCCGAAAGCAGTCTGTTTTTATAACGGATGCTGCCTTTGTCCGGACGGGCATGGCCCATGAGCAGATCAATAAATGTGCTCTTACCGCAGCCGTTGGGCCCCAGAATGCCGTAAAAATGCCCGGGTTCCAGTTCCAGACTGATGTCTTTGAGCACCGGGCGATCTTCATAAGAAAAAGCAATATGATGTATATGAAACAGCTTCATGTAAAAAAAGTCTTCCGGTTCCGGAATTTCAGATTTGGGCGATTTCCGAATATGAATGCAGCGAATCTGCAGGAGTCACAGACGGAAAGTCTGCGGGCGGGACTGTCATCCGCCGGACACTGCCGGACTTTCCGTCCGGCACTCCTTTGGTACCATCTTTTCCGGAAAATCACCTTACAGCAGAAACAGACTCAGGGAAGGCCAGTAGGTAATCAGCAGCAGGGCCGTCAGCAGCACCAGCATGAAAGGCGCGGCCGCCTGCCAGAGTTCGGTGACCGGTTTGTCAAAACGGTATGCGGCAATAAAAAGATTCATCCCCACCGGGGGCGTGAAATAGCCAATCTGCATATTGGCCAGAAAAATAATGCCCAGATGCACCGGATGAATACCGTAACTGACCGCCACAGGCAGAATGAGGGGAACCATAATGACCAGTGCGGAAAAAATATCCAGAATCGCGCCCAGTATCAGCAAAAGAATATTGAGCAGAATGAGAAAAACAATTTTATCCGTCACATGGGCCTGAATAAAGCGGAAGAGCCGCATGGGAATTTCCGCGTCAATCAGCAGATTGGTGGAGGCCAGGGATACACTGAGGATCAGCAGAATGCCCCCCACCATAACCATGGACTCCCGCATGATGGGAATGAGCCGGACCACAGGAATTTCCCGGTAAATCAGAACCTCCACAATCAGTACGTACATGGCTGTTGCAGCGGCCGCCTCGGACACCGCAAAAAAACCGCTGTAGATTCCGCCCAGCACAAAAAGCGGCAGCGGGATTTCCCACAAAGATTCCCGCAGCGCGGCAGCGGCCTCTTTCCCTGAAAAGGCCGTGAGGGGGATTTTTTCATTCCGCCCGCTCCACAAAGTCCATACAGAAAGCAGAAAAATCATGAGCAGCGCCGGAAACAGACCGGCCAGAAAAAGATCGCTGATGGCAATGTCTGCCCCGGTATCCATCTGCTGGGCCACAATTCCGTAAAGGATCAGGGGCAGAGAAGGGGGCAGCAGCAGGCCCAGACTGCCGGAAGAAGTGACCAGTCCCAGACTGAATTTTTCATCATACCCGGCCCGGCCCAGAGCCGGAAGCAGCAGCGCGCCCAGGGCCACAATGGTCACCCCCGATGCTCCGGTAAAGGCCGTAAAAAAAGCGCAGGTCACAAAAGCAACCACTGCCAGCCCCCCGGGCATCCAGCCCAGAAATGCCTGTGTCAGGCGCACAAGGCGGTGCGAGGTATTGCTTTCTCCCAGCAGATATCCGGCAAAGGTAAAAAGGGGAAGTGCGACAAGAACAGGGGTTCCCGCAATCCGGTAAATTTCAATTGCAATAACGGACAAATCCACTTCAAGAAAATGAAAACCGGCCAGACAGACCGCCAGTATGACGGCAAAAAGGGGCATTCCGAACAAAGCCAAAAGAATGAGAATCAGCGCGCAGAACCAGTTCATAGGGCAGCAGTCCTTTTCAGGTGACGATTCCTTCCCGATCTCTTTCACTCCAGACAAAATCCCTTATGGAGATGTCTTCCATTGTGCCGATTTGTTTCCTGATTTCCCAGAATTCAGCAAAATGCCCAAGAAAGGTATCGGTTATATCCGGATCAAAATGTTCGGCTCTTTCTTTGCGGATGATGTCACAGGCAATTTCCGCGGGATAGGGGTCTTTGTAGGGACGTTTGGAAGTCAGGGCATCAAAGGTATCCACCAGGGCCACAATCCTGGCAAACAGGGGAATTTCCTCCCCCGCTGCCCCTTTGGGATAGCCTTTGCCGTTCCATTTTTCATGATGGAAAAGCGCGATAACTCTGGCGGAATCCAGAATCTTTGATTTGGAATCCGCCAGAATATTTCCCCCAATCAGGGTATGCTTTTTCATGATTTCAAATTCTTTGGATGTCAGTTTCCCGTTTTTCAGCAGAATACTGTCCGGAATACCGATTTTCCCGATATCATGCATGGGGGAGGAATAGAGAACCATCTGCACATCCTCTTTGCCCAGTCCCATTTTTTCGGCCAGCAGGGCACTGTAGCGGCTCATGCGGAGAATATGATCCCCTGTATCCTCATCTTTATATTCCGCGGCCAGTACCAGGCGGTTGACCGTATCCAGATAGGCTTCTCTGAGTTCTTCAAAAGCCTGATTTCTTTGCTGCAGCAGTTTGCGTTCATTGAGCACCCGCCGCAGCCGGATCAGCAGCTCATTGAGCCGTACCGGTTTGTGTATGAAATCCCTTGCACCCAGTTCAATGATTTTCTCATAGGTGAAATCTTCCACAAATCCGGTCATGACAATAATATCGGAATCAAATTTTTCTTTGATTTTTTTGACCAGATCAATCCCGCTCAGCCCCGGCATCTGAATATCGGTAATGACCACATCAATCCGGTTCCGCTCAAGAAGGTCCAGGGCCTCCATGCCGCTGCCCGCGGTGGAGCAGAGATAACCGGCATGTTCAATGGCCATAAAGAAAACATCCCGGATGGCCTGCTCATCATCCACAACCAGAATATGAATTGAATCTTTCCGCATTTTCATGAAATAATCCCCGGTTTTTCTTTGGCCGCGCCAAAGAGCTTTCCGAAATCTGCACATGAGAGCATAAAGTAACGAAAGGAAATAACAGTAAAAGCAAAGGGAATAAGCAATTCGCACAGCCAGACCGGAATACCGGCAAAGGCTGTTCCTCCGGAGACATATTCCATTCGGACAAAACGGATACTGTGCCAGGCCACAATGCCGCATATCAGCGATGTCAGAAATTTCATAAGGGCATTGACCGTGCTGCGGATTTTGGGCGGCAGCCAGCGGGTCAGCACGTCAATGCGGATATGCCGGTCATCCCTGCCTGCAATCATGGCACCGAGCAGACCGATCCATAAAACCATAATCCGGATAAGCACATCGGCCCAGAGAATGCCGCTTCCCCAAATATTGCGCAGCAGAATCTGAGCAACGGAAAGGCCGATCATGCCCAGCAGCAGTACGATAAGAACAGTGTCTTCCGCACGCCGGAGAATCCTTCTGATTTTTTCCGCAGGCCGCAGAACCGGTTTCATCATTCCTGCGCCTGCTGTGCACGGAAGGTCTGCAGGTGCATTTCCAGGGCATCAACGTTTTTTTGGGTAAACCGTCCGGATTTTACCAGCCGATCCGGAATTTCCGCTGCCCGCCTGTACCATTCCTCCAGGGCTTCCGGAGGCGGCTGAACAAATTCTATCCCCTGATTGATCAGGGCTTCCCTGGCTTTTACATTGTCTGTACGGTTCTGCCTGTCAATATCATTAAATACCCGCCCCATGATTTCACGGACAATGGGCTGATCTGCCGGGGCAATTTTGGCAAATGCCTTTTGCTCCACTGCCAGAACCGCGTAAATGTATAAAAAAGGCAAATCCGTAATGTATTTGATCCGGGTATGCCACTGCAGGGCAAGGGCGCCGATGGGGGATGTGGTCACGGTATCAATGAGACCGGTCTGCAGCCCTGCCCGCACATCGGCAATGGAAAGGGGGATGGCGGATATTTCAAATGCCTTCACACCCTCCGTCACTGTCGGGTCATTGTCCGGCACCCAGGTTTTGCGCTGCTGCAGGTCAGAAACGGTCCGCACGGGCCGCGAGGACATAATATAGGCAAATCCGCCTTCTGCCAGACCGAAAGCAATAAATCCGCCTTTTTCCAGTCCCTCAATAATCATCTGATCCATGTGCCGCCTTACATAGTCCACTTCTTCAAAGGATTTGAATTTTAAGGGCATACCGTAAATCTGATTGTCAGAGAAATAATCCGAAAGGCTGCCTGCAACCACTGCCCCCCCCTGCAGCTGACCGATACGGATTTTTCGGAGAACGGCTTTGTCATCACCCATGACACCGCCGGGATAATACCGGATGCTGACCCTCCCCTCGGTTTTTTTCTTTACCTCATCCGCGCCCTCCTGCATTTTCTGCATCCAGAAAGAACCTTCGGGAGAGATCGTTGCAATTTTCAGACGCAGGGCCTCTGCGCGGGGAATAAATGTACACAAAAGAACAAAGAAAAAACAGGTCTGCCAAAAAATACAAAAAATATTTCTGCCGACTGTTGCCATTGCCTCCTCCTGTATTTTTAAAAATAATCATCTGCTTCCCGCAGCAGTTCCCGGGCCTGTTCCCGGGCCAGCGTATTGAGCAGTGTATAACCTTCCTGATCCGGATTGCTGCGGATAACTTCTTCCAGCAGACGGTCATGCAGCTCCCGGTCAAATACGGTGCGGGCATAATGCCGGGCATATGCAACCAGGATCATGAGATTTTTCCTTCCGGATATTTCCAAAGCCCGTTCAAAATGCTCTTTCCCCTCTTCGGGTTTCCCCCCCAGTGCGGGCGGGGTCAGGGTTGTCAGAATCCCCAGATACAGATGGGCCGCACCTTCCTGATGCTGCTCATGGAGTTCTGTCACCCGGCGCATGAGCAGTTCCACACGGGCAATATCGGCGACAGCATTCCAGTCTTCCCGGCGGGCCTGTATCCAGCCGGCCCATGCACTTCCCATTGTAAAAAGAAAAGGCAGATCCTTTTCATCTGTTTCCGCAATTCTTTTTGCAAATGCTGCAAAATCGCATTTGCGCAGCATGCAGATATCCGCAGCCGAGCATAAAGCCCTGTCAGCATATGTCAGGGCTTTTTCCGTCAGTTTTTCGGCTCTTTCCCGGTCTTCCACATAAATATCGGTATAGGCGGTATAGAGTTTGGCGGCAGCACGCAGAAGGGATGCATTTTCCGGATCATCCTGCAGCAGTCCGTCTATCATCAGCAGATACGCGGGGCCGCCGGTTTTTACAGTCTCCAGATCATTATGGTTGACAATGGCATAGGAAAGATTGTCGGCAAATCTTCCGGTTACGGTTGAAACACAGGCCAGCAGGCAGACGGTGAGTATCAGGGGACAGATCCGGAACAGCCCGGGATAAAAGCGCCCGGAATACCTGCGCGGCGGGGAAGAAGCGGGTGTCAAAATACGATCTCCTTCAATTGTCTGAGTGAAAAATCCGTTACAGTCATCTCCAAAAAGCAGGTAGTGTTCTGTCAACATTTATCTGACGGGTTATATCAAACTAGGACTTACGCAGTTGAAATATAATCTGCTGCTTTTATTGACTGTCAATTTTTAAGGCACATAATAAATTCAAATAATTAAAATTCAACTGCGTAACTCCTACAAACATTATCGGAAATAAGGTTTTCACCGCAAAGACGCAGGGGACGCAAAGAAAAAACCTTTGCATCTCTGCGTCCCCTGCGTCTTTGCGGTAAATTTTT
>JAABRU010000095.1 GCA_011390755.1 Desulfobacteraceae bacterium | reverse complement strand
AAGAAAAGACATATTTCAGTAAAATGTTTCCGAACAGACAGACAGACTCAGAAAGGGGGTTGAAACACGGTTTTCTCAAAACAGAATGCTGTATAAATTCAGCATAATAATGTTTCCGAAAAGGCTCCGAAGGGGCGGATTGATACAGCCCGGGGTGAAGCCCCGGGTATATGCACAAAATATATCTGTAAGCCCTGAAAGGGCGTATTAAAAAGTGATTCCGGTATGTAATTCGCCCCTTCAGGGCTGATTGCCATTCAGTAACCTATGGATAAATCCACAGGTTATTCACCATTAAAAACATTAAAAATTAATATTAACAGATATTTCCGTTTCACCTTTTTTGTTTTTTCTGCGGCGGATGCTTCCGAAGGAGGTGCGGATTTCATCTGTTTTGCGGTTGCTGAAAAACTGTTTCATCTTTTTCTGCTCAAAAGCAATTTCATCTTCCAGCCGTCTGCGGTTGGCTGTCAGTTTCATCAGTTTTAATGCATGTTCCCATACGGGCAGACTGCTTTCCCCTTTCCTGTTTTCCGGAATTTTGGGCAGCGGCGGCGGATTGTTTTCAGGGGAAGCAGCGGCCTGTTTCCGGCCGGGTGCTGCATCTGAAGGGATTTTTGCTTTTTCTTCCTTTGCCTCTTTGAGCAATGATCCGTTTATCATATGTTCCGGTGCCTGCGCTGCGGTTTTTTCATCCCGGTCAGGCAGTCTGTTTTCCGCTTCTGTGCGGACATCTGCTTTCGGAACCGGAAGCGTTTCGGAAAAAAGTTTTTCACCCGGATCTTTTTTGCTTTCTGCTTTGCCTTCACCGCAGGAATGAAACAGCAGATCAAAATCCAGCAGACGGGGTTCTGCGGATTTTTCAGGTGCGGGGATTTCTTCTTCTGTGGGTTCCTTTTCCGGAATCTCCGGCACAGTTTCCTGCTCTGCCGAATAATCAAAGGGGTTGGAAACGGCCTGCTCGAGTTCTGCCGCCAGCAGATACAGAACGGGCGATGGATAGCTGCCCGGGGGCAGGGTAAAACGGCAGTTGCAGGGCAGGGATTTTGCCAAATCCGGAAAATATTCTCCGATTTTGGCACAACTGATAGGACTGCTTTTGCGCCGGTCAATATGTTTTTGGGTAATATCCTGACTGTAATTAATGCAGTAGGCTATCACCCGGTGCAGAAAACGCGTCCCTTCTTCTCCGGCAAAACTGAGTGTATAGAGCAGGCACATCCTTTCATAGTGATTCAGATAATGGGTTTCCCGCACCTTACGGATCAGCAGATTTACAAATTTGCATTTCTGCACCATTTTCTGCAATCCGGCAGAGAGATCCGGAAACAGTTTTTCTGTGTTTTCCTCCGCAGGATTTTCATCTGCCGAAAAACCTTTGATTTTTTCCAAATCGTTATATGTAAGGGTTTTTAAAAACAGCCCCTGATCCATAATGGGTTCTCCCGCATCACTGAGAAAAAGACATCGCCGTTTGTTTTTGCGGTTAATCCCCAGCGGCAGTTTGATAATGCTGTTATGCCTATCGCTTTTGCCCATGGGAAAGAGTTCCCAGATCATGCCTTCGGAAGGGCCGCCTGCTTTTTTCATGATTTCCTGCCCCAGACGCAGCGCGGCCGATGCCGCACAGGGGCGGGTGAAAAATACCCATCCGTGGCGGCCCTTGTATCCGCTGTCTTCCGTATACATGCGGATGCCCGTTTCCTGACAGGCATTTTTGATGCGGAGAATGTCTTCATGGGATTTTTTGCGGAAATTTTCCAGATCCCCGGCATCGGATTCCAGAATGCGCCGTTTGGCCGTATCCACATCAAAAACAATAAAATGCACATGATCTTCGGCATTTACCGGATAGACACCCAATGTGGTTTCCCCCTGCAGATGGGACATCACATCTTTTTTCTTCATGGGGCGATCCACCCGGTTAAAGCCCCATTTGCCCCGTTCATCCACCCACTGCTTGGCATGAATACCGGCCCTTCCTTTAAAAACCGAAAGAAAGAGTTCCGCATCTATCCGGCGGTAATCAAATGCCGCACTCAGATCGGGCATAAAGACACTGTCTTTTTCCCCGGAAAGATGCCCGGCGGATTCCGCATCAATTTCCAGGGCTTTTTCATGGGCCTTTTCAGCAAAACCGAACAGCCCCAGTTCATTATAATAGCGGATAAGTTTTTGATAACCTTCCAGATAATGGGGATTATGATGCAGCAGGAGCTGGGTTTTTTTAATGGCCTCATGAATATCCCCCTCATTTTCCTGCATACTGCGCACTTTTCCTTTGGCTCTCTCATCTTCGGGCGAAATTTCCAGGGTGCGTGCATATTCCCGCATGGCCTGGTGCTGCATACCGTGGGAAGTAAACATTTCTCCCAGCTGAAAAGCAATATCCGGGTGATTATGCCGAAACTGCGGACTTTTTTTCAGCAGATCCCGGGACAGAGAACTGTCTTTACATTCATCGGCCAGTTCCGCCAGCACCAGCAGACTGAGAATATTGGGCGGTTCCACAGGACGCAGGGTATGGTAATAATTGTACCAGCCCCGGATAATGCGCCGGATTTCTTTTTTTTTATCTGCCACATCATCTGTTTTCCGCACCCGGTCAAAGTTGCGCAGACGGTTTTGCAGATGCTCCACCGATTTTTTATCCGGCCCCCGTCCTTTGGTATCCATGCAGTATCCCAGATACACAATCCCGGAGGAAACATGACGGATAGTGGTTTTTTCGCTGTTTTCCCTCAGTTTCATTTCGGTCAGACCCTGCACCAGCAGTTCGCGCATTTCCTCCAGTTTTTCCCGTTCATCGGCAAACACCGTAATATCATCGGAATAACGGATATAATTTTCCCGGAAACGCTGCCACATAAACATATCCAGCGGATGCAGGTAAATATTGGACAGCAGGGGAGAAAGACCGCTGCCCTGCTGCGTGCCGGCCACGGTGTCAAACAATCCCATTTCTTTGAATATTTTGGCCTTGAGCAGACGGGAAAGCAGGCGCAGGAAGGGTTTTTCATCCACGACCCGGCGCAGCAGATCCGTGAGCAGACCGTGATCCATAGAATCAAAAAAATTCGCCACATCCATCTGCAGTACCCACAGATTTCCCTTTTCAATACACTGCCCCGCGTTTTTTACCGCGGCCAGGGCCGATTTTCCGGGGCGGTATGCAAAGGTGCAGGGCAGAAACATGCGGTCAAATACCGGGCCGATAACCTGTAAAACCGCCTGCTGCACCACCTTGTCGCGTACCGTGGAAATACCGATAAGCCGCGTAGAATGCTTTTTTTTGTTTTTGTCAAACACCACCACCGGCATGGGCTGATAGGTTCCTTCTTTTAACTGCCGCTGCAAAGTGTGCAGATGGGTGGAAAGATTTTTTGTAAACATATCGCATGTAACCCGGTCTATGCCGGCGGGGCTTTTGCGGGGAACCCGATCCCAGGCTTTGCGGAGATTTTCACTGTCATAAATCTGTTCAAAAATCATAATATTGTATAGTCCTTTCCTTCTTCACGGATGATAGTGAAACCTGCACTGCGCCGCAGTTTTACACATGCTTCGCACAGGGGATAAATGAGAATACTGTCGGTTTTGGGATCCGTCAGGGCTGTAAGTGCATTTTCCAGTGTATTCAAATCCCTGGCAGACAGACGGCATTCAAAAACACTTTTCTGCACCCGATCCCCGAAATCTTTCAGCAAATTGGCCGCACGGGTACGGATTCTGTCTTCGCGAATATCGTAAGAGATGAGATATAATTTCAAAATAATGTTGAATGATAAACAGCAGATCGAAAAGTTTCCGGAGGAGTGCAAAAATTGTATTTTTGCATGGGGTAACCGGAAGATGCCGGGAGATGCGGCGGTGCAGAAATACAGTTTCCGCACTCCGGGGCAGCCGTAAAACCGTATCCGGGGGAAACTTTTCAATCTACTGATAAATGTTAAATGTTAAATGTTGAATGCTGAATGAAATTAAAATAGTAGGGTGGGCACATGTTTTTCCGTGCCCACCTGAATCGGTGGGCAGCGCTGCGCTTTTGCCCACCCTACAAAAAAATTCAATATGTTACATACCCGTCATTTAAATGTTGACAAAGCACTACTGATAAATGTTAAATGTTAAATGCTGAATGAAATTAAAATAATAAACATTAACAATTAAACAAAGCATTATTTATACAGTTTCGCTTTGGCTTTTTCTACGATTTCCCGAAGGAAATAGAGTTCCACTATTTCCTGTGCGCTCATGGGGTCTTCCAACTGACCGGATTTTCCTCCCCTTGCATACCGGTCTTTGAAATCCAGGTCTATGAGTCTGCGGTCAGTCAAAGTGGGTATCCGCCAGTAACTTTCGGTGCGCAGCCCTTTTTCGGTTTTGATTCCGGCAAGTTCGGTCTGCTGAAATATTTTCTGCCGAACCCGGGCTGCACACATTGTTATTTTCTCCGGCGATGATTGAATGGGGTTCGGCAGTCTTTTGATGTCTCCGTTTTCCGTATAGGAAAAAATGACGGACTGATTCCGATCCGGCCCTTTTTGCGTCAGGGGATGAAACAGATAATATTCCCGGCTGCCGGGTGTCATGGAAACCCAGTTCATATACTGCCGTACCCAGATATATCCGTCCGCACCCAGGACGGCATTGGGACGGGACGCAATTTTTTTGCCGACCAAAGGCAGGGTGTGGTACAGTGTCCGGCGGGTCTGCTCATATATCTGCTTTTCTTCCCCGATCTCTCCCCCTTTTTTTCCGTACACGGTGCGGATTTCATGATGCACCGGCAGATCCGGGCGCAGAATTTCCTCAATATACATCTGCACAAATTTTTCCATGCTGCTGAACAGTGAAGGGGGATCCGATGCATTTTCCTGAATTTCCTCCACCAATGCATTGCCGGCTTCTCCGTAGCGGTAACTCATGCCGAAAAATTTGGCCCCGCTTTCCTCATGCACAATAAAAAAACGACTGCTGGGACTTTCCGTAAAGCGCCAGTCTTTGGGGGTACTTTCTTCCAATACCTGCCGCAGATTTTCAATCACCTGCCCGGCCTGATCCCGGAATTTTTTAAACCGCTTTTCAAACTGTTCCCGAACGTGGGGATTGTTGATTTTTAATGTTGAATTATTATTGTTTTTGGTCATTTGTATCCTTCTTTTGTTTATTTATTTAACTCAAAAACGACACCTTGCCGCCCGGAAATCAATTCCCGGGCGATTATGTGTCGTCCCTACGGGGATGTGCGTCAGGCTAAGGCCGTAGGGTGGGCGGAATCCTGCTCCGAATTCCGTGTTTATCCCGGATTTTCATGGATTCCGCCCACCGTTATGAGCAAATCAGGCGTTTGTAGATAGAATAAAAGCAAAATGTTACGCCTTAACTTGACGCATATGCCCTGCGGGACTTTCACCGTTCACCGTTCACCGTTCACCGTTCACCGTTCACCGTTCAACATTATACCTCCCCAACCCGAATGTGCAGGCTTTGCCGATGTGCAGGAATTCTCCCATACGGATAAAAGGGAAGAAAGGGGTCAAATCCCCCCGGAATGTGATGCTTCCCAAAAATCCGCCCAGCTTCATGCTGTCTTTCTGCCGTGCGGAATAGCGTTTCCAGTCATACCAGTGCAGACGGGATTCCACTGTCCGGACCTCCCCGGCTTTGCGGATGAGTTCTCTGAAATCCGCCTGAAAAGGGTTTCCGGTGCAGAGATCCGTGAGAATGGAAATGCGGCGCAGCAGGTTGCGCATGAGCAGAGCAAAACTCATATCTTTGGTGAGCCGGTTCTGGTCTTTGATGCGGGTGGGGGTGAGAAAGGTGAGGGTTGCAGAATCCGCATTGGTGTCAGCAGAGAAAAAATCCGCCATCTGCCGCAGCGGAACCGGATTCACAAAGCAGTCTTTGGCTCCGTCAAAGATCTGTATTTCCCCCTGATCCGCAGTGGCTGTGACTTCCGCAATGCGAAATTTCCCCCGCTCCGGCCCGATACCGGCCTGACCCAGTTTGGAAAATGCGTAAACAAAATAGGGGAGCTGCTCCACACTCGGCCCCATGAGCACCAGCCCGCATTCAAAACAATCCCCGGCCCGCAGGGGCAATGCTGCTGAGTTTAGACTCCCCTCCCCTGAGGGCAATGCTGCTGACTGAAGACCCCCCTCCCCTGAGGGAGGGGCAGGGTGAAAACGCTCTTTCGTTTCAAAGTGCTGTTTCTCCTCCTCCCCAACCCTCCCCCGCCGGGAAAGGGAAAAAGGCGGTTCAATGATAAAAGGCCGGGGCGCATCCGAGAGGCGGTAAGATTCACCGGACAGTTGCCCGCCCTGTGTTTCAAACACCGAGGCATACACACAGGAACTGCGGAGCATACAGGTCCTGCATTCCTGCCGGTTCATGGTGCAGCAGGCCCGGCGCAGGGCCATCCCGAAGCCCCCCCGGAACACAGAACCGGGGAAATGGGGCAGGGGGATGGGGTCAAGAGCCGTAAGGGTGAGTTTGAGTCGGGTGAGGGGGAAACTTATCCCTTTGGATTTTTCAATCATATCTAATCAATATCTCTCTATACATAAAGGATTGATATAAGATGAAAGTCAATGTTATTAACTTAAGAAATCATGGAGTGCCAAACTGAAAGTTTGGCAGTATTTTTATGAATCATTTGAGAGCCCCAAACTTTCATTTTTCGGAACTCCGGCAAATCATTTCCGTCTTAAATCAATGACATTGATCTGAAAGCCATTTCATTTTCCATATAAAGCAATGTCTGTTTTGTCAGGCTCAGGGCTTTATAGCGTTATACAAAAAGTTGTTTTCAGATTTTGTATTTGCATCCGGTTGAATGGTACAAAGAAACAGTTCTCCTGTCACACCTTTTAGTCCTAATCCTTTTTCGAGATTTTTTTTCCGGATGTACCATTTGTCGGGGTCTTTATGCAGAACACCTTCTTTCATATACCAAAGATTACAAGGCCATTGTTGCTTCTTTTTATTTCCCTGCAATGGCCCGCAAATCTCCGCTAAAAAACATTGTAAACCGTCTTTTCGAGAGGGTGCTTGAGAAATTTGTGCAATTTTCATCGCGTTGGGATCGTCTAGGTCAATATCCGGAGGAGCTTGAATCGGGGGAGAAACAGCTTTTCTTTGATCTGCCTGTTTTTTTTCTGGTATTTCCGTTAAAACCTTGTTGGCATCTGTCAGGTTACAATTTCCGTCACTTTTCCTCTGACAAATTATTTCGTGATGATGAAAATACTTACTGATCGGTTCCCGTAGCTTTCCTTTCACATATCGTCCGTTTATTAAAAGATCATCTGTATATTCATAAGTATCCGGAGGATCAGGGAAATAATCCCGTCCCGATGGTTTTTGGGATTTCAGCCAGATTTTCTGTCCATCGGGGAGTATGGGGGCAGGAAAATGGCAAAGAACAGCATAAGGCATTCCTTTGAACTGATGACAGGAAATCATAAGAGGAGAGGCCCGACGATTCGCATTTTCTTTTGAATCGGTAAGAGGTTTGCCTCTTTCCCATATCACACCTTTGGCTTCATACTTACCGCCTTTCGGAGGTCCGTATTTGTCAAACATTCCGCGGTCTCTGAAATTATAGATAATCGGAAGGCCCATCTGCGCTTTTTCAAGCACTGTAAATGTCGGCAAACCGCCTTCACCGCTTAAAGCATGGTGCATCTGCTTTGCCTCTTCATAGGGATTAACATGTCGAAAATTTTTCATTCCAGTACCAATGGCATCCATAGCCTGCATGGCTCCGGAACCTTTGCATTTATCTGCTTTCGGACCTCTGAAAACCCGGATTTCTGAAATCCCAGGCCTGAATGCCGTATGTGCAGGAAGCGGATAATGCGTTTCTTCGCCAAACCATTCGGATAGAATAGAATCCAGTCCATATCGGATGAATTGTTCGGGTTTATCATATTGTCTGCGGTCAAATAAACCTGTCAATAAATCTGAATCAAGCACCGCATCATCGGCTTCAATCTTTAGCCCAAAAATTTCAAAGCATCCCGCTCCCCGCCGTGTTCTGCCGCCGAGGCCGCCGAAATTTTCCAAAAGCCACAAGGAACAAAGGATATCGCTGATTATCTTTTCATCCGCGTTGTTTTTAAACACAAAATTTATGGAAAATTCGCCTCCGGGTTTGGCTAGCGGACGTCCTCCTTGCCCGGCTGTTTTAATCTGGGCTGGCTGACCGGATTTCTGCTTGGGTTTGTTTATTGCAAATAAGCAGTATTGAATACCATCTCCCCACCCATGCGGATTTCCAATCATATACTTTTGAATGGATTGATCTTTATAGCTTACATAAAGACTAAAGGGAGATGTACCTTCCGTACTTCCGAACAGCACTTTTTCCTTATCAAAAAGTTCCTTGCCGTCACAGGGCTGAAAGGCCCGCCACCAGAAGCGTAACCCGGATTTCACTTCTGTAGCCCGGATTTCAAACTCCTGCTGATTTTCACCTGAAGACAGCATGGGCGTTACAATTTTGCACTGAGCAGTTATTTTGACAGGACGCATGATTTATTTTCCTCCTTCATCTTAGTAAGTTCTGTCAGATAATTCTTACGCCGGTAGTTAATATCTCTTTCACAAAAGGGTCTTCGGGTGTGAAATCTTCAGGACGGTAGGGAAGCGGCGATAAATCACTGCTGACAGACAGGGTTATCGGGCCGATTTTTTTCCGGTCATCAAATCTGATCCCTTCAAATGCCTCGGAAACCAGAGCGATATCAATATCACTCCATTCATCGGCTGTTCCTTTAACCTGACTTCCGAAGAGAATGGCCTCCCGGATATGAATATGATTTTCTTCTAATTTACGAAGAAAATTGTTTATGATTCGACTGACGTTAATCGGGATTTTATCCATTGGTATTGCTCCTTGATTTTAGTGAAGTAGCCGTCGGCAAAATCTTTTGTGCATTTACGGTAAAATTCCTGCCTGGCATCTGGGTACCGTACTTCAAGATTGAAACTGTTCACATCGTTAAAAAGCATTCTTTGGTCATCAGACAAAACTAGTGCTGTGTTTTCAGCCAATTTAACGAGGTTATGAATTCTGGGCGGCAAGCGGTTATTGTTATCTCTCACATAAACCGCCTTCAATCCTTTTTCGAGAACAAGGTGGCCGATAAACAGGCACCAGTCATATTTCGCGGAAGCAAAAAGCGATTCAGCCGTTTCCAGATCATGATCCGCGCTTCGGATCCAATAGTCAATATGCTCCTCAGTGTTCATAATGATTCTCCGTATTGAATCTGAATTCCGAATTGTTCCAAAGTGTCTTTTACTTCCGTTACCAAAGGTTTATCATCTTTATCAGTTTGGACATATTCCGATTTGATGGATTTCAGCATATTCGCTTTGTGAGCATCAAGATCGCCCAACGGAAACATGGCTTTCAAAATAGCAAGTTTGTCAGGATCATCCTCCATCTTCAGATTGATACGGATGATGATCTTTGACCTGCCTTCGCTTTCGGCATGATGAATATCAATGCCTTTGACATACGCTTTTTCTTTGTAAGGCTTTATTTGAAATTTTTTAAAAAAACTTCTCAGATAAGCATTGGCATATTCGAAGTATAAGGGGTTTTCCTTAAAGAATCCATCTGCTTGCTCCCTGAATTCTTCAGGAGTTTTAATCGTCTCACTTTTTTTATCGTCAAACCCCTTTTCCTCTTTTCCCTTGAATCCGCGAATGAATTTTTCCAGCGATTCATCAAGTCGTGTTCTGATTTCAACCGGAACGGCTGATTCAAGCATTTCTTTCCTTTTTTCCTCAATCTCCGCGTCCGCTTCCAGTTGTTTCAGATGAAACCTGATATCATTGGCATTTCCTGTCCGGCTTGCCTGTTCGTCCAGACTGTCTATGATCCTCAGCAAAGACACCAGCAGTTTCACCCGCTCAAACAGTACCGGATTTCCGAATACCCTGACAGGTGTTTTATCAAGCCTCTGTTTCAGAGAAAGAAACTGTTTATCTTCCTCTTTATACACAGCATAAGCGGAATAGAAAGGATAAACATTGTCTTTTTCCAGAAGCATTTTTTTTCTATGATACAGCCCAAGAGTCGCAACTGCCTGAAAATAATCATGCCACGCCTTTTTCCATTTTTCTTTCCTTTCGGTATCTGATTTTCCGCTTGTATCACAAAGATGATCGTAAATCAGAAATCCAAGATAGGATTTGATTTCAGGGTATTTTAATCGCAGATAACCCAGCACATGATGATGGTCTCTGATTTCCACCGGGAACAATGGAAGAGTGTCACCGTTCTCCAGTTGAATTCTGTCAATCACATGGCCGCAGTCGTGCAGGTAAAGAGCGCAGAGCAATATGAACAATTCATGGGATTTCAGAAAATCTTCCTTATAATAAAATATGGGCAGCAGAACCCGCTCCGCCAGATGAAACAGATCGCTGTGATGGCGCAGAGAATGATCGGCCATTTCCGGAACTTTATCCCCTTTCCAGATCAGATGGCCGATTTGCGTCAACCGCAAGAAAATTTCCTTTTCTTCGGAATCCAGCAGATTGATTAAGGGACTGTTTTCGGTTCGGACAATCAATTCCGGTTTGCCGCGCTCCTGTTCCGCATGTTCCGCAAATGCCTGAACCAAAGCCGAGGCTCGGAGCCTGTTTTCGGATTCGTACAGCATCAGTCCGAAATGGTCTTTGCTTTTCCCATAGATTTTTCTGCCCGCAAAATCATCTTTGCCGTCAAAAAGGCGGATTAATGTTTCCATCTGGGTCCATGCCGGAAGATTGACATGCAAAGGCAAAGGCGGTATTTTAATCAGTTTCTTTGTTTTTTCATAAGTATAGATGACTTTCAGTCCGTAAATAATTCCGGCGATGGTCATGAGGGGAAAAAGACTTTTGTATCCGCCTGTGGGGTTCAGCAATATCTCATGTGTATCTTTGTAATGTTGAATGTTACGGACAACCTTGTTCAGGAAATCCGGCAGTCCTCTGGTTTCAAATTCTTCATCTTCGGGTTTCCGAAGTCCTTCGACAATGATAATTTCAACCTGATCTTCCGGCAGTATAGGATCTGAAAACTGTGTAAAATAGCATTTTAATCCACAGGCACAGAAATAAGCGATGTCGGTTTTGGATGAAAGGAATACGATTCTGTCATCTTTTCCCAGAATATCTTTCATAGCGTCAATTTCCGCGCTGAATTTCTCCTCATCAACCACAAGTTGTACATAACCCTTCAGATAATCCTGCTTAAACTGATTATCTTGTTCACAACGTTTACAGAATTCATCCGGATTTGCGTCCGAATCCGCAATTTCATTGAAATCACCTCCGGCATTTTCCACCAATGAAGTGCCGACGCTGGTGATAAAACATTTGGGTTTTTCCTGATTATCCATTAAAATCCTCCTTTCTGAACCGTCCGTAACCGACATTGGTTTTCCCACCGATCCCGATGATGGTCAGAGCTTCCCTTAGCCATTTCCATGCAGTATCCAGGTCTTCCGAAGATCGGGAAGCCATCTGAAAACAGAAGGGAATACCTGCCGGAACCGTCAGGAATTTAATAATGACGGGAGAGTAATAATCTGCGGGAGGATTCTCCCCGCCAGTAGAATAATAAGGCTCGTAATGCGGATTCATGATATCGAATTCAAGCAGTTTCTTGTATGCAGGTACAGGATAGGCGTCAAAGAATAATACACTCCCTTTGCCTGTATTTTGGACTAATCCGCCTGCGTTCTCATGGGATGACCCGAAAATACGCATTCTGTCCGGATCGTTTTGTTCTTTTCCCTCAAACATTTCAGCGTAGATGGCAGTCACACCTTTTTGTGAACTACCCGGAATAATGGGAAAACCAAGTGGATATTGAAAGGTCATGCCGTTCTCCGTAGGGTTGGGATTTCCCATTCCTGCGGCAAGACGGGATTCGGTATGCACACTGGCAGTTCGACAGCAATAGCCCTGCTGATCCAGAACAGTTAATAGATGTTTGCTACGTTCATGATAGCCTTCCAGAAGCTCATTTATGCCTGCGACAGGAAGCTGTTTGGCAAGGGTATCTTTATCCGGTTTATTTTTATCATCCAACTCAATAAAATAATTGAACCAGAGTCCGAAATTTCCGCACTGTTTTATCTGCCCTCTGACAATATTTTCACAAGAGGACGAAACAGGAATTTTACTGCCCATCTTTGTCTTCCTCCTTGTTTTCGGTAGATTGTTCAGAAGACTGAATCAAGCCCTCAGCAAAGCGTTTCAGCCAGGGGGAAAAATTCAGCACTTCATTGGTTACAGTCAGATAAGTTTCCACATCCACCTGAGTGAGCCATTGAATAATCCCCGAAGAAGTGGATACTAGTTTTTCATCAGTTGGTTTGGGGAGCCAGCCGTTTTTGACAGATGTCTGAATCCACTTTTGCACATGTCCGGCTATCAATTTACAGCTTTTACTTTCATCGCTCTTGGGATTATCAGATTTGGACATCAGAAAGCTCAATGCCTGCAACAACCCGTTTGTACGGACCAGTGAAGGAAGATTTTTGGCACGGGATTTGTATTTTTCACGGAGTTTTGCTTCATTAGGAATAGCTGTAACCATCTGATACGCTGCTCCCGATCTTTGCTGCTCTATTGTTTTTTGTATGGACATAATTCTATCTCCCTGTATTGAGTTAAATAAAAGTTACACTGATCCATCCCCGTCCGACGGTCTGATTTCCGCCCAGAATAAATGAGGCCAATTTTTCTTTTTCAAAAAATCCGGCCACATCATCGGCGGATTTTATGGTCTGGGTTTTACTGTAAGGATCAGCGGCATAGATCATGGAATACATCAGGGTATCGCCGGGGATGTTTTCCTCTGTCCAGAGATTATCGCTGGTTCCTGTTGTCTTATTAATTACATTCCGGTGAACAATTTCGGTTTTGATTTTCAACAGTTCTTTGAACATATTATCCGAAATCAGCACGAAATTGGATTGAACTTTATCCCCATTCTTTTTATACAATTTATCTCTGAAATAGGTGTAATTTTGTGGCAGCCGTTGGGACAGCCATTCGGCAATTTTATTCAGATTTTCCTTTTCCTTTCGGTCAAAGGGAAATTCGGAAAGAAAAATCTTGCCGCTGACATCCAAATCTGCTGCGCCTTTGGGGGTGAAGGCATATTTTGCGTCAGAAACCGTCGGAATTTTATCCAGTCCGGTATCGGTTAATTTGACGGTATTAACGGACAGAAGATCGCGCTTCATAACCTCCAGGCACATGGGGCATGTAACCCATGCAAACACGCCTTTGATAGAGGCGATGGGGAACAGTACGACACGGGCCATAGAAAGCCCGATGGCTCCGCCTGAACCTTCATCATTTCCATCAGGTGCCGAACCGAATACCTTTTTGATTTCATCGCTATTCCGCCCCTTTTTCCGTTCAAAATACTCCCGCAATGCGCCTTTGAGTTCACTGCCCTGAATAATGGGAAGTTCGGTATGAACTTCACGTTGAACCGGCAAATCCACCACGCCTGTGGAATCTCCTGCACCCGGATGAACTGAGCCGTCTGTGTAGATAAACATCAGTTTTTTTGCTGTAAACATGTTAATATCCTCCTATTAAAGTGGTTCCGAAACCCTGTTTCGCCATATCATTCAACTGTCCTTCCATTGTTCCGAACATCTGTTTTCGGACAAGATCAGATATAACTCCTTTATCCATCTCATTTTTCAATTCAAAAAAATAAACCGAACCGGAAGGTACAGCGTAATATCCGGTTTTTGAACCGCCGCTGCCGCCCTTACCGAGTTTAAAACCGCCGATATATTTTTTGCTAATGGTCTGGCATGACCGCAGTTTGACAAGTACACCTTTTACAGAACCTTCCAGAGAAGTTGTGTCAAAACCTCCCGGAAGATACCCCTTTGTAAAAACCGCTGGCGTAATTAGCCAGAGGAAAAATCTCTTATTCTTATAAATGAGTTCCGTTATGTCGTTCAAAAGCATATCCTGGAAAGGGGCCTGTTCTGAAACTTCATAGACCGCCGCCCGCCATTCCCCGCCCAGCTTCAGCATTCCTGACTTCAGTTCTTTTGTCACACCTTCAATTTTCAGATAAAATCCCAACGACTGTGATTTTACCATCTGGTGATGCCCCACACTGTAAAGCTGGCCCTCTTCTGCTGTTCTTGCTTCGAAGATTCGTTTCAATCCCACCTGCCAAAGGGCACTGAACAGTTCATCAGATTTGAAAGTATCTTTTTTTTCCGGAATTTGTTTCCCACCCACCAGCAATTTCTGTGCGCCATTATAATTCAGAAATCCTTCAAAACGCTTGACGACTTCCCCTTTCGGACTGTCTGTCAACTGTACAGGAATCTTGAGGTCAGAAACCGCTTCCGCTTCGGTATTACGGTCATCGGGCAGGAGTTTATGATACTTATCCTTATTCTCCTTTTCCTCAACAAAATGTGCGGGTGCAGGGAAATACATTTGAAACCTATTGAGTTTTTCATTTTTTTCGCTCAGACAGGGACCCGCAATGTCAAGACTTCCAAATTGTCCGGGCGTCCCGACTTCAGGCAAATCTGGATACGATTGCTTTTGCTTATGAAAATCATTAAATGCCTTTCCGTTTTCCGCAAGAATAGCGGAACGAACGGCTCCATAAAAAGTGGACGGCAGCGGCGGGAACATGGTTTTTGCCATCACACCTTCGCCAGCGGTAAATGGCCTTCCATCCCGGCAGCATACAGTATCCAGGGGTCTGATAAATAGCCACATCAGTTTCCACCTCCTTTTGCAATGTAATGAGCGCAAAATTCAAGCTGAATGAAATTCTCCAGTGTTTTTTCACTTATATCATTAAACATATTTCCATAGATTATTTTCATCTCCTGCTGAACCGGTTCCATATTTTTCTGAAAATTCTCCTTATCCAGAGTTGAATGACGGCGCAGCAAACGTATAATTTCCGCATAAACCCTTTCCCCGGTGCCAAGTCCGGTTTTTTCTCTGTCCAGATCATACAGCCATTTTTCTGTCAACCATTTATCCTTGTAAAGTCCGGCCATTTTTTGCAAATGGGCCATGACATCAAGTTTATCATATTTCCATTTGCCGACAGCACAGGTTGTACCTCCGGAGCGTTTCATCAATGTGATACAGAAAGCATCTTTGCCTTTCACTTCTTTTGCTTTATGTTTCAAAGAATTGCGTAAAATTTCCATCACATGCAGCAGGGATTGCTGATGGTGTGCCACAACCGCACTGATACAGGCCGTCTTTCCTTTTCCTGCTGTTTCATAAACCTCTCCTTTTTCCACATCCTGAATCTCATCTGAACCATCGTCTGTGAACTGAACCTTTTGCTCCAGTCGGATATGGCCGGAAAACGCGGCACGCAGACACCGCATCAGCGGGAAAAGATCGTCCAAACTGACAAAAATAACGCCCTCATCTCCTCCGAAATAAGCCACTTTTGCGGAGAAATAGGATTCTGCTATACGGGGAACCACTTTTTGGGCAAAACTGCCAAGTCGTCTGCTGAAATCTTTATGATCTTCCATTGTTTGGCAGTCTGAAAGGTATTTTCCCATATTATCGCCGTCCATCATCACCACAGCGTAATATTTTGAAGGCCGGAAGGGAGTCATCAGTTGTTTCAAGGCCTCCCGACAATCTTCTATCTTTTTCAGGGATGTATTTTTATCCATCTTATAATCATCCATCAGGATTTTTTTCTGATAGGTGTCTTTGATAAAAAGATCTCCATCCCATTGCAATATTGAAGCGTTAGCAGGATAGGCGATATGTTTATTCATGAGTTTTCTGATATATGGAAGCGGCTTTAATTTTTTGGGAAAATCCAACTTAAGATCATTAAGTTTGTCGTTAAATGCCGACATATCCTTTTGCACTTCGCCATCATTCCATTTTTCAAGCAAACGACACATAGCAGGACTGACCGCAACAGTACTGGTAGATGGAAAAGATATCGAATCTTCTGATCCGGATTTTTTTTCAAAAAATATTTCCGGGGCCAGGCGTTTTACCATGCAGGAAGTGCATAATCGTTCATTTTTTCTAAAGGAATATTTGAATTTGTGTAACTTTGGAATAATATCCCAAATCCGATCATCCAACTGTTCACGCTCCCCGCACAGGTCATCCAACTGTTCACGCTCCCCGCACAGGTTGCATTTATTTCCGGGTTCCCCTTCAGTTTGTGCAAAATTTCTGATCCCTTTCCGCGCTCCGAAAAGCCGTTCTGCAAGTTGATATTCCTTTCCATAATTTTGCCGGAGAGCATCTTTTGCCTCATGGATTACCCACATTGTGGAAAAAAAATGGGTGTTCTGACGGTTCCATATTTTTTCCCATTCCCCATCTTCAATGCTGCACTTTGCCGCGGTCAAATCACTTTTCAATTGTTCTTTTATCCGGCGAACAATTTCTTCGTATGCTGTTGAAATATTTCCATTCGCAAGTTTCAAAGCATGTTCAAGTTTTTCCCGGTCGGTATGAACGGCCACAAAGCGGTTGGGCAGTGTTCCGATACGATCTCCCAGATTGGAAAAATCATGCTCCCGCGGTTTATCCGGTTTGCCTTTTACCACGGAAATCAGCGGATCATTACAGTCGGGATAGACAATACATTCCGGCAATTCCAGATTGGCAGTTTCAACCGCCACTGCCGACAGATAGGAAAGAATGTAACTGCCGGACCAGAAATCCTGGGTTCTTTTTGCATTGTTGATGTAATCCTGGACGGGGCCGATTTGAAATATGCTGATATACTCCCCCATAAATATTTCTCCTTTACTTATTAATTTAGGAATGTTCACTCCTTTGAACATAGCTCCGCACCAATGTCATTGACTTTAGAAAATTGCGGAGTGCCAAACTGAAAGTTTGGCAGTATTTTTGTGAATTATTTCAGAGTCCCAAACTTTCAGTTCGGGACTCCGGACAGATTCTTTCCGCCTTAAGTCAATGACATTGAGTTCCACACCGTAAATTCCGGCGAACTATATTAATAATTGTCAGCAGATCGAAAACTTTTCCCTGAATGCGGTTTCACGGCTGTCCCGGAGTGCAGAAACTGTATTTCCGCACGATCGCACCTCCCGGTTCCCTTATACAAAAATACAATTTTTGCACTCCTTCGGAAACATTTCGAACTGCTGAATATTGAATGCCAAACTGAAAAATCAGTGTCCGGATTTGTTTCGGACCAGCATTTCCATTGCCCGGATTCCCACTTTGATGGCGTTTTCCTCTCCGGTTTTCAGTCCTTCCGGTGTCACTTCTTCGCTCAGGCTCCGGTTGACCACTACGCCTGTAACGCAGCCGCCTTTTAAACCCAGCGCGCTGCACAGGGTAAGGACGGTGGAAGACTCCATTTCATAATTGAGCACATGCAGTTTCCGCCATTCTTCCGTAATCCCCTGAAACCTTCTTGGCACATACCCGGAATAGGAGTCATAGCGTTCCTGACCGGGATAAAATGTATCACAGGAGGCCGTAATGCCGGTATGGGTTTTGATACCGGTGGAAATACCGGCCTGCACCAGTGCATGAACCATTTCATATGCGGACACAGCCGGATATTCAATGGGTGCGTAATGGGCCGATGTTCCGTCCAGTCTGACCGAAGCGGTGGTGATGATGACATCCCCCACATTGATATCCTCATGAATCGCACCGGTGGTTCCGATTCTCAGGAAATTTCGGACACCCAACTGCGCCAGTTCATCTATGGCAATTCCCGCGGACGGGCCGCCGATTCCTGTAGAAGTTACCAGCACCGGAATCCCTTTGATTCTGCCAATAAATGTCCGGTATTCCCGTTTGTATGCCAGTTCCCTGCTTTCCGGATCAAAGGCCCTTGCAATGGCTTCCACCCGGAAAGGATCGCCGGGCAGAAAGGCAAATTGCGCGCCCTGAATCAATTCATCCGTAAGATTGAGATGATAAACGGTTTTCATACATCCTCCTTTTGTGTGCCTTCATTGTTTTGCAGTACATCCATCATTACCGCATCGCGCAGTCGGGAAAAGGGTTTCCGATCTGCGGCCTTTTGCCAGCGTTTTTGCAGATAATCCTGAAGAAGGGAGGGCAGCGCATTTTCATCCGGAATATGAATAAAATAAAATAACTGATCCCCGTCTGCGGTTTCTTCCCTGCAATCTTCTTTTATCATCTGCCGCAGTTTGTTTTCATCAAATCTGAGTTTGTCCGGGAAAAAGAGAAAAATCCTGCCGTCCTGAATGCTGTTTTCCGTGCAGAAATACCGCATATGCTCATGAAAAAGCAGTCTTTCAAACAACTGTTTTGCATCATACAGATGTTTTCCCTCTTTCATCACCCAGATCGCAATTTCTTCCCTGAGTTCCATATGGTTGCAGTTAAAACGCCACAACTGGTATTGCAGATGCCTGTCCAGGGCATGGGCCGGAACATCTTTGGAACGGAAACGGCAGACCTCCTTTATTTCAGGAAGTACATTGCCACCCTGTATTTCTTCCAGTTGGCGGAGCATGGCCACAGCGGAAAAGTGATCCGGATCTACGGTTTCACCGGCAGTTCTGCGGGAACGGAAAAGACTGAAGCAGAATACTTTGAATTCCTGCATTTTATTGTGGTGAAGCATCAGTACTTTCAGAATGGCAAGGAAGATAATCAAAGCGATGCAGATAAAGAAATATGCCGGTTTCATACTCAGAATTTCCCCTTCTTTGCCTAAATAAAGCCCGAAGGAAGCACAGCCGACGATGAGAAAATTGGCAATCAGGGGGTCCATGAGGGTGGAAACGCCGAGCCATTCCACACCTCTGATTTTAAAGGGCAGTGTTTTTTTCTCTTCTTCATACTCATCAAACCCCGCATTGTCCAACGCATAGGCCACGATGGAACCCAGGATTACGATACCTCCGATAAATGCCATGCCGAAAACAACGGGATTGCCGATGGTTTTAAAGGCTGCTGAAAAAGTGGAATCGGAAAAAGGATGCCAGATCAGGCAGCTACAGGTAATAACAATGGCAAAAAAGGTCTGCTTCACCAGTGTGGGGCTGAAATTGAGGAATATTTCATCGAATTTCTTTTTTTCAGCAGGATTTTTTTCACCTCTTGTCAGTTCATTTTTCTCATTACTGTCCGGAAAACCGTAATCCAAAGAATGAAAATAGAGTTGAAGTGCCATTGCGGAAGGGAGTACCCATAAATACGCGTGCCAGGGAGCATCAGAAGCAAAAATATTGAAATCTCCCTGCATACCGTAAATGAAAAATAATGCGGAAATGAAAATCAGAATTGCATTGAGAAAGTATTCAAACCAGTAATTTTCATTTTTTGATATGATTGCTGTCATTTCATCGGCTTTTTCTCTTCCAAAGACGGAAGAAAATATCCATTTTGTGCATTTGGGGCGATAAAGAAGAAATACCAGAACGGGTTCCATGATGGGAACCAGGGCTACGGAAAAAATCGTTGCAAAGTTGGTTATTTTTCCCTCAAAAGCTTTGGCTTCAAAATAGCGGGCCAGGAAAAGAATACATCCTCCGTACAGCAGTGCCCTTTTATATCTGGAAATAAAGGAAATGATGGCTCCTGTTTTCTTATATTGAAAAGAAAAAAAACCGGAAAGCAGGATAAAAAAAATACCTGCAACAGAATAACGGGACAAAAGATAAACAGAAGGATATTCTTCAAAATCTCCGATAAAATGGAAAAAAAGCGGAAACAATCCCCAAATGACGGTGGCTCCGAAAATTGCCAGTAAACTCGGACTCCATGCAATTGCCAGAAAAGGTCTGTGATTTTTATCCGGATTCATGACTTACTCCTCCTTTGCATTTTCAAAATTTTTATCCAAAGCCCGTTCCAGTTTGGAAAAGGAAATGGGGGTCAGGTGAAAGGTATTCTGAAGCAGTCGGGAAAAACGCTGCATGGCTTCGGATGATTCCTGATTATCCGGATAATGCAGTTCTATTTCGTAAAACTGTTTTTGTTCCGAACCCTTTTCATCCAATACCATACTGCGGTCACAGTGCATCATGCCCACCGGTTTTTTCTGATCCGTTATTACCGCAATCATCATGCGGTAGGTCTGAATCACTGCTACGGTTTTCAGTTCTTCATCATCCCTCCCCTTTTCCACTGTTTTCTTTTGGTAGGCACAGGTATTTTCCAAAAATTTTCTTCTTTTTTCCTCATGGGCGGAAACCGGTTCGGAACCGGACCATTTTTCCCTTTTCCGGCGGACTTTGCCGGAACGGGTCAGATCAAAATCTTTTGTATCGGAATAAGTATCCATATGGATGACAAACTCCTTGAATCCCAGTTGAAATCCCTCCATGCCGCCCAGATCGTTTTTCAGTGCGAAAAAGATATAACGGGCTGCGGTATCATTTTCAAAAACCAGTTTTTTTTCGACCCAGTTTGCCGGGCCTGTCTGCTCTGCCATAAAATCCTCCTTTTTGTTAATGTTGAATGGTTAATGCTTACTGTTTGTCTTTTTTAGCAAATCCACCCCCCTTTCATATTTGCTTTGCTGTGACGGTTCCAGTCCCATATTATCCCGGAGATATTCGGCCAGTTTTGCGATTTTTTCTCTGGGCGCGCCTTTGCTTTCGATTTCCACCTCGAAAAAGGGGCCGTGGTCTTTTCCTGCAATCCGGTAATTTACACGGTCGAAGCAGATTTCGGCTCTGCGGTATTTTTCATCCCGGATGTGGAGGATACGCCGTTCATTGCTGACAAAAACCTGCGCCTGCAGCAGTTTGCAGTTTGGGGCGATATAGGGGAGAAGGCGGTAGGGGAAGGCGTTGATGGGACTGCCGCGCATGAGTTCGGCTTCCTGTGCCACCGTAATCACCGCTTCTTCCTCAATACGGCGGTAAAGTCCGTCTTTTCCCTCTCCTTCTGGGAAGCGTTTTTTCAGGGTTACCCGGATGCTGTCTTTTTTCCGCAGCCGGAAAGAGGCTCCGGAATGAAAGAGGGTAAAATTTTCATCGTCGAAATAAATATCTGTCTGCTGTTTATGGCGGCGATCCTGGTCACTGACGGTGAATCCCGTGAATTCTGTCCCTTTTTCCAGGGCTTCTGTAATCAGATCAAACACTGCGGCTGCATCCTTTTCATTTTCCCCGGCCAGAAACTTGAATTCGGTTTCATAGGGGGTGGCAGCTTTTTCCGCCGCTTCGGGCAGGGTGATACGGTATTTTTTTAAAACAGATTCGTATGTGCGCAGATAGGCCGCCCTGTCTCCCCTTTTGCTGTCAGTTTCCAGCGGATCAATCATCCAGTAATCTTTTCCGTGGTAGGAAGGGTCAGGGCTTTCCACAACAGAGACCTGGCCGCTGACGGTCCAGCGGATCCACATGAAATGTTCCAGATCCAGACCGGCGCGGGTGAGGGGATGAATGCGGTGATACTGATCCCCGGCTTTGCTTCCGTCTTTTTTGATACGGATCCGCTCATACTGCCGGGCAAAAAGCGGGCTGGAAAAACCCTCCGGGCCCGGTCGGAAAAAATACAGATTGGGGGTGATAACATCCGGATGTTCCTTTCTGTTCACCCTGCCCCTGATTTTTTCCGGACGGTTGCGCAGATCCACGCAGTCATGGAAATGCTTCAGGTGCAGGGAATCAATAATATGCAGAATTTCATCCTGCTCTGTCCGGAAACAGGAACCCACCAGGGTGGCGGACTGGTGGGAAACGATCTGGATACGGAAATTGCTGCGGGTGCGGGTCAGTCGCCAGTCATCGGGCAGATAGAGATTCATTTCCGCTATCACTTCCACCAGCCAGCGGGGATCCATGTCTGCCCGTATGCATCCGTCTTCCAGAATATGATCGGTATTTTTTTGAAAAACCAGCATTACAATCTCCTTTTTTTAATGTTGAATGATGATGAAGAATGAAAAATGAAAAATGTTGAATGAAAAATGTTGAATGAAGAATGATGAATGATGAATGAAGAATGAAAAATGAAAAATGTTGAATGAAAAATGTTGAATGAAGAATGATGAATGATGAATGATGAATGAAGAATGAAGAATGATGAATGAAGAATGATGAATGAAGAATGATGAATGAAGAATGATGAATGAAGAATGATGAATGATGAATGATGAATGATGAATGATGAATGATGAATGAAGAATGAAGAATGATGAATGATGAATGATGAATGATGAATGATGAATGATGAATGATGAATGATGAATGATGAATGATGAATGGGGATTGATGAATGGGTAATGATGAATGATGGATGATGCGCCCTTAATCTGATGTGACATCTGCATAGCCCATAGAATAATAAGTACATGAATTCAATGCCTTCTCTTCAATTGGCAATGAGGGGATAAGAAATGAAAAAAATTATGCCCGATTAGGGGATTTTTGTCAAGATTCTTATTTTTATCCGTGGAGCATATCTGAATTGTTCGGGAAAAAATATGGCAGATGTCCAAATTCCCTAATATATCAAATTTCTTACAATATTGCATCACTTTTTTAATCCGCCCACCCTCTGATTTCCGTAAAGGGTCTATGCAATACGCCCTGGCAGGGGGGAGGGATTTACGAAGTGATGTACCGGTGCATTGTCAATTTTGAATCTGTGCTCCGGTTCCGCTGGGAAACCGGATTTTTTGAAAAAATCCGGTTTTTCATCTCCCTTTTTTACTCTGCCGTATCCCCTTCCTGTTCCAGCCAGCATCTTCTGTCTTTGGCTCTTTTGCGCGAAAGGAGCATATCCATAATTTCTCCGGCATCCTCTTCGTTTTCCAGGGTCAGCTGCACAAGTCGGCGGGAGTCGGGGAACATGACGGTTTCCCGTAACTGGGAGGGGTTCATCTCCCCCAGTCCTTTAAATCGCTGCACCTCGATTTTTCCTTTTGCGGACGATGCCCGCAGACGTTTGAGAATGGCATCTTTTTCGTGACTGTCCAGTGCATAGCGGACTTTCTGCCCCTGATCAATGCGGAATAAAGGTGGCATGGCCACAAAAATTCTCCCGGCTTTGACCAGGGGGAGGAAATGTCTGAGGAAGAGCGCGCAGAGCAGGGTGGCGATATGCAGACCGTCGGAATCCGCATCCGCGAGGATGATGATTTTGTGGTAGCGCAGACCGGAAATATCCTCTGAACCGGGGTCCACACCGATGGCCACGGCAATATCGTGGATTTCTTTGGATTTGAGGATCAGTTCGGTTTCTGCCTCCCAGGTATTGAGGATTTTCCCCCGCAGGGGCAGAATGGCCTGGGTCTGCTTGTCTCTGGCCTGTTTTGCGGAACCGCCCGCGGAATCACCTTCCACCATAAAAAGCTCTGTTTCCGCGGGATTCTGGGAAATGCAGTCAGCCAGTTTGCCGGGCAGGGTGGGGCCGCTGCCGTTTTTTTTGCGCACCACTTTTTTGGCGGCCCTCAGGCGTTTTCTGGCACTTTCAATGGCAATTTCCGCCAGTTTTTCCCCGCTTTCCGTGTGCTGATTCAGCCAAAGGGCAAAGGCATCCCGCACCACCCCGGAAACAAACGCAGCGCTTTGCCGGGAGGAAAGGCGTTCTTTGGTCTGGCCGGAAAACTGGGGTTCGCTCATTTTCAGGGAAAGGATGTAGGAGCATTGGTTCCATATATCTTCGGCCGCCAGGCGGATGCCTCTGGGAATGAGATTGCGGAATTCGCAGAATTCGCGCATGGCCGCCAGCAGACCGCTGCGGAATCCGTTGACATGGGTGCCGCCCTGCAGGGTGGGAATCAGGTTGACATAGCTTTCCGCTGTCAGCTGCCCCTGTTCCGGCAGCCAGACCGCGGCCCATTCCACCTCTTCCTCCCTGCCTTCAAAATGCCCGGTAAAGCCTTCTTCGGGGATGCGTTCAAAATCTGAAAAATTTTCCAGCAGATAGTCCTTCAGTCCCTGTTCAAAAAACCATGTTTCTTTTTCCCCTGTATTTTTATCCCAAAAACTGACGGTCAGCCGGGGGCAGAGAACGGCCTTGGCCCGCAGACTGTGACGCAGGCGGCGGAGGGAAAATACAGGGGTGTCAAAATATTTTTCCTCGGGCCGGAAACGGATGGTGGTGCCGCTGCTGCGCATTCCGACTGTGCCGATCTGTGTCAGTTCCGATGTTTTTTCTCCCCGGGCAAAAGAAATGGCGTATTTTTTTCCTTCCCGCCGGATTTCCACTTCCACTTTTTCGGAGAGGGCGTTGACCACGGAAACCCCCACACCGTGAAGTCCCCCGGAAAAACGGTAATTTTTATTTCCGAATTTGGCCCCGGCATGGAGTTTTGTCATAATCACTTCCACACCGCTCATTTTTTCTTCGGGATGCTGATCCGTGGGCATTCCCCGGCCATCGTCGCTGACTTCCAGAAAGCCGTCTTCATAAAGAACCACACTGATTTTTTTGGCGTATCCGGCAATGGCCTCATCCACGGCATTGTCTATGACTTCCTGGGCCAGGTGGTTGGGACGGGCAGTATCGGTATACATGCCGGGTCTGCGCCGGACCGGGTCCAGTCCTTTGAGCACTTCCAAAGATGCGGCATCGTAATTGTCATTTGCAGTTTTATTCGGTGCAGTTTTATTCGGCACAGCTTTCTCCGATGAATCAAAAATACTTTTGCTGTTAATGGCAGACCTCCTTAAAATTCAAATATTTCAAATATTGTCATAATCTTAAAAGCAGATGCATTACTGTTTTGTAAAAGTGTAAATAACGGGTGAATACAGGCAAAACCCTTTCCGTATTTGGCCACGAATGACAAAATTGGCCACGAATGTCACGAATAACACGAATGGCAAAATTGGCCACAAATGGCACGAATGGCAAAATTGGCCATGAATGGCACGAATAGCACGAATAGTGTGCAGATTTTTGTCATTCGTGCTATTCGTGCCATTCGTGGCTGCAGTTGTCTTTTCGGTTAATATATTTTTATGACCGGGATATGGTTCATTCGGGTATCCCTTTTTTGAAAAGCTCCCTGCATCACACATTCTCCAGACTTTTCCACAGCCATACCACCCGCCCCACACAGAGGTCCCGCCAGTCCAGTTCTGTGAGTTCCGGGGGATAGTCGGCAGAATGACTGATGAGTACAAATCCTTTTTTCCACTGCTGCACCCGTTTTACGGCGGCAATATTTTCTCCTTTGGCCGGGTAATTCACCGCATAGATTTTGTTGTGGATAAAATCCCGGTCATCCAAATCAATTACCACAGTGGAACCGGGCGGTATCAGGGGGGACATGCTGTCTCCCCCCACCCGCAGACTGACCAGATTATGATGTCGCCGCCCGGTGAGCTCCCGATGATCTATAAGTATGGAAGAATCCGGATTTTCATAGGGATCAAAAACCATTCCCTTTTCTCCCGCGGCCAGTTTTCCCGATGCATACAGGGGCACTGCGCGGTACTGTATTTCTGCATTACCTGCAAGTTTTTTTTCTTTTTCAGACTGAACTGTGACAACAAAGGGCCGTCCGGCCTCTTTTCCCTGGTTCAGTCTTTTGCCCAGGGAGAGAAAATCCAGAAGATCATATCCGAATGCACGGGCAATTTTGGCCTGGGTTCCGGGGCCGTAGGATTTGCTTTTATTGATTTCACAGACCGCACTTTCACTGACTCCCGCGGCCTGTGCCAGGGCTTTCTGACTGCGGAAGCCGGATTCGGCAAAACAGAATCGGAAGGCCGTTCTGAAATGCGTTATGGTTTCAGGTATGTCCATATTTTCCTCCCGGTTTTTTTAATGTTGAATGCTGAATGCTGAATGTTTAATGCGCATTGTCAGGTGCATTTTTTTCCAGTTTCTGCAAAACAGGCCGGATTTTTCCCCGGAATTCCGGGGGAACCATCAGGACTTTCAGGGGATGATTGGGAATCAGACCTTCCGGCAGCTCTTCCGGAATACTGCGCGGGTAATCGGCTGTCCGGTTTTCATCTTCCAGAAACAGGAGCATATCTGTCAGATTTCCGAAACACCCGCCCGCGTCTATATGTTCTATGTACTGCAGAAATACATCATTGATTGTTGCCGTGAATTCACTCATTTCCGCATAATCATTTTCCGCACAGCTGTGCATGGAAATCATACAGCGGCATCCGAAGGGGCGTATGGGATAAATACTGCACTCCGCATTTTTCAGCAGGGGGCAGGGAGTCCAGGCCGGATCTATCTCTTCTTCGGGAAAATCACCCCCGCGCATACAGATTTCCGCAATCTGATTAAAGGTGCAGACCGGGCGGAAGCGTTTTTTTTCCGCTGCGTTGCGGAGTGCTGCCCGGTATTCGGGCTTTCCCCGGATATGCTCTGCAATGCGCAGGGCCTCCAGACCCGTCAGGGTGACATTCCGGGTACAGCACAGCGCGCATCCCCGTTTGCAGGCAGTATCATCCGGCACAATATCTTCTTCATATATCCGGTAAATATGATCCAGCAGGGCGAGTTTTATTTTTTTGATTTTTTCCTGGGAAGTATTCAATATTTTTTTCCTTTTCATCAATTTAAGAAAAACGGCGGATCGAAAAGTTTTCCCCGATACGGTTTTACGGCTGTCCCGGAGTGCAAAAATACAATTTTTGCACTCCTCCGGTTCCCGGTCCAAGCAAAAATACAATTTTTGCACTCCTCCGGTTCCCGGCCCATGCAAAAATACAATTTCATCAGCGGATTTGACCCATTATCATTTTTTTCAGTAAATCACCTGAATGTAAGAAAATGAACTGTTTTCCCGCAGGTTTTTCTTTCCATACACCCAAAAGCATTTCTTTTGCAAGCAAAAATTCGCTATAAACGAATTTGCTTGACTTTTTTTAAAAAATATTCGATAATAGCGAATATTCAAACAGTCTGCAATCCCCTTTATCAGAAAAGATAAATATTTTTTATTCAGGAGGTTATGATGGTCGGAATCCTGATTGTCACTCACGGTTGTCTGGGAAAAGTGCTGGCGGAAACTGCCGGAAGCATTCTGGATACGCCCGCAGATTCTCTGATTGCGGTTTCTGTTGCCGCAGATGACTGCACAAAAACGCTCCGGGAAAAAATCCGTGCGGCCATACGCGCGGCAGACCGGAAGCATGGCATTCTGATTCTGACGGATATGTTCGGCGGTGCGGCTTCGGATATGAGTTATTCTTTTCTGGAAAAAGGGAAAATTGATGTGATCTCGGCTGTGAATCTGCCCATTCTGCTCAAAGCCCTGAAAATGCGGGAACATATGTGCCTCAGAGATCTGGCCCGCTGCCTGACCGCTTACGGAAAGCAGAATATTTCCCTTGCCAGTGACATTCTTTCCGGCAAACGGCGGGAGCAGAAATCTGTCTGCCCCTTCATCAAAAAGGACGCGGATGCAGTGATTCCCTATAATGAGATCCGCCTCTGCGGCTGAATTGCAGGCAGCAGCATTGGCCTGCTCCCCCATACTCCTGACATGGCAGCAGATATTTTTAACCTGCATGATTCATAAATTCTGACAGTTCTCCGAACATAAGGGAAATACTGAAAATCCGTTTTCAACTAGTGTTCTGTCAACATTTATCTGACGGGTTATATCAAAAATTATCGGAAATAAGGTTTTCACCGCAAAGACGCAGGGGACGCAGGGAAAAAACCTTTGCATCTCTGCGTC
>JAABRU010000258.1 GCA_011390755.1 Desulfobacteraceae bacterium | reverse complement strand
GGGCTGAATAATTTCAGCAGGTTATGAAATGAATACAGAACATCCGCATTTAATGGTTTCAGACAGTTATGGTTTTATGCCCTGTAAGTCGGAAAAAATTACCGAACCATTGAACAATGATGAACCCGTAAAAAGTCGGTCAGAAAAAAATCTGCCACATTATAATGCGGCTGTATCAGCATTTTACAGCAATATATTCAATGTCATTGACGTAAGAAGCTGTTTTAAAAATCCGACTTCCGTATCTCCGGAGTGCAAAAATAAGCGGAGCGTTTTTTGCCGTTTTGCGAAAAACCGGCCCTTCGGCCTTTATTTTCGCACTCCTTTTAAAAGCTCCGAATATTTTTAAAACAGCTTCTAAGCAGAATATTCCCCTCCCCCGGCGGGAGGGGAGTCTTACGTCAATGACATTGGCAATATATTGTGATCAAAATGTTCGGTTCTGACTTTTTACGAAACCATCATATTTGGAAATCGCCTGAAAACTATAATTCCTTCAATTGTCCCTCGGATAATGTCACACGGCGTTCCATATAGGCTGCCAGATCTGTACTGTGTGTCACTGTCACCAGTGTCATTCCCATTTCCCTGTTTAATTCCGAAAGCAGTTCATGTATCTGCTCACTGTTTTTTTTATCCAGATTTCCGGTCGGTTCGTCCGCCAGCAGCAGCGCGGGATGCTGCACCAGCGCCCTTGCCAGTGCGACCCGCTGCTGTTCTCCCCCGGAAAGTGCATTGACCCTGTGGGAAAGACGTTTTTGCAAACCGACCCTTTTCAGCAGGGGTTTTGCCTTTCCGGCTGCCATGCGCCGGTCTTCTCCCCGGATCAGCAGGGGCATCATCACATTTTCCAGGGTACTGAATTCCGGAAGAAGATGATGAAACTGGAACACAAAACCGACGGATCGGTTTCGGAATGCCGCCAGTTTTTCCCGACTGAAGCGGAAAACATCCTCTCCCTCAAAAAAAAGAGCCCCCCTGTCCGGATAATCCAGTGTTCCCAGAATATGCAGCAGGGTGGATTTACCGATACCCGAAGCCCCGACAACCGCAACCTTTTCCCCTTTGCCAAGGCAGAAGGAAAAATCTTTCAGTATCTCAATGGCCCCGGCACTGCCCTGAAAACTTTTGTAAATCCCCGATGCCTGCATCAGCAGCGCGGTATCGGCCCCGGGTTTCATTCCCCCGTCCCCGGGCATACTGTTTCCGGATGTCCCCTGCCTGCATTTCCCGTTTATATCCGTCCTTATATCAGCCATAGCGGATGGCCTCAACCGGATCGGAGGCGGATGCCCGGACAGCCGGATACAGGGTGGACAGAAAGCAGATGATTACTGCCGCGGCCGCAATCATCAGAACATCCCAGATACTGAGACGAACCGGAATTGTGGTTATATAATAAATATCCGAAGGGAGTTCAATGAATTTATAACGGCTGAGCAGTACGCACAGACCGGTTCCGATGACTGTGCCCAAAGCCGTGCCGATACATCCGACAGCCAGCCCCTTGAACACAAAAATTTTCCGGATACTCTGTTCCGCAGCCCCCATTGCCTTGAGAATGGCAATATCCCGTCTTTTTTCCATGACCATCATAAATAAAGAACCGGCTATGTTAAATGCCGCGACAAGAATAATCAGGGTCAGGATGACAAACATGGCGGTTTTTTCCAGTTTCAGCGCGGCAAAAAAGGTACGGTTCATTTCGGTCCAGTCTTTCACCTGATAGTCTTTTCCCAGTTTTTCCGCAATCTGCCGGGCCATTGTTTCCGCTTCGTATGTTTGTTCTGTGCGGATTTCTATGGCTGTAATGCTGTCGCCCGTGCGAAGCATTTTCTGGGCCGTCCGCATGGAGATATAGGCCATGGTTCCGTCATATTCATACATGCCGCTGGTAAAAGTTCCCACAAGCCGGAAGCGTTTCATGGAGGGCATATGCCCTGCGGGGGAAATCATGCCCCGGGGGGAAATGATATAAATTTCATCCCCTTCTGTGACACCGATATTCCGGGCTGCGTCTTTTCCCAAAATAATACCCGGCAGAGAGTCTGTTTGCGGCCCGTCTCCGGCGCGGAGTTTTTCCAAGGCGGATGGGAACAGATTGGGATGCACCTGTGCAGCCGAAAGGGGATCAATTCCGTGCAGCATCACGCCTGCGGCCCCTCCCGCAGAGCGGAGCATGGCCTGACTTTGCAGCACGGGGGTCATTGCGGCAATCCCCCTGATTTTCTGCAGATCTGTCATGATTTTTTTATAATCGTTCATCTTTCGCGGTTCCCGGCTGACCCGGACATGGGACTGCACGCCGAGAATGCGGGATTTCAGGTCCGCCTCAAAACCGGCCATCACTGCAATTACCACAATCAGAGCCATAACACCGACTGTTACACCTGCTACCGAAAGAAAGGAGATCAGGGAAATAAAACCGTACTGGGGCCGGGCCAGCAGATATCGGCGGCCGATGAAATATTCAAATGACATAGCTGTATTTCAGATATCCTTTTGCTCCGGACTTTCAGAAAAACCATTTTACGCTGCTGCTGGCCGGAGATATTCATATAAACGGCCATGACCTGCATTCACAACGAAACATGAAAGCAGGCAGGTAGGGTGCGTTAGGCGCTAGCCGTAACGCACCGTAATATCTCCGGTTCGGTGCGTTACGCTTCGCTAACGCACCCTACGGTGACAGACTTTCATATAAACGGCCATGAATTGCATTCACAACGAAACATGAAAATCTCTCCCCGGACTCGTTACGGGGCAGAGCCCCGTAACACCGGAGGTGAGGCTCCGCCTCATACTGTGTACGGGGCAGAGCCCCGTAACGAGTTGTGCAGGACTTTCATATAAACGGCCATGAGCCGTGACTCTGAAAAAACCGCTTACGTTTTTGACTTCATATGCGGAAAAAGAATCACTTCCCGGATGGAAGGCGAATCGGTCAGCAGCATGACCAGCCGGTCAATACCAATGCCTTCACCTGCCGTGGGCGGCATTCCGTATTCCAGGGCCTCAATATAATCTTCATCCATAAAATGGGCTTCCCTGTCCCCCGCGTCCCGGTCCGCGACCTGCTGCATAAATCTTTCCCGCTGATCTTCGGGATCATTGAGCTCCGAGAATCCGTTGGCAATTTCCCGGCCCGCAATAAAAAGTTCAAAACGCTCGGTAATGTCCGGCTGCGTATCGCTTCTGCGGGAAAGCGGGGAAACTTCCACCGGATAACCGGTAATAAAGGTGGGCTGAATCAGTTTCGGTTCCACCAGCACATCAAAGAGCTTGGTGATGATTTTTCCCAGTCGCCCGGTTTTGGTGATTTTAATACCCTTTTCATCGGCATAATCCAGCAGTTTTTCCTTATTGTCCAGAAGGGAGGAAGGCAGCCCCCCGATCTCTTCCAGGGCATGGGTCAGGGAAATCCGTTTCCATTTTCCCCCCAGACGGATTGTATTTCCCTGATAAGTGATTTCCCCGGTTCCCAGCACCTCCTGTGCGATAAAGGCAAACATTTCTTCTGTGAGATCCATCAGATCCGTATAACGGGCATAGGCCTGGTAAAATTCCAGCATGGTAAATTCGGGATTGTGCCGGGTGGAAACCCCTTCGTTTCTGAAATTCCGGTTGATTTCAAACACCCGTTCAAAACCGCCTACCACCAGTCGTTTCAGATAGAGTTCCGGGGCAATGCGCAGAAACAGATCCGCATCCAGGGCATTGTGGTGGGTCACAAAGGGTTCGGCTTCGGCCCCCCCGGGAATGGGCTGCATCATGGGGGTTTCCACTTCCAGAAAGTCCCGTTTCAGCAAAAAGGAACGGACGGCCTGCACAATACGGCTTCGTTTGATAAAAATATCCCGTACATCCGGATTCATAATCAGATCCACATAGCGCTGCCGGTAGCGTTTTTCCGGATCCCGGAGGCCGTGGAATTTTTCAGGCAAAGGCCGGGTGGCTTTGCAGACCAGCTGAAGATTATCTGCCAGCAGAGTCCATTCCCCGGTTTTGGTCTGAAACAAAGGCCCCCGCAGTTGTGCAAAATCGCCTACATCCATCTGTTTAAACAGGGCATAGGCATCATTTCCCACCTTGTCTTTACGGATATAGGCCTGCATCTGCCCGCTTCTGTCCCGGAAACGGATGAAAGCGGATTTGCCGAAACGGTTGATGGCCATCATGCGCCCCGCCAGGGAGTATTCCGTGGCATCATCCTTTTCGGGCGGACGGGTTTCGATGAGATTCTGAATTTCCCCTATGGTATGGGAAACGGAAATATCATTGGGAAAAAGATTGATATCCGCACTTTTCAGGTCTGCAATTTTCTGTTTTCTTTTTTCAATCAGATCGCTTTTTTCCATATTCCTCACATCTTTTCTGAAAATGAACGGCAGGGACATCAGAAAACCCGGAGAGGATCTGCCCGCCGTTTTCACATGACACTGAAACAGTTCATCAGGTGAAGCGGAGTATGCTATTGTATTTTTGAGCAGGTGTCAAGATTAAGTTCCGGTCTGCCTGTGATTGTTCCCGGAGAATTCCGCCCTGTTTCTGTGCTGTCCGCACGCGGAACAGATGATTCATTCCAAAATACCGGTACTGCTCCGGAACCATTTCCGGTACAGGGACGCTCTTTTCATCAGTTCTGTGTGAGTGCCTTCTTCGGCAATCCTTCCCCGGTCCATGACCAGAATGCGATCCGCATGACAGACAGAGGCAAGGCGGTGGGAGATCACAATCCTTGTCTGCCCTGGCACCAGGCCGCTGCTGCGGAATATGCGTTTCAGGATGGCCTGTTCCCCGGGGGCATCCACAGATGACAGGGCCTCATCCAGAATCAGGATTTCCGGTTTCCGGATCAAAGCCCGGGCCAGTGCAATCCGCTGTTTTTCACCGCCGGAAAGCCGTATACCTCTTTCCCCGATGGCCGTACTGTATCCTTTGGGGAGAGTGGTGATAAAATCATGGATACCGGCCAGTCCGCATGCCTCCCGCATTTCTGCCGCGGATGCTCCGGGCCGGCCGTAGGCAATGGCCTTTGCGACTGTTTCCTGAAAAATACCGGGGTCCTGGGGTGCGGGGCCGAACAGTTCCTTATATGCGGACAGATCTGTCCGGGCAATATCCCTTCCGTCCATGCGGATGATTCCGGACTGCGGTTCATACAGCCGCAGTAAAAGGCGGATAAAGGTGGATTTTCCGCTGCCGCTCAGTCCGGCAATGGCAATGTTTTCCCCTTTGCCGATGCAGACATGCAGGTTTCTGAGAACATCTTTTTCTGAAAAGGGGTAGCGGAAACAGAGATTTTCAGCGCGGATCATTTTTTTGAAAACCGGCCGCGGCACGGGGCAGGACTGCGTCTGGCCCTGCAGTACCCGAAAAACCCTTTCCGCGCTTTCCAGCCCGGAAATCAGGGATAAATACCAGGAAACCAGAGCGGTCAGCCCGGCGTAAAAAAAATAGGCCGCGGCCAGAAAGGCCGTCATTCCGCCCGCGGATATTTCATTTCTGCCCACCAGCCGGCTTCCCCAAAATACCAGCAGCGCGGCGCATACCAGTTTCAGCATCCGGAATACAGGGCTTTGCATGGCGGCTTTTTTATAATTTTCAATATGTGCGGAAAAATGTTTCCTGTTCATCTCCCGGAAACGTTCTGTTTCCATTTCTTCCCGGCCGAAAATTTTTACCGTTTCCATATGGGAAAAAACCTGTTCCGTCATTACATAGAGATCCGTCAGCACATCATTTTTTTCCCGCGTAATTTTTGCGATCTGTCTGCGGAAAATGCGGGTGCAAAACAGCATGGGCGGAAAGATCAGTAAGGCAGTCAGTGCCATGCCCGGATGCAGATGAAAAAGAAAAAAAATCAGCGCGGGAATCCGCAGCAGCTCCCTGGCAAGGGTGCCTGAAAGGGAAGTGACAAGTCCCGGCAGGGCATGGCTGTGATGGAAGAGCAGGCTCATGAGGTTGCCCGCGGAATCCGCAATGTGATATGTCATCGGAAGACCGCCGATGGCCCCATAGAGTCTGTTCTGAATATCATTGGACATGCGGCCGTCCGTATATACCCTGAGATAACCGCCCGCATACCCAAGCAGGGAACGGATCATAAAGAGGAAAAGTACCGCCAGTCCCGCATTCCGGAGCATCAGTGAATCATGAGGGGAAAAAAGCGAATCGGCCAGCTGTTTGAGCAGATAAAGAAAAAGCAGATCCGTCATCCCCGCCAGCAGATGAATCAATGCCGTCAGAAAAAGGGCACCGGTGTAAGGACGGCCAAAACGCAGGGAGTCCAGAAAAAGTTTTCGGCTCTTTTTGTTCATGGGTGTGACAGCAGGGCTTTGGAAAAATCCCGGGCCATTTTTGCAAAACGAAGAAAACGGCGGGGATAACTGATAAACAGGGAATGTCCTTCAGGGAACATCTGCCGCATGGTTTCCGGAGAGGGGAAAAGGCTTTCCAGCAGAAAACCCAGGCGGTCCCGGAAAGAATCTGTCATAAAAAAAATCATCACTTCGCCCATATGCGGCAGGGGGCGGCCCCGTGCCGCAGACTGCTGCACAAGTCGCAAAAGCCCCCTGCCCCGGTATTCCCGGCAGTCCGCGCCCAACCAGGTACGGATAAGGGAAATAAACAGCAGGAGCAGTGCCCCGGCTTCCGGGATTCTTCGGATAAAGTCCTCCCGCGGGGAAAGGATTTCCGGATGCCGCTCCATAAGACACAGGGCATCCAATACACAGATTTCTCTGGAAAAACCGTGTTTCATGGCATGAACTGCCAGGCAGATCAGGGAATCAGAGGGAGAGAGAGTTGTGAGATATGCAAAAGGTTTCACGGGCCGCCTGTGTTTTGCCAGATCCGCTGCAGTGAGGGAAAAAGCCTTTTTCCGGCCTGCAATACGGTCACTGTGCAGCACATCCCCATGGACATCCAGAATAATCGTCCCTCTCTGCCACAGGGAAGGATAATGCGGCAGAGGGGCAAAACCCAGTTCCCGCAGCAGGTCTGCAAACAATTCCCTGTCTTTGGGAAGAATCAGCAGGTCAATATCATCCATGGGCCGAAGGCCCGGGGCCGGATACATATCCGCCAGTGCTGCCCCTTTCCACACCATACACAGTATATTTCTGCCCTGCAATGCCCTGTCCAGCTCTCCCAGCACCTGCATGATCTGAAAATACTGCCGGAGAGTCCGCAGATAACTGTCCCGGAAGATCCGCAGCAGATGCGGATGGATGGAAAGTACCGCAGATATATCCCCTCCCCCGGCATGGGGAGTATGTCTGCCCTTTTCCGGCACGGCATTCTTTTGCAGACGATACCAGATCATAGGAGCCAGCCCCTGCCGAAGCGCATACATTGTAATGTTTTTCCAGTCCGGAGAAAAACCGGCATCAGGCCGGAGGGTTCTGAAAACGGTATGGGGAATGCAGAGTTTTCGGAGCAAATCCAATTCTTTTTTTTCTATCAAAATATCTTTGATCTTCCCGTTTGTTTAATCCCGGTTTATCCAATCACAGCCCCCGGTTCCATTACCGTCTGGTTAAGAGTGGCAGAGTGCGGGACTTAGAGCCTATCCGAAAACCTGTCTTTCGGTATTCTGAACCCCTGTTTTCACCGGTTCCAAAAATCGGTTTCGGAGGTTTCCGGATAGGTTCTTAGGGTCCGGCAGACTGAAATAATCCGGAAAAAAGTTGCCGGACTGTAAGTTTGATGAACCTGTAAAAAGTCAGATTTTTGAAAATCTCAGTTAATAAAATCAGCAGATTAATATGCGTCAAAACCTGATTTTTCCGACTTTTTACGGGTTCATCAAGTTTGGCACTCCGAATCAGTCTTCACTGAGGGCAATGCCCTGTCCCTTTACGAAAAGGGGGAGTTTTCGCCTTACGTTAATGACATTGTGACTGGTTTTATATATGATTGGATTGGAAATGAAAAGGAGAAATGTTTTTCCGGGATGACAGCTTTCAGTCCCTCTTTTCTAAAGCAGAGCTGTTTAACAGTTCGGCAAAAAAATTATGTATGATTAATTTCAGCAGCTTATAAAGCTCATGGGGAATAACCGGGTTTCATAATTTCAGACAGTTATATTTTTATGCCCTGTAACCTGCATTACAATGCCATTAAGTTAAGCAAAAAATCCCCCTCCCCCGGTGGGAGGGGTTAGGGGAGGGGAGTCTTAACTTAATGGCATTGACCTGCATTATTCACACGTTTTAGCCCCTTGCAGACAAGCTGCTGATTAATTTGCTTACTGAACCTGTGCAGGCAAAATCTTATGATTGAACAAAAAATACAATATTATCATGCTGTTGAATCTTTAAAAGTTTCCAAATTTACAAATCTTTAACATATTGAAATTACAACATATCCAAAAATAATCATTTG
>JAABRU010000094.1 GCA_011390755.1 Desulfobacteraceae bacterium | reverse complement strand
AGCAGATCGGAAAGTTTCCGGAGGAGTGCAAAAATTGTATTTTTGCATGAGCCGGGGCCCTGCAGAAATACAGTTTTTGCACTCCGGGACAGCCGTAAAACCGTATCCGGGGAAAACTTTTCGGTATACTGACAGAGAATAAACAAATCTGTCAGATAATTTCAGAGGATTTATTTTTTGCCGGGTCCCTTACAGTTTAGCACGTCTTTTTCTGAATAATTTCAGCCTGCCAGACTTTCAGTTTGGACTCCCCTGTCCGGATTTTTTAAAAAGGTAAAAAATTTATTTGACATTACACTCCGTCGGCTCGTTTGGCAGTCCCTGTTTTTCATTCCCGGTAAAATTCATTTACGATTTCCAGATATTCGGCCAGCAGTACTTTGCTGACCACGAAAATGTGTCCCACATTTTTTTCAATGGTACGGTTCAGTCCGCCCCTTGTCACACAGATATTGGCAGTTTTCCTGTCCGGCGCGCATTTATCCACCAGTCCCCATAATTCACTGGCCACACAGGAAGCGGCCGGCGCGATGGGATCCCGTTCTCCCCGGTAATCAAAAACAGCAACCCCCTCCTCCCCCAGTATATCCATATTGACGGGTTTGCCGTCCAGTTCCGGAATACAGGAGGGGAGAGTGTATTCCCCCCGGATAAGCTGATTACCGATAAAGATACGGCTGATCCACTGGCGGTGGGCTTTGGCTGCAAATCTGGTGCCGTGGGTGAGCCAGTAAATAAAGGGGGCCGAATCCCGAATCGCACCTTCAAAACCGGCCCGGCCGTAGAAACCACTGCATACATAATACTGCACACCGGGCTGGATTTCCTGCATACCGGTATCAATGATCTGGGACGGAATATTGACTTCGCCGAAAAGTTCCTGCATGAGCAGCAAATCATACTGGGCACGGATCACCCTGCGCATGGGGCCGTGTCCGCTGTCTTCATCATCAAATTTTACCGGTGAGGCCATCAGTACCACCTTGCGGATATCCATCTTTTTTCCCTGTGCCCTGCGTTCTTCGGCCCTTCTGGCAAGATAGGGAAGAATCAGGGTTCCGGCCATGCAGTAGGCCATGATATGGATTTCCTGATCGGGATGCCGTTTCTGCAGGAGATCCAGATAGGTGTCATGCACGGTTTTGCCGTAAAAATCCAGGCCCAGTTCTGTTTCATCCCGGCCCGGATCGCCTGCATCCGTGAGATAAACAGCATAGCCTTCCCTGAGCATTCCTTCCACCACGGATTTGCCTTTGTCCAGATCAAAAATTTCCGGTTTGTTGATCAGAGGTGAGACCATATACAGGACTTTTCCGTTGGATTCCACTCCTTCCGGCAGCGGATAATAGCGCAGTTTTACGCAGTGCAGTTTAGAGCCTTCTGCAGTTTCGTAAGGGGAATATCCGAGCCTGCCGCCGGTGGTCCTCTCGGAAAAAGCCACAATATCAAAGGCATCTTCATTATAAAGATTCTCCATGCGGATGCGGAGTTCTTCAAGATATTTGTCAAACGGCATGGCGGGACTGCCGTCTTTGTTTCTTTTGGCGAAAGGCATCCTGCCTTTTGCCGGGACTTGCTGACAGATCAGGATGATCATGCCGGTCATCAGTTCTTTCATGGCCTGCAGGCGGGTCAGTCCTTTGGAAGAATAATTCTGCTCCAGCCAGGAAAATTCTTCCATATATTCTGTAAGCATTTTCCGCCCTTCACCGGATATTGCTGTCTGCCGGGCCCGGGAGAAATCAAATTTCCCGTTTTTCATAAAAAAACCGAAGAGATGCCGAATCAGGGCGGCATATTTCTGCTCGGTTCTCCGGTTCTGCTCAATAAAAAAATCCGGTTCCGTGCCGGTTTTGACCGCAATTCTGGCCTGGGTGCGGATGGGTTGGATAACAAATACATCCAGCAGGATTTCCTGCCATTTGGCAATAAAGCCCGCAGAAGCAAAAGGCCCGTATAATGCGGTATTTTCCCCTGCAAAACGCAGATAATCCCGCAGATGCATCAGGCTTTTCACCTGCTGTCCCACCAGCTGACTGACCCAGTTATGGGTGCTTTTATATTTTTCCGGATGTTCCCCCGGTCCGTCCCCAAGCAGGGCCAGCAGACTGTCGGGTGATATTTTTCCCTCTGTGTCCTGATAAAGTTCTTTTTTCATAATTCCCCCCTTGTTGCTTCCATTGATAATGTCAGCAGCCCGAAAATTTTTCCCCGGACGGGTTTCACGACTGTCCCGGAGTACTCTGCACGGCTGCACTGTCCGAAGCCGGTATGCGGAAAGTCAGGTGTTCAGTGTTCGGTGTCAGGTGTTCAGTGTTCGGTGTCAGGTGTTCGGTGTCAGGTGTTCGGTGTTCGGTGTCAGGTGTTCGGTGTTCGGTGTCAGGTGTTCGGTGTTCGGTGTCAGGTGTTCAGTGTTCGGTGTTCGGTGTTCGGTGTTCGGTGTTCGGTGTTCGGTGTCAGGTGTTCGGTGTTCGGTGTTCGGTGTCAGGTGTTCGGTGTTCGGTGTCAGGTGTTCAGTGTTCGGTGTTTGGTTCCCAGTGTCCGGCTCCCTGTCCCCGGCATACTACCCTGTTCTTCCCTCAGAAAGCAAGACATATGGCAGTTTGACCTTTCCATATTATTAATATCAAATAGTTTCCCCTGAAAAATAAATATTTTTAAAAAACTGCAAAAAATAAATATTTTTTACTTGACTAATTTTTAAAAATAATTCATATTGCCCAAAAACAAATAAATGAAATTCATTAAATTATGGGAATACAGGAACGCAAACAAAGAGAAAGAGAACGGAGAAGGCAGCAGATTATGATTGCAGCCAAAAGAGTCTTTTCCGTTAAAGGTTTCAACAGGGCAACCATGGAAGATATTGCCAAAGAAGCCGAACTCAGTCCCGGAACCCTGTACCTGTATTTTAAAAATAAGGATGAACTCTTTTCTTCTCTGTCCATACGAATTCTGCAATATCTCAATATCCGCCTGGAACATGTTGCCAATGACCGCAGTCTGGAAAACGGGGAACAGAAGATTGATGCGCTGCGGGAAGCCATGCTGGATGTCTACAAGTTTGACCCCCTTATGCTCATCAATATGTTCCATCTTCAATCCGGTGAAACCATTCGGAATCTTTCTCCGGAACTTTTTTCGGAAATCAAAATACTCTCCCGTAATTCTCTGACAAGCATGAGCAGGATTTTTGAAGAAGGTCGCAGTGAGGGTTTTTTGATTGACAAACCCGCTGCGGTTTTTGCGGATATTGTGCTGGCCATGTTTTCCGGCATTGTGCTGTGGGAAGAGAGCAAGAAAATGATTCATGAAGAAAAAAATTTTTTGGAACAGACGCTGAATACGGCCTTTGAGATTTTTAACCGGGGAATCAGAAAATAAAAAAATATGATTTTAATTTTCTGAAGAAAGGAGGGGTGAGTCCGATGTCTGATGGATAAATACCTTCGCGGTATTTAGAGAGTGTGGTTTTTATTATTTTAATGAACAGACATGAAGTCTGGAAAATCAAGGGAGGTAAATATGTCAGATCAAGTTGTAAAAGAACCGGTCCAAGCGTGGATCACCACATTCGCGGGGACAGCCATCAATCTTTGTCTGGGAATTCTTTATGCCTGGAGTATCTGGAAATCCGCACTGGTAAATGTGGACAAAGCCGGTGAAGTGATGACCGGCACCAATGCCGGATGGACATACCTGAACAATGCCCAGGCGGCTACACCCTTTTCCCTTTGTGTTATTATTTTCGCATTGCTTATGATTCCCGGAGGGCGGATTCAGGACAGAATCAGCCCGAGATTCGGGGCAACTCTCGGCGGTCTGAGTCTCGCTGCCGGCTGTATTATCGCCGGGCTGATGAAAAGTTATGCCGGGCTGATTATCGGTTTCGGTATTCTGGGCGGTATCGGCATGGGGATCGGTTATGCGGCCCCCACCCCCGCGGCCCTCAAATGGTTCGGACCCCACCGCCGGGGACTGATAGCGGGTCTCGTGGTCGGCGGATACGGCGGTGCGGCACTCTATATCGGGGGGCTGGGTCAGTGGCTGATTAATAATTACGGAATCACAGGCAGTTTTGTGGGTCTGGGTATTTTTTTCAGTGTCATTGTTGTGCTTGCAGGCACACAGCTGAAAACCCCGCCCGAAGGATATGTTCCCCCCGCCCCCAGAGTGGCGCAGACAGCCGCACAGGCCGCCGCCACCACCAAACATGACTGGGAAGCTGCCGACATGGTCAAAACCTGGCAGTTTTACGCCCTGGTCTTTATGTTTATCCTTACCACCCAGTCCGGGCTTCTCATCATCGCCAATGCCAACGGACTGATGATAAAAGCCGCCAAGGGTTTTCCCTTTTTCGTAGCCAATGCCTGGATTCTGGTTTCCTACGGCGGTCTGGTCAATGCTTCGGGCCGTGTGGGAACCGGCTGGTATTCCGATAAGATCGGACGTCTCAATGCCTACACCATCAATTGTGCTGTATCCGCAGTCTGCATGTTTGCTCTGCCCTGGGTTATCGCATCCAATAACCTTTTCCTGCTTTTCATCGTTGTGGGTGTGGGATACTGGCAGTACGGCGGCGGTCTTTCCCTGATGCCGTCCTTTGTTGCCGACTTCTACGGTCCCAAAAACCTGGGATTCAACTATGGTCTGGTGTTTATCGGATGGGGACTCGGTTTTTTTATGGCAAGACTGGGTGGAACCATTGAAGATATGACCGGCAGTCTGGCCTATGCCTTCTATATTTCCGGTGCACTTCTCATTGTGGCTGTTATTCTTGCCCGTATTACCAAAAGACCTATGGCAGTGGGAGAAGAAGCCGCTTCGGCCGCATAAACTTCCCGGACGGATGTATCATTATTGTTTTATCACTCATTTATTACATACACCCGGGTTGCCACCTGCTGAGACGGGAAGCAAAAATCAACCGGTGACTGCCGGTTCAAAAGTTGCCGGAACGAAAAACCGGCAACTATTACACCGCCTTGAAAGTTCGACACCCCCTTGCATGGGCTTATTGCATAGGTCACATAAGGAGTCAGACGGGGGGACGAATTTGGAAAGTGATGTACGACTCTCACAGACGGCAACTTTGGGACATAATTTCGGGAGGTGATGACACAGGGGAATTCACATAACCGAATCGGATGATAAAAGCGGAAGACAGTAAAAATTTTTCACACAAATCAAAAAAGAGATAGGAGAGAAAAATGTCCGATAAAGAAAACACCGAAGTATCAGAGGCCCAGATTGCATCACATTGGAAAGAAGAAGAGTATTATCCCCCGAGTTATAAATTTGTTGCCCAGGCCAATATGACCGATGAGGGCATTTATGACCGGATGGCATTGGACAAAGTGCCGGAATGCTTTAAGGAATATGCGGATCTGCTGGACTGGTACAAATACTGGGATGTGGTTCTGGATACCAGTGATGCGCCCTGCTATAAATGGTTCAAAGGCGGTCTGATCAATGCCTCCTATAACTGTGTGGATCGGCATCTGGCCAAAAACCGCAACAAGACGGCCATCCATTTTGTTCCGGAACTGGAAGAGGAAAAAGTGGATCATGTCACCTACCAGGAACTCTGGGTGCGGGTAAATGAATTTGCCGCACTGCTGCAGGATTTCTGCGGTCTCAAAGCCGGTGACCGGGTAACACTGCATATGCCCATGTCCGCGGAACTGCCCATTACCATGCTGGCCCTCTGCCGCATAGGTGTGATTCATTCCCAGGTATTCGGCGGATTCAGCGGTAAGGCCTGTGCAGACAGAATTGTGGACTCCAAAAGTGATGTGCTGGTAACCATGGATGCCTATTACCGGGGCGGCAAGCTGATTGATCACAAAATCAAAGCGGATGAAGCCTGCGAAGAAGCCGAAAAACAGGGGCAGACCGTGAAAAAAGTGCTGGTATGGCAGCGCTATGCGGGTAAATATTCCGCAGAAACCCCCATGGTGGACGGGCGGGATTTCTTTGTCAACGATCTGCTGAAAAACTATTACGGCAAACGGATTGATCCGGTTCCCATGCCTGCGGAAGCACCGCTCTTCCTCATGTACACCAGCGGTACCACCGGCAAACCCAAAGGCTGTCAGCACGGCACAGGCGGTTATCTGGCCTATGTAACCGCAACCTCCAAATATGTGCAGGATATTCATCCGGAAGATGTGTACTGGTGTATGGCGGACATCGGCTGGATTACCGGTCACTCCTATATTGTTTACGGCCCCCTTGCCCTTGCGGCCTCCTCTGTGATTTATGAGGGCATTCCCAATTATCCCGATGCCGGACGCTGCTGGCGCATTGCCCAGGATCTGGGGGTCAATATCTTCCATACCGCACCTACGGCCATCCGTGCACTGCGGAAGATCGGGCCCGATGAACCCGCCAAATACAATTATCATTTCAAACACATGACCACCGTGGGCGAGCCCATTGAGCCGGAAGTATGGAGATGGTATTATAATGTGGTGGGCAAAGGAAAGGCCGCCATCGTGGATACCTGGTGGCAGACAGAAACCGGCGGTTTCCTCTGCAGTACCCTGCCCGGTCTGAAAGCCATGAAACCCGGCAGTGCCGGTCCCGGTATGCCCGGTATTCATCCCATTATTCTGGATGATGAAGGCAATGAAGTGCCTCCCGGTCAGGGCAAGGCCGGTAACATCTGCATCCAGAACCCCTGGCCCGGCATGTTCCAGACCATCTGGGGCGACCGTGATCGTTTTGTAACAAATTATTTTGAAAGATACTGCAAGGATCCCAACAGCAAAGACTGGAGAGACTGGCCCTATCTCACGGGTGATGCCGCGATTATGGCCGAAGACGGTTATGTCCGTATCCTGGGCCGGATTGACGATGTTATCAATGTTTCCGGTCACCGTCTGGGAACCAAAGAACTGGAATCCGCCGCCCTGGTCGTGGAAGAAATTGCAGAAGCCGCGGTTGTTCCGGTGAAACATGATATCAAGGGTGTGGAACCGGATATGTATGTGGCACTGAAACCCGGTTATGATGCCAACAGCGAAGAGATAGCCAAGAAAGTGCAGCAGGCCCTGATAGACGAAATCGGCCCCATTGCCAAAGCCAGAAAAATCTGGGTGGTGCCGGATATGCCCAAGACCCGTTCCGGTAAAATCATGCGCCGGATTCTGTCCGCCATTTCCAACGGCACGGAGGTGGGCGATACCATGACCCTGGCCAACCCCGAAATTGTGGAGGCCATTCAGAAAATGGCTGCAAAATAAGGGGAATCGAAAAAACTTGATTCAGACACTGTAATCTGATAAAAGTAAGTATGCTAAGAATAAGGCAGGAAGTTTTCTTCCTGCCTTATTTTTTATCATCCGGTCATGAGAGACGGTCACAATAAAGCATGAAAGCAGGGTGCGTTGGGCGACAGGTCGTAACGCACCGTAATGTCTCCGGTGCGTTGCGCTTCACTAAGGCCCCCGGTGTTTTGTCAATTTTGTTTTTGTGAGTTGATAAAATTCCGGAGTGCGGGGAGCCCCTGCACTCCAAGTCATAATTTCAAAGTTGACAGAGCACTAGGATATTCAGGATATTCAGGATTTTCATATCAATGTCATTGACGTAAGACTCCCCTCCCCGAGGGAGGGGCAGGGGGAGGGTGAAAAGGGTCTTTCATTACAGTCCGCTGCCTCCCCATCCCCTGACCCCTCCCGCCGGGGGAGGGGAATGTTCTGCTTACGTCAATGACATTGACTTTCATATAACATAAAAAATGAGTATTATACATGCCACCGCTTCCTGTACCTTATATTCCGAATTTTCAGAATTTCGTTCTGGATGATTTTGTTGTATTCATTGTTTCCGCGCTGCTGGCCATTATGGTTCATGCCGAAGGCCAGGCTTTTGCAGCCATGGCTTTGGGAGATACAGAGAATAAATCCGACCGTTTCCATTTTAATGCCTTCCTGCATCTGGATATTTGGGGCAGTCTCTGTTTTTTTCTGGCAGGTTTCGGCTGGCCCCGGAAAAAGGAGATTGATGCAGACCGTTTTGAACATCCCCGTCTTTACGGTGTTCTTTCCCGTCTGGGCGGTACGGCAGCCAATTTCCTGCTGGCGAGCATTGCGGGAAGTATTGTATGGCTGATGACCATATACGGCCAGGAAGACCGGGTTTTTACCATGGTTGTTATTGTGAATGCGACTGTGGCGGTTTACAGTCTGCTTCCCATTCCGCCCCTGGCCGGTTCCGCCGTCCTGCCGGTTTTTTTCCCGGGAAAAAATCCTTTTATGCGCTATTTCCGGATGCTCGGCCCTTTCCTGCTTCTGGCGGTGTTTCTGCTGGAACGCATGACAGGACTGCATCCGGTCAGCTCATGGCTGGATCCCCCGGTCCGTTTTGTCTTTCATTATATTGTCCGATAGAAAAAATGAAACTCTCTGCCTTTCCTGCTTGACCCCTTCCCGGTATTTGTTATATTCTTTATTTATAAATTATCATTCAGCAGTTATTCTGTTGTTCAGAGTTTTTTCCTTTTCATTGCTTATTGCCTTCTTTCTCCGGAATGCCGAAAGAGGGTAGTGGGTCAAATGGGTTGGTGAATCAGATGTATACCTAAATTGAGCGATTCTCAGACCTGAAAATGATTTCCGGCCGGAAATATCAGGGGCGCAGCGGTTTCCTGCTCTTCACCCGTTGGGTGAAAAGCGTAAAACAGGCAAAGTTCCGCTTACCGGACATTCAGCCGGTTTATCTGAAAAAAACCGCTCAATTTAGGGTATACTGTCCACCGGCATATACTGCGTTTTCTGAAAAATCCCGGAGTCCGGGGACAGTCTGAAATGATTCCGTATCACCGGCAGATTTCAGTATACGGAAAACGGAGTCTGAAATTCAGAGGTTCAGTTTGTTCCGGTGCTGAGTAAATGACTGCAGGGACGTATTGGCGATCCGGGGCCTATGCGATACCGCCTCTGCCGAGGAAAATCAACCTTTCCGAGCCAGCACCCGAAAGAGAATATATCCGGATTTTTTGCATATTCATCAATATTCACTACTGTTCTGTCAGCATTAACATGACGGGTGACATTATTTCTGCAAAAGTTACTGCATATACGCCCGGTATGAGCGGCTTCGGGGCCTATGCAGTACGCCCCTGCAGGAGTAACATAAGCCCTCATTCAAAAATTGACAGAGCACTACTTTTACTTTAAGGAGGAATGCTTATGGCAGTCATTACCATTTCCAGAGAATTCGGCGCAGGCGGCAAAACACTTGGCAGGGCACTGGCAAAAAAACTGGGCTATACACTGGCAGATGAGGAAATTATCCAGAAAATTGCCGAAAAAGCCAATGTGTCCAAAGACTGGGTGAAATCCACAGAGCAGGAAGTGGGCGGGAAACTGCTGAAATTTATATCCGGCCTGATTTCAAAAAGTTATGTGGAGAGATTAATCGGTTCGGACAAGGGATTTATGGATGAAGATATTTTTGTGGATGCCCTGCGGGAAGTTATCATCCAGATTGCCGAAGAAGACAATGTTATCATTCTGGGCAGAGCCGGTCAGTATATTCTGCAGGATTATCCCAATGTTTTTCATATACTCCTGATTGCATCAAAGGAAGATCGTGTCCGGTTCATGGAGAAGCATTATGAACTTTCCCGGCCGGAAGCCGAAAATATTGTGGAGGTATATGAAAAACGGCGGATCAATCTCTATAAAACATTTGGCAGAGAAGATTATGAGCAGCCCGAACTGTATCACATGGTGCTGAATATGAGCAAACTGAATATGGACAAAGCCTCTGATTTTATATTCCGTCTGGTTTCCGGTGCGGCAGAGGGATTGCTGAAATAAGGCACTGAGCAGAATTGCGGGGCAGACTTCCCCATTTTCGGAAAGTACACATTTTTTTCCCCTACGGATGCATGCCTCCCCTGTCCGCCGGGGCAATGCTGTTGCATTAAGGGATATTTCCCCCTTCCTCTGCCCCCCAATGCCGTTAAGTTAAGACTCCCCTCCCCTGGGGGGAGGATGGGGATTTTCAGATGAAGTCAGCAGTATTCCCCATCAAAGGCGGGGATTTTTTCATTAATAATCGGTAGTGGGTCAAATCCGTTGAAAAAGACTCCCCTCCCCTGACCCCTCCCGCCGGGGGAGGGGAATGTTCTGCTTACGTCAATGACATTGACCTGCCGCCAGCAGATTTTCATAGGTGCCGGAAGCCGCATTAAAGCCGAAATCATCTTTGCCTTTCAGCTCTTTGCTGAGCACAACGGAACTTTGACAGAGGGTATATTTTTTTGGGATGCGGTATGAGGATTTTTTGGGAAGCGCCTGAAGTGACGAAGTGGACTGTCAAATATATTTCTGCACACTCAGAAAAGCTGCGGAGGACTGACAAACTGAAAGTTTGGCAGACTTCCAAACTTTCAGTTTGGCACTCCCCTGTCCGGACTTTTTAAAAGGGTAAAAAATTTATGTGACATTCCACTTACCTCCTCAGTTTAGCCAAAGTTCAGCTGAAGTTGACAGGGCATTGTAATTTCTTTGTTTTGTTTACAGTCAGAATAATATTCCAATATCGCTTTCGCAACATATTCAGCAAGTTTAACCGGAACTGCGTTTCCAATCATTTGTTCCAAATCGGTTTTGGTGCCTTTAAATTTAAACCCTTTTGGAAATGTTTGAATATAACTGCGTTCATCTGTAGTCAGAGGTCTTATATTCTCTGTCAGGTCAGCAGCATCTCCGGGATGTTTTTTATAACCTTTTGGAATGGGACGATTTACACCTCTTATCGTTGGACTTGGTTCATATATGCTGAATACAGCTCTTCTGCCGTAACTCCAGGGATGCCTGTAATAATATTCAATATCAATCTCATTACCAAGATATTCATATACCGACATTGGCTTATTTGATAAATTTTTTGTCAAATAATAGTCCAGCACATTATCTTTGCCATTTAAAAGACCTATTAAAAAAAATCTCTTTCTGGTTTGAGGGACTCCGCACAGACTTGCATTTAAAACCTTTGATGTCATACCATAGCCAGCTTTTTTAAATATCTTCACTGCTTCTGACAATGTATAACTTTTTGTTATTCTTTCAACATTTTCCATTACAAACAGCAATGGTTTTACTTTTGAAATTATTTTTGAAAAAGCAATGGTCAGATCTGCTCTGCCAAGTTTTTCATTTCTTTTGCCCGCACATGAAAAATCCTGACAGGGCGGTCCGCCAATTATTGCATCGGGTTTAATGTCTTTAAAAATTTGACAGTCCGAAATTTTTGAAAGATCGATCCGTTGAACATCATGCCTGAAATTGGATTTGTATATGTCAACAGCAGTCTGCCAGTTATCAAATGCTGATATCATCTCAAACCCTGCATTTTGAAAACCTAAAGACATGCCGCCGACACCGGAAAATAAATCTATTGTTTTCATTATATTACTCAAACAGGCTTGGAGAATTATATATTATTGCATCAAATCGTCTTTCAGGACTTAACATATTCTGACCACCGCCAGGAATTATTTCTTTGATTTCAGATTTCTGTATTCTTGGATTTACAAGACAGTCACATTTCATATAAGGATGCGTTGTTTTGCCACTAACAGAGAAGGCTTTGTCATTCTTGGTATTAAATGAAAGTTCATCTATTATCTGTCTATGATTCATCTGGCCTGTCATGCTAAAATCATATAACATTTTAAATAACCAAGCAATCGATCTTAACTGCCTTGTTATTTTACTGTTTAATTCTTTTGCAGCATCAATAAACAAACGTGCAAACGCAAAATTGCTCCAAACAAAAACATCTAAGCAGTTATCAGCTAATTGCGGGGATTTGCCTAATGTTTTCCATACTGGCTGAAGCAAAAGCGGCTCCTGGCAGTCAATTTTTTCTGAAAATATAATATCTAATTTTTTAGCCATGACAGGGATATAGCTTAAAACAGATGAGGGCTGCGTCCAGTCTTTAATTTGCTCAAACTCGTTGCCAAAAATATCCTTTAATTTTTCTTTTTCTCCGTTATCAGCAAATAAAATGGCAATGCTACAAGCCAAATATACTATAGTATCTGGTCTTATGACCAACTCACACCCATACTGATCTTCTTTTAAATCGCATGTAGAATTGTCTGGCAGTGCTGTCAGTTTTATCTCAAGAGCTTTTAAACAATTTTTGGATTCAGTGTTATGTGTAACAACATCATCTCTGGGTATATTGCCTATCAAAAGTTGTTCATATTTCGTATAGGGACTTTCAAATGCAAAAAATAACTGTTCAGAATCAGGAGCAATACCAAATAACGACTCGCCGTTTATCGTATTGTGAAAAACTTCTAATTTTTTATTCAACTCCAGATAAATATTTTTAAGCCCTTTGCTGTGTAAATAACTTGCCAGCGAAACCGGAAAAGAAGAATTGAATTTGTTTTTCCCCCAATCTTCTTTACCGGCAAAATTTCTGTTTGATTTTTTAATTCCAAATAAGCCGGGTTTTATATCAGTCATAAATAAAAGACCTCTTATCATAAAAAAGTTTAGGCAGTATAATGCCAGGCTAACCGGTGCAAAAGGGAGGACAGGTTCACTCCATAGGGGCGGAAGTCCGGATTTATTCTTTTTCATCTGTCAGCAGGGCCAGATGCTCCCGTATCTGCCGGATCTGGAATCCGTCTGCCAGTTCCCGGATTTTCTGAAGAAAAACGATATTTTCCGGATATTCTTTTTCCAGTCTTTCCAGTGTATCCCGGATTCCGGAAATATCCCCGAGACGGGCCAGATGATGCAGGTTTTTCAGATGGGAAATCGGGGGATATGTTTCTTCTTTTTCTTCATCCGCTGCCTCGGGTTCGGGAAAAATTTCGGGAGGTTTTTGTTTCCGGTATATCCAGTCCAGATGCAGGTATTCTTCCAAAGCCTGGAAAATATGTTCAAACTGAACGGGTTTGGAAATATACGCGTCCAGACCGGTATTTGCAATAATTTCTTCGGGCGAGAGGGAAAAACTGGCGGAAACCGCCACAATGGCAATATCTTTCAGTTCCGGTGCACTGCGGATCTGTCTTGCGGCCTCAAAACCGTCCATGCCCGGCATCACCAGATCCATGAAGATCAGATCGGGCCGGCATTCCTGCACCCGCTGCAGGGCCTCATTGCCGTTTATGGCCTCTTCTGTTTCAAATCCCAGGGGAAGCAGAAAGTTCACCAGCACGGCCCGGTTTTCCCATCGGTCATCCACCACCAGAATCCTTTTCTTCTTCCCCTTATAACCGGTGATTTGATCCGCCTCGACTTTGGAAGTCCGGGAAACCCGCGGGATTACCGGCAGCTGCAGATCAAAACTGAAAATACTGCCTTTGCCCACCCTACTTTTCACCTCAAGTTCACTTCCCATCAGACGCACCAGTTTCCGGCTGATGGCCAGTCCCAGCCCGGTTCCCTCTGTGGAACGGCTGTATTCTCCCACCTGCTTGAACGGGGAAAAAATATCTTCCTGACAGTTTTCAGGAATCCCCGGGCCGGTATCTTCAATCTGAAAACGGATCAGGGCCGAAGGATCTCCGTCTGCTTCCCTGTCTTCTGTTTTCATGACCAGAAAGACCACACCTCCCTGCTGGGTAAATTTGACCGCGTTGCTCAGCAGATTCAGCAGTATCTGACCGAGCCGTTTTTCATCCACACGCACGGCTTCGGGAAGATTGCTTGCCAGCTCGGAATGGAAAGAAATGTCTTTTTCCCGTGCCCGGATTTTGACAATTTCTGCAAGACCCTGCAAAAAATCCGGAAAATCAGACTGTTCCGGATGCAGTTCCATTTTCCGTGCTTCGATTTTGGCCAGATCCAGTATTTCATTAATAAGGTTGAGCAGATGTTTTCCACTCCGTTCCATAATATCCAGCCCCTTTTTCCAGGAATCGGGAATGCCGTCTTCACGCCTGAGAATCTGCGCATATCCCAGAATGCCGTTTAAGGGGGTGCGGAGCTCATGACTCATGTTGGCCAGAAATTCGCTTTTGGCCCGGTTGGCAACATCCGCTACTTCTTTGGCCTCTTTCAGATTCTGCTCTTTGATAATAAGTTCCCGGAAAATAATATCATAGGGCCGGACAATACCGGTTTCGATAATGGCTTTGTAAATCAGGAAAAAGGAAAAGATTTTACAATAATGCCCCACCAGATTGGAAAAACCGTAATTGCTGATATAAAAAGTAAAGGCCAGCTCCGAGCTGATGGTGAAGATCAGAGACCAGAGCAGATAGCGGAAAACATTGTCTTCAAACATTTTCCGGTAACGGTTAAGAAGATAAATATCTGCCAGAAGGATGCCGCAGATAATATATTCACTGATGATTTTAAAGGGGGTCTGTCCTTTGCCCTCAATAAAGCAGATGGGAAAATTTTTCCAGTAAAATACAGAAAGTACAAGGATTGCGGAAAGAAAAAGATACAGGGCAAACAGTGCTTCGGGGCGGATTTTTCTTCCGCTGCGGAGAAAAAGAAAGGCCGTCAGCAGGGTCAGACTTTCCATATACCGTGCCCCGATCCATAACTGGTTGGCATAAAAATCATAATCTGTAAAAATATTCATGCCTTTATAGGAAATGGTGTGCAGCAGATCCAGCGCGCCGATAAAAAGATAGGCCACGGCAACAAAGATCAGATAGGTATTTTCAATGTATTTTCTGGAATTCCAGGCAATCATAAACATACTGCCCGCCACCAGGATACTGAAAAATTCTGCCAGGGTGTGGAAAAGGAGATAATTATAGAGACTGGAAAGGTATAAGGCAAGCAGTGCCAGCAGTCCCAGTCCGCGGCTCAGATTTTTTTCATATGCTGTTTTCGGCTCCGGGTTCATATTCACTCCGAATGTGATGAAACATTTTTCTGGAAACAGGATTTACTGATTATCCCGAATCTGCACAATTTTATCCAGGGTCCGCAGGGCTTCTTCAAAATCAAAATTGAATATCTGCTCTTCCATTGCAGACAGCAGATCTTTTGTATCACTGCTTTGCAGAAAAGGTTTCCGCTCTTTCAGGCATTCTGCCGCCTCGGAATCTCCGTCTTCCAGAAGCTCCCGCAGTTCTGCAACAATTGCCTGATGTCTGTTATTCTCTCCGAGTCTGCTTTCTTTTTTTTCTGCAGTTTCTTCTGTTTTTTTCTCTTCCCTTATTTTCCGGACAGATTTTCTGATGATTTGCAGAAAATTTTCATATTCTCTGATTTTTTCCGGGTACATTTCTGCCTTTTTCTTCCGGATCACATCTTCCAGTTCGCTGCTGACCCGGTACAGGTCTTTTGCCCCCATATTTCCCGCCACTCCTTTGACGGTGTGCGCCAACTGCATCGCGTATTCCCGGTCTTTCTTTTCCAGTGCCTCCCGGAACCGGGCGGGGGAATCCGCGTATTCACGGGCAAAAGCCCAAAGCAGTTTCTGATACAAAGGGATGTTCCCCCCCAGCTGGCGCAGCCCGAAATCCGTATCAATTCCGGGCAGTTTTGGCATGGTGTTTTCCGCCGGATCATTCGTATCATCCTGATCATCCGGCGGATCGTCTGCCGGGACCGGAATTGGAGAAGGAGGATTGCAGAAAGACCGGAAATCCTGCGGAATATGCGCAGCCAGTACCGAAAAAAGTTTGTCAGCGTCCAGAGGTTTGCTCAGATAGTCATCCATTCCGGCCAGACGGCATTTTTCTTCTTCTCCCGGCATGACATGCGCGGTCATGGCGATAATGGGAATGGGGTCGGAGATACGGCAGGAATCTTCGGCCCGCGGGTCTGCGGAGGCTTTCGGTTTTTTCTGTTCCCTGCTGCGATGAATTCCCATGCGGGTTTCCCATTTCCGGATTTCCTGCGCGGCTTCGTATCCGTCCATTTCCGGCATCTGCATATCCATCAGCAGCAGATCATAGGATGAATGCTGCACGGCTTCCAGAGCCTCCCGGCCGTTGTTTACAATTTCCGCCTGTATTCCCCTGCCTTCCAGCAGGGTGCGGATAACAAGCTGGTTGATTCCGTTATCTTCCGCCACCAGAATTTTGGCACCGCGCACAGCCCGGATCGGCATATCACTGTTCTGCATTTTTCTGCTCTGTGTTTTATTGTCCTGTGTATCATGGTTCTGCATATGGGGAACCACTTCTTCTGTTTTCCGGGACCATGTGAAAGGAGCATCCGGAATTTTTCCGTATTTGTCCTGCTGCAGAGAATCCTCTCCGGCCTGCCCGAATACGGCACTGAAATAAAAGATACTGCCCCGGCCGCTTTCACTTTCCGCCCGCAGTTCCCCGTCCATCATTTCTGCCAGGGATTTTGCCACCGTGAGTCCCAGTCCGATGCCGCCGTATTTCCGGGTCATAGATTCGTCCCCCATGCGGAAGCTGTTGAAAAGGGAAGATAAAAAAGAGGGTTCTATCCCCATTCCCGTATCCTGCACGGAAAACCGGATTTTCATCTGTCCCGAAGGCAGCGTTTCGGGGGAATCCGCACGGAGAACAACTTCCCCTTTTTCTGTAAATTTGACAGCATTATCTGTAAGATTATAGAGAATCCGGCGCAGGCGGAAAGCATCCCCGACCAGCCGGAGGGGCAGTTCCTCTGCTGTTTCCAAACGGAAGTCAAGTTTTTTGGCTTCGGCTTTTTTGCGGCCGTAACGGGCGGTTTTCTCCAGAATTTCATGGGGATGGAAAACTTCGGATTTTATCTGCATTCTGCCGGTTTCGATTTTGGAAAAATCCAGCACATCCTCAATAATATGCGTGAGTGAATCCGCGGACCGCTGTATGCTCCGGATATGTTCCTGCTGCTGTGCTGACAGCCGGGTCTGCAGAAGAATACTGCTCAGACCCAGGATGGCATTCATGGGGGTGCGGAATTCATGACTGATTCTGCCCAGAAATTCGCTTTTGGCACGGTCGGCGCATTCTGCTGCCTCTTTGGCTGCTTTCAGTTTCTGCTCCATTGCCACCAGATCCGAAATATCCACGGCGCATTCGATGACATTTCTGATATTTCCGTCCGCATCCTTTATGGGTGCCGCATAAACTTTCCGGCAGATTTTTTCCGTATTTTTTCCGGGTGTGCAAATCCGGGAAACCACCTTTCCCTCTGTCATCACTCTGGGGACGGCGCAGTCATCGCAGGGTTCATTTCTTCTTCTCATTACCTCATAGCATTTTTTGCCAATAATATTTTCATCATTTCCCAGACCGCAATCTTCCCGTAACTGCTGATTCATATCCAAAAGCCGGTAATCTGCATCTGTTACGCTGATATATCCCGGCACTGTATCAAAAACCGCCCGGAGACGGGAAAAAGCTTTTTCCCGTTTTTTTTCCATCTCTTTGCATTCCGTAATAAATTCTTTTTCGCTTTGGCGGCGGGCGCGGATTTCCTGCCGCAGTTTGGCATCCCGGAGCAGTGCCAGGCAGATCAGAAGCAGCATTGCAAACAGCCACAATAAATTCATACTGCCGCCGCGGGAAATTTCTTCCCCTGCCCCGTAAAGTTCCGGGGAAAACAGAAACGTCAGCATCGGAATCATGAAAAAGCAGAGGTGATTCATTTTTTTCCGCACCTGTCCCATATTTATTCCGGATGCGGAATATTGCCGGGGGCATCCGAAATAAGGAGCCGGATGTGTACTTCTGTACCATGATCCGAAGGATATTCTTTCTGGCTCCGGGAAGATATGGAAATCTCCCCTCCGTAGGCGGAAACAAATTTCCGGATCAGGTGCATACCGAAACCGGTTCCGGTTTCTCCCTCGGTTCCGGGTCGGCTGGTTGCCTTGCTGAGATCAAAAAGATTTGTAAGAATTTTTTCCGGTATTCCGATACCGAAATCCCGGACAGAGATAAGGGCAAAGCCCTCTTCAGTGCTGATATCCACAAGAATTTCCGAATCCCGGTAAGAAAATTTCAGGGCATTGGTAAAAATATTATTCAGCACCGAATTGACAAAGGAGGTTTTTTCTGCCCGCACCATGATATTCTCCCCGCCCTGAATTTTTAATGCAATATTTTTGGTGCTGAAGCGGTCGCTGAGAAGAAAATTTGATTTTTCAATACTTTCCCGCAGGGGAATATCATAAACCTCAATTTTGTGATCTTCCAGTGCCCGCATGTCCCGGACAAGCTGAATGATTTCCACTCCGTTTTTGGCTGCAGAATACAGGTGCGCTTTCAGTTCTTCAAAATTTTTATAGGATTCCAGCAGTCTTATCAGGCAGATAAGAGAATGGAAGGTGTTGGAAAGATCATGGCAGAGAACATGCAGCAGTTCTTTGCGTTCATTACTGACATGTTCAATGATATCCTTGCTGAATTTCAGATCCAGGTGGGTGTTTACCCGCACCAGCAGTTCTGTGGCGTTAAAGGGTTTGGTAATATAGTCCACAGCCCCCAGTTCAAAACCCTTGACAATATCATCCGTCTCTGTGCGGGCAGTGAGAAAAATAATAGGGATATTTTTGGTGCCGGGGGAAGATTTCAGGCGGCGGCAGGTTTCAAAACCGTCCATTTCCGGCATCATAATATCCAGCAGAATCAGATCGGGAACAACTTTTTCCACCAGATCAATGGCCTGTATACCGTTTCGGGCCACATTCACCTGATAACCTTCTTTCAGCAGAATTGTTCCCAGAATCTGTATATTGCCCTGGGTATCATCTACAATAAGAATGCGTGCTTTTTTCTTCTGATATTCGTTCATTAGATTAACTCCTTCATCTTTGGGAGGAACCGGTAATTCGTTTATATGGAAAATGTTGGATGCTTAATGCTGATGAATCGGTAAAAAGTCCAAATTTCAAAAAACGCTGTTAATAAAATCAGCAGATTAATATGTATCAAAACCTGATTTTCCGACTTTTTACGAGATCGTCAATGTTTAATTATTACAGTCTGTAACAGTTCTTCATTTTCATATTTTGTTGTGAGTCATGGCGGTTTTATATGAAATTGCTGCATTGTCAATTTTGATTTTATGACTTCCGGGCCCCGACCGTGAGGAAGGGGAGCGCGGAACCGCTGTCTTCAGGTCATAATTTCAAAATTGACAGAGCACCAGGGTGCGTTAGCGAAGCGTAAGGCACCGTAAGCTCCAGATTCCGGTGCCTTACGGCTGTCGCCTAACGCACCCTACCTGCCTGCTTTCATGCTTCGCTGTGAGTCACGGCTCATGTTGGTTTATATGAAAGTGTCTGCGAAAAACCGGCTTCGGCCTTCATTTTCGCACTCCGCGCAGCTTTTATGTTTCGTTGTGAGTCATGACTCATTGTCCTTTATATGAAAACGGGGCCGGGAATTTTCCTGATCCCTGTCCCGCATCCCTTTTTCATCAGGCATTAATCAGAAAATTATCAAATAAGAGATAAAATATCAATCTTTCTTATCATTTTTTATCATTTTCCTTTGTTATCAATGTCCGCATCCGCCTTTTCCGTTTCAATGAAAAAGAAAATATTTTTCCCGCTGCGGATGCAGAACCCGTTCCGTAAGGGCATGTCTGAAAAGTTCCACTGTCATCTTTTCTCAGACTCAGGTGCTGAATTGTGAGATGAAAAAGAATATGATATACAGACGCAATGCTGTTGACTTACAGTCGGTGGAGTGTCAGACTTACAGTCTGACATACTGAAATTATCCTTTATTTGGCAGTGGGTCAAAAAGGTTGATGCATTAAATATCTGACTGCAGGGGCCTATTGCATAGGCCCGTAATGAGCGGCTTTTGAGCGTATGCAATACGCCCCTGCAGAAAAAATCAACGGATTTGACCCCCCCCTTTATTTTTTTCAAAGAGAGATTGTCATGACTATCAGTCCTTTTTGCAGGAATGCGGATGACAGGGACCCGGCAGAGCAGATCCGGCAGATGAAAGAAGAGGTTTGCAGTCTGAAACAGGCCATGAAAGCCTGCCGGGAAGAAAATTACAGGCATCGTCTCGCGATGGACGCGGTGAATGAGGGGCTGTGGGACTGGAATCTGAAAAGCGGAGAAGTATATTTTACCCCCCGTTATTATACCATGCTGGGCTATGAACCTTATGAAATGCCCCCTTCTTTTGAAACCTGGCTGGATCTGCTGCATCCCGAAGACCGGGAACTTTCTGTTGAAAAACTGAAAGGTTATCTGGTGGGAAAAATAAAGCATTTTGAAATCGAATTCCGTATGAAAAAAAAATCCGGTCATTGGCTCTGGATACTGGGCAGAGGTCGGATTATTGCAAGAGATGAAACGGGCAGTCCTTTACGCATCATCGGGACCCATGCGAATATCAACCGCCGGAAACAGGATGAGGCCCGTACCGCATACATAAACGGCGTTCTCCGGGCCATAAGGGAAATTGATCAGCTTATTCTGCGGGAGAAAAACCGGGAAAATATCATCCGGGGTGCATGTGATATTCTTGTCCGTGTCTGTTCTTACCGGAATGTCCGCATTTTTCTTATGGGAAAAAACGGCGAACCGCCGGTCCTGGCCGAATCCGGCACGGAAAAACAGACGGTTCCTTTTACTGAATTTATGCAGCAGGGGCAGTACATTCCCTGCATCGGAATGGCGCGGGAAAAATCCGAACCCCTGTTTATTACCCACCCCTCCCCTCTCTGCCGGGACTGTCCCATGAAATACTGTGAAGGGGAAAATACCCTTACCATGCCCCTTTGTTATAAAAACACAGATTACGGTATCCTTTCTTTTACCCTGTCCGGAGATTTTTTTCCGGATGACACCGAACAGGAACTGCTTGTCAATATTGCCGGGGATATTGCCTTCTGTCTTTACAATCTCGATCTGGAAAAAAGACGGGAAATCACGGAAAACAATCTGCGCAAATACGGTATCATTATTTCCGAAATCCGTGATCCGGTCTTTTTTATTGACAGAGACTATACCCTGCAAAGTGCCAACAAAGCCTTTCTGGATATGCTGCACATTTCCGCGGAAGAAAGCATTGGGCAGACCCTGCCCGAACTGATGGGCAGAGAATTTTTTGCGGATTTGTACAAAGAAGAGATTGACCGCTGTTTTTCCGGCAAATCCATACGGTATCAGGAAAGAATCAGTCTGAATGAGGGGAAGCAGTGTTATCTGGATATCGCACTGTATCCCTACCGGGAAAAAAACGGCAGTGTGAGCGGGGTTATTATGAATTCCCGGGATATCAGCAGTCTGAAAGAAACCGAAGCCTCTCTTGTCAGTCGCACATATGAACTGGGAGAACGGGTCAAGGAACTCAACTGCCTGATCGGTATCTCCGTACTGATGGAAAAACCGGATATTGCACTGGAAGATATATTCCGTGAATCCATCCGTATGCTCTGCGCGTCCTTTCAATATCCGGGTATTGCCTGTGCCTGTATCCGTCTGGCAGACGGGCGGACCTTTTTCAGCAGAAATTTCAGGGAAACTCCCTGGACGATCTCCAATGAAATCATCGGGGAAGGCCGGCATTTCGGACAGATCCGGATTTTCTACCTGGAAAAAGCCCCCATGATAGAAGACAGTCCCTTTCTGCCGGAGGAAAAAATGCTGCTGCATTCGGTGGCGGAAAGACTGGGAAAAGTGCTGGATCGGAGAAAAACCGAGCAGGCACTGACGGAAAGTGAAAGACGTTTCCGGGACCTGGTGGAAAATTCTCCGGTGGGCATTGCCATTATCCGGGCTCACCGGATTGTGTATGAAAATCCCGAACAGAAACGCCTGGGACTTTTCGGCAGTGATACCGGTTTTCCCACCTTTGACAATCTCCATCCCGAAGACATGGAAAAAATCCGCATACTGTATCAGGATATTGCCTGCGGAGAACAGGAAAAGGCAGAAACAGATTTCCGTTTTTATCCCTTCCGGAATACGGAAAAAAAAACGGAGATTCTCTGGGTCAACTGCCGGATGAACCGCATTCTTTTTCAGGAAAAAAATGCGGTTCTCATTAACTGTTTAGATATAACCCGTGCCAGAGAAATGGAAAAACTGCTGGGTATCCGGGATAAAATGTCATCTTTGGGACGGGTGGCCGCGGGCATTGCGCATGAAATCCGTAATCCCCTTTCCGGTATCAATATTTATCTGGATGCCCTGGAGCAGATGGCGGATTATGGAGAATGTCCGGAAAAAATTATTAATATTACACAGAAAATCCAGTCGGCTTCGGATAAAATCGAATCCATTATCAAACGGGTTATGGATTTTTCAAAACCCGGAGAACCGAAATTCACCTATATTGATATCCGCGGCCCTTTGGAGGATGCCATGCAGTTGAGTGGTGTAAGTCTTCGGAAAAGCGGAATTATCCTTCATAAAAACCTGCCGGGGGAAGCGGTCATCTGCCATGCGGATGCCCATATGATCGAGCGGGTCATGCTCAATCTTATCAATAATGCGGCCGAGGCCATGCGGAAACCGGAGATCAAAGAAAAGCATCTGGAAATTGCACTGGAAAGTGATCATCAGAAGGCCCTGATCCGGGTTTCCGACTCCGGAACAGGCATTCCCGCGGATGCGGTGCGGAAAATCTTTGATCCCTTTTACAGCACCAAAAGTTACGGAACCGGTATCGGTCTGAGTCTCTGTCACCGGATTATCACAGATCACCGCGGGTCCCTGGATGTTTCCGCAGGCAGACGGGGCGGAGCGGAATTTATCATCCAACTGCCTTTGCAGACAGACTCCGAACTTTGAAAAAAAGGGATTCCGTATACAGTGCATCCGGCCGGACAGGGATTTGAGTTCTGTGATAAACTGCGGATGTATCCGCAAGTCTGAAAAAGTTCTGAAAACTATAAATGAATAAGCTATGGATGTATCCATAGACGCAGCAGGAACAGGTCATATGATATCTTTTACGATATGGATTATTGACGATGAAACTTCCATAAGGGAAGGCATTGAAATAGCACTGGAATCCGATTATGAAATCCGTACATTCGCGGATGCGGAATCCGCGCTGGAGCTTTTGCAGAAAGACAGGCCGGACCTGGTTCTTCTGGACATCGGCCTGCCGGGTATGGACGGCATCAGTGCACTGGAAAAAATCAGGCAGGATATTCCCGACCTGCCGGTGATCATGATAACTGCCTATGAAGAGGTCAAAACCGTGATCTCGGCCATGAAAATGGGCGCGCATGATTATATCATCAAACCCCTGCTCATGCCCGGTTTGCGGAAAACCATCCGCAACACCCTGGAAACCCTCCGCCTGAAAAAAGAGGTGCAGGTTCTGCAGGAACGCTATCTCAATGAAAACATGCCCTGCTTTATCGGGGAAAGCAGTTCCATTCAGGATGTCATGCATTTTGTTTCCCAGGTTGCCCAAAGTCCGGATACCCCTATCCTGATTTTGGGAGAAACCGGTACGGGCAAAGAGCTGCTGGCCAGGACCGTGCATTACCGGAGTCCCAATTTCCGGGGAGAGTTTGTAGCGGTGAACTGCGCGGCCATTCCGAAAGATTTGATAGAAAGCGAACTTTTCGGTTATGAAAAAGGGGCCTTCAGCGGTGCCAGTATATCCGGGAAAAAAGGACTGATTGAAATTGCGGAAAACGGCACCCTGTTTCTGGATGAAATCGGTGATCTGATTCCCGAAACCCAGGCCAAGCTCCTGCGTTTTCTGGAAGAAGGCGAATTTTACCGCATCGGCGGAACCCGGAAAATTAAAATCAGAACACGGGTGATTTCTGCCACAAACCGGAATCTGGAAAAAATGATGAACAAAAATCTGTTCCGCAAAGATCTGTATTTCCGCCTGAGTGTGATAAAGGTGCAGGTTCCCTCCCTCAATGAACGCCGGGAGGATATTATGCCCATTGCCATGTATTTTATGAATAAATTCAATGAAAAATTCGGAAAAAAACTGTGCGGCCTTTCTCCCCGGGCAGAAAAAAAACTGCTGGACCATAACTGGATGGGAAATGTGCGGGAGCTGCGGAATGTGATGGAGCGGGGTGTACTGGTAAGCGGGGGGAAAGAACTTTCGCACGATGATCTGGGACTGGACGAAAAAACAGACACTGCGGAGGCAGAAGAGCAGGGCATGTCCTATCCGCCTTTAAGTGATAAAGGGATAGACCTGCCCGCCATGCAGGATGATATGCTCTTCCATTATATCCGAAAAGCCCTCCGCCTTACAGGGGGCAATGAAAGCCGGGCCGCGGGACTGCTGAACCTCAAACCCCATAACTTCCGATACCGCTGTGCAAAAATGAAAAAACAAAATGATAATGAAAAAACAAAATGATGCGGATGATGATTCGGAATAAGAGCCTATCCGAAAACCTTGTTTCCCGATGTTCGGAACCCGAAATACATAGTCAGTCCGGATTGTGAAAAAATGACCGTTCCGGACTGAAAAATTGCTGAAAAAGGTCAGAAAAATGCTGTTTTCAGGGACACAGCAGTTTTTGTGCCCGGAAAAACCAAAATTGGAGTACTATACATTCATTTCAGACAGCACTTTTTGTATTTCTTCCCGCTTCCGCAGGGACAGGGTTCGTTGCGGCCGATTTTCTTCCCGGTCCGCACGGGCTGTAAGGGTCTTTCATCTTCCCATCCCCCTGCTCCGTCTGTATCGGGAAGATCCGGGCGGGGTCTGTTACTGCCGGTTTCATCCAGAAGCGTATTGTAATAATCTTTGTATGCATACAGAAATTCCTCCTTCCCCGGACCGGAACCTCTGTAATATCTGGCTTTGTCCATATCCGGAATCCCTTTTTCCATCCATTCCAAAGCCTTTTGGGCATCCCCCTTATCTTCCTCCATCCGGGCAAGGGAATAATATGCCTGGATATACAGGGGATCTGTCTCTGCTGCCTGCTGATACAGTTCACTGGCTCTGGTAAACATATTCATGAAATAATAGATATTGGCCAGACCGACATATCTGGCAGCGTCTTTGGGATTTTTTTCTATGGCTTTCCGGTATGTTTCAATGGCCTCATCAATTTCCATGACTTTTCCCATGGCCATGGTTTTGCCAAATCGGATGGGACTGTTTTCATAGGCATCCCCGGCTTCTTTTTTACTCTTGCCCTTTGCCGCAAGCATCAGCCGCATACTTTCCCCGATCAGGGCCATCCTGCCTTTATCGGTGATTTCAAAATCCGCCAGGGTTTCGCAGTTGATACATTCAATTTCCTGTCCGATAAAATGTTTGCCTTTTTCGCTCATGAAAACCCGGTACAGACGGTAATTGCTTCGATCCCCGCAGTTTTTGCATTCCACTTCGGCTTCCACATAGGGACGGGGTTCATCCAGAATGCTGCCGGACATGACTGATTCAATGAGTGCATTCTGTTTTTTTCTGTGCTGATAATAGTCTTTCAGCAGTTTTTCGCATTCCCCTGTTTTCCCGCGGGTCAGCAGGGTAACCGTCAGCCATGTCCGGTCAATGAGATGCTGATTTTTATTGATTTTTTTACTGATCTTTTTCAGGCAGTTTTCATTGCACAGGGCTTCGCAGGTATTGAGGATGAATTCCTTTTCCATACGCATATACATATCAAAATGCCGGTCGGTAAATTCCAGGGCTTCGGGACCTCCGATTTTCCGCACAGTTTCCAGCACGGAAGTCTGCGTGATGTCATCCATCTTTTCCACATGGTCTGTAAGAAATTCCACAGCTCTTTTTCCGTATTTCAGCAGCGATTCTGAGGCGGCCAGGTAGATAAATTCATAATCCGGATCCACTTCCAGTGCATCACAGAGAGTTCGCAGAAATTCATCATAATTCAGTTCCCCCATAATGCGGATGATATTCCGCCCCCCGTAATGGTGGAGAGATTTTTTCAGGGATTCCGTAAGAACGGTTACGGTTTCCTCTTTGTCACGGTTTTTGAAAAAGGAAACAAAAGATTCAAAACCCGGAAGTTCTTCCATATCTGCCGCAGCCAGTTCTGCTGCTTTCTGAAGAGAAAGTTTTTCGGGTTCCGGCCTTTCCTTCCGAAGTGAGGCCATGACAGCGCCGACCAGCATGGCATATACATAGGGCTGCTGCTCCTTTTTGTGCAGTTTTTTCAGAAAATCACTGTCTGCAATAAGGTTTTCAAAAAAAGTTCTGATCTGCTCATTCCGGATCAGTTCTTTGTGCTTTTCAAAAAAAGATGCGGCTTCTTTGAAAGAAGATTTTCCGATTTTCGCAATCACTTTTTCCAAATCTTCCGGCAGGGGGATTTCGTACAGTTCCCGGATTTCCGAATAACGGGGCAAATCATCCCCTTCCATATGGTAATGGATCCACCTGTATTCATCCGGCGGCAGTCCCAGTGCCTTAAGTATTTCCTGAAGCCGGTAGGGATAATTTTCATCATCCGTAAACAGGCAGTGGCGGAACAGGGCTTCTGTCTCCGGGTGCGCATATGTCATGGCCAGTTTCAGGGTATCTGTTCCGTAAGGCTGGTGAATCCCTTTTTCTCCATAAACTTTACGGTAGGAAGCGATGACAGTAAAGGCCAGGTCTTTCTGCCGCTCTTTTGGCAGACAGGAGAAATTGTTCACCAGGCTTTCCCATATGCGGAATTCGCTGAAGAGTTTTTTTTCGTTTTTGCAGAAATCCCCCAGCAGACCGGCTGCGGTGTCCGGAGCGATCTGCATCAGAATGGAAAAGGCCTCTCCGGCAGTGTTATGTTGCCATTTTCCGCATTTTTGGACCAGCAGATCTGTATGGGCGGCAAAACGCTGCGCGGAAACAGCCTCAAAGAGTTTGGATAATATAATCCGGTCCTCCTGCTTCATCAGGAAGCGGATGCTGCTGTCATCCATAAACCGCTCTTCCAGCTCGCGGGCCTGCGCGGAATCCGTCTCTTTTTTATCAATAATCCGCTCCAGCAGCCATTCCGCCAGAATGGGTTCTTTCATATCCATGTTTTTTGCTATCTGGTCCCAGTTCATGCTTTATGCTTTCCTCCCTATTTTATGTATGTGTATGTTCAATGTGTTTCCTTAAACTCCCTGAGGGACAATGCCAGCAGGTTAAGCAGAAAATCGGTGTGCAATACAAACATTTCCCGCTCCGGTGCTTCTTTTTTCAGTTTTCTGTAGTCATTCATTGCAGAAAGGGAATCTTTAACCTGAATTATTCACAAATCAGTCTTTTACAGTAAATACAGGAAGACACAAAAAACTGAGTTTTGCAGCCGTATTTTCGTATAAGAAGAATAATCAGCAGTTTATCTGCCAGAGACTAAAACGTGTGAATAATGCAGGTTAAAGGCATTGATAAGGGAAATCTGTTCCGGTATCCGTTTTCCTCCCTCTGAGCGGGCTTTGATGGCTTCGGTGAGAATCCACTGCTGCGGGGAGTGTTCCCGGATTTTCTGCCAGTTCATATTTTTCTCCGTGCGGTGGGGGAATTAGGGAGTCCGAAAGAAATAATCTGCCCAAAGCAGATCGGGTTAACGAAGTGTAACCCGACATTCAGGCCAAAAAACGGGTAGTTTATTTCCTGGAAAGTCCCTTACCCTGGATTATTCATAAATTTGAACAACTCCCCGAATTACAATGTGTCAGCTGAAAACTGAGTTATAAAGCCGTTTTTCAGTATTTTCTTTATTTTTGGAGATATATCAAGATTTATGAATAATGAAGGTCACAGGTTTTCAGATTTTATGGTCTTTACTGTTCAGTTGTTCAAGATATATTAATTCTCTTTTCAGGGGGCCGGAAAGTATTTCAAAAAGACCCTGCGTCAGCACATTCTGTGAACGCA
>JAABRU010000257.1 GCA_011390755.1 Desulfobacteraceae bacterium | reverse complement strand
AATCCTCAAAAGAGATTTTTCCTGACAAAAAATTTATGACTCACGAGAATTGATAATAAATGAGAATTTTCAGTTAAACCGGATGAAACAGCATATAAACAGAAAAAATTTTAAGATTATACACAGTATATTCATCATCCGGAAAAAATTTCCGGATAAGGACACACCTCCCCGTCTCCGGTCAGTTCTGCCGGTTCCGGGACTGCTGTTTTCTGTATTTTCTTTTTTTTATAATGCGCTGCAGGGAGGCATGCTGCAGGCTTCCCATATTTTTTCAGATTCAGTCTGCCGAAGACTGCCGAACTGCATTTTGCTGTGATCCGTCCGGAATGAAAAACAGCTTTAACCGCAATATCAATAAATAACCGTCGTACTCTGACGGCACGAGTCTGCAAAGGAATCACCGGGGGAAGAACATCCTCTTTGAATGTCCCGTACAGAAAAAATGCGGCAGGCATCATATAACACAGAACCGCGTCCGGAGGAAACCTTCTCAACGGCATCTCTTCGGAACCGGAGTCTTTCAGGCCCCGGCTGATCAGTCCCTGATTACCGCGGGCGTGATACTCCCGGCTCAGACCGTCCGGTTCGGAAGGAAGTGTCTGAACCGGCAGAACAGATTCATCTGTTTTTTCTGAAACACGGGAAGGGCTGATTCCGCCTTCCGGTTTGCCGCTGATGGGCGGGGCCCTTGCTGCTGCCGTCCGCATTTCCGGTTCTGCAGAAAGCGTATACTGTCCACCGCCGTAAACTGCGTTTTTGAAGACAGGTGTTTTTCAGTTTCCGCCTTACCGGAACCTGCCGCATAAAGCACAGATTATGCCGGTGCTGAGTATATTTCTCCGGATAATTTCATAATACAGGGAAATGGCAGGTCTGCCGGAGATGCATATCCGCCTGCCGCTTCTGTCCGGGTCTGATGCACAGTGTCCGTATCCGGTGCAGAAATCCGGATAACCCCGCAGCCGTTTTTTATAATACGCACGGTACGGGGCCCCTGTGTTCTTCCCTGTTAAAACCGCTTCAGACTGTGTCTGAGGTTCTGACGGAATCCGCAGCATTTTTTTTCTTGACTTTCAGAATAATAATACTCTACAAAACAGACAGTCCGATTTTTCTGAAGGAAAATAATATTCCCCTCCGTCCGCCCGGATTTATCCTGCAGACAGCCGGATTGCAGATGAAAAAGTCTGAAAGATACATAAAATAATGCATTTCTCAGATACCGCAGTCAGTGAAAACACCCCCCGGACCCGATACTGCTGCCTTAAGAAAAACCGGAGTGCCAAACTTACAGTCCGGCATATCTTTTTCCAAATAATTTCAGCATGTCAGACTGTAAGTCTGACACTCCTCCGGCCTTAGCCCGGCAGCATTGGCCCCCCGGACCCGGCCGGAAAGGAAGCGGAAAGCCTGCCCGTCTGTACCCTGCAGGGTACCGCTATGACGAAAAAACAAAGAAAGGGTTCAGAACCGCGGAACTGACTGCGGAGGAAACCGGCCGGGAACCTCCTTCCAAAGCCGGGATTCCCGATGACCCGGTTGCGGGAATCAGGGCTGATTATGAGGAAAAGGATCGGCAGAACATTGTGGGAAAAGCGGGTGGGGTGCGGGACAGGGAACGAATGGCCACCAGTAAAAGAAGAATTTCAAGCAATACAATAACATTGAAATTTGTAATTCCGTTAACAGGAATTATATTCTCAGCGATGGCTGGTTTAATGAGTTTAGAAGAAGGTGCTTTTAAATTCGAAACAGGATTATTAATGGGTGTGTCCCACTTTTTGCACAAAAAATTCTGTTGAAATAACAGGGTATCTGATACGATTCTTCGGAAAAACATGACTTCCGACAGTGAAAGGAGAAGATATCAGGATGGCCGTTATTATTGAAACCGTTTTTGAATCCGCTGTGACAGAGACCAACAAAGATACCTATACCGGTTCTTATATTGAAGACAGAAAAACAGTCATAGAATTTGATATGAGAAAGAAGGATTGGCAGAAAATTCTGAAAACAGAGTCTGGGATAAACTGGTACAAAAAAACATACAGGGTTGATGTTCATGAATTTTCTACTTTCCACAGTCCGATTATTTACAGATTCATCATGGCCCGTGGGTATTATCTCGGAACAGATGGCAGTCGTAAATATTTCACACCGGAACCTTCCGAAGTTTCGACTCATCATCATATGAGCAGAAATATAATAAGGTTAGCCTGTTTTTTAGCTGTTATCTGCGGTGTTTCGTTGAGAAATATTGCATTAATATACTCATCACTTTTCCAGGTTCCGGTAAGCAGATCATGCATAAAAAGATGGATTGATGAAATCGGTTCCGGACTTTGCGAAAAAGATATACTCAGGAAAATCAGAATTCTGAAGGAACCTTCCGAATGCCACATTGATGCTTATTATCCTCTGGGCACGGACAGATGCGTAATGGTGATAAAAGATGATTATGACAGAATTCTGATAACTCATGAAACAGATTCGGAAAACGGAGAGGAAGCCGGGATTTTTTTACAGAAACTGAAAGATTTCGGGTTAAATATCAAATTTGCCTTTTCAGATTATTCCAAAAGTTTCACCTCCGCCATCCAGGAGGTATTTCCGGAAGCAAAATTTCAGGCGGATCATTTCCATACTGCGAAAAATATATGGAAACACCTGAAAAAAGCTCTTCCTGAATACAGAAGGAGATAAAGTCAGTCGGTGAAAAAGAGAAAAATTCAGAACTGACCGATCTCGCATCAGAATTATGGAAAATGAGATGGTCTTTGCTGAAAAAACCTTCAAATCTTAGCAAAGAAGAAAGAGAACAGATTGAGCAATTGGAGAACAGAGACGCAGGATTTATAAAAAAATTCCGGTCTGTCATCAGACAGACTGTAAATATTTTTGACCATTCAGATACAGAACTTCAGGCAAAAATCAAACCTGAAAATTTAAAAAGGCAGATCGGAGAAACAGAAAATAAACGACTTGGAAAAATATGCCGTTTTTTTGATGAGCATTGGGACCAGGCAATGCAGTATTTCAAAAAAAGAGGATTGGCAAAATACAGACGTTCCTCTAACTCGGAATCCGGCATGAGAATTCTCAGACGTCTGGAAAAAAACCATGACGGCATCAGATCTGAAGTTACCCGGAAAAATTATATAAAAATATACCAGGTCATAAAATATCTGTCTGAGGATATAACTGATTTTTTGGGCCCGGTGCCAGATTTATAATGGGCGATATCTTTGTGCAATAAGTGGGACACACCCTTATCTTCCGGAAAACATCCGGAAGCATATTGACTTTGACAGCCTTGAGATAAGGGATGGCAGTTATGTGGATGAGAAGCTGCGGGATAAGCATTCGGACATTGTTTACAGAACAAAGATAAAAGGTCTGCCTGCCTTTCTGTATATCCTGTTTGAGCATCAGAGTTCCCCAGATCCCCTGATGGTCTTCCGACTGCTCTGCTATATGGTCAATTTATGGAAGGAATACAGGGATCAGCATCCGAAAAGCAGAAAACTTCCGCAACCGCAGACGGCCCTTGAATTTCTGGAACTGGTCCTGCGTTATGTTTACCATGCCCGGAACGATGATGAGGATACCGTCAGGAAATACATTGTGCAGGGAATTGAATATTTTGACAATGAAAAAGCAAAGGAGGCCGCCATGACACTTGCGGAAAGAATTGAGCGAAGAGGGGAGAAAAGAGGGAAAAAAATTGGAGAAAAAAGGGGAGAAAAAAGGGGAGAAAAAATTGGGATTTCATCTGTTTATGACAGACTGCTACGAAAACGCTTCGGGGGAATGACCCCGGTACTGGAAAAAAGACTGACGGATGCGGATTTGGATATGCTCAACCGGTTTGGGGATTCCATACCGGATTTCAGGAATCTGAAAGAGGCTGAGAAATGGTGGGATGAACAGGGAACAGAACACTGAGGGGCGGAAAATATTTTATCCGTCTGAAAAAAAAGCTGGAAGAGGTACTGTATGTTCTGAAGCCGGTGGGGGAATAAAAATAACCGAATTTTAATTGTATTTATTCCGAATCCGCTATTGCCTGTAAGGTAAAAACAGCATCCTGCAGCTTTATCTGTTTTGTTTTCCCTGATGCGGCATCCGGATTGACCGGAACACGGATACCGCAGATAATCTGAAGTGCGGTGATTGTATCGGCCAGTGTAATGTCTCTGTCTCCGCTCATATCCCCGGTGAGAGATTCTCTATGGGAATCCGGATCAGTCGGATCGGTATTGTTGAAAAATTCCGCAATATTGCAACTGCCGTCATTGTCAAAATCAGTCTGAGGGGCAAAAGTGTTTATATCCATTGAAGGATTCTGATCTGTGATAATGCGTTCCCATGTATCCGGAATGCCGTCTGCATCCGCATCCTCATGACCCACTGCGATATATCCGGGTGCGGGTGTCAGTGTCAGGGAGGTGCTGCTGACATCGGCCAGGGCATAACGGGAATTCACCGTTCCTTCATTGACAGTGGCAAACAGGGCATCGGCTGTTCCGGGTGCAAGCGAATCCGCAATCCGGAGGGAAAGTTTCATCAGAACCCCGTTTCCGCCAAAGGTGTCAGTTCCGGAATAAGCTATCAGCACAGCCCCGTCATGGGATGCATCGGAAAAGGGACGGAAATCCGCAACAAAACTGCCGGAACTCAGAAGTTCACCTTTGGAAATTCCGCTGACCGTAATGCCTTTGGGCAGAAGGATTTTGGCATTGAATCCCGCATAGGTTCCGCTTCCGTTTCTTACAGACAGATCCAGCAAAGCGGTTCCATCCGCTTTTTCCCCGGCAATACCGAATTTCAGTTCAGGCACTGCATAGGCATGGGTGGTATAAAGCAGAATTATGACAAACAGAATATTTCTCCCGATTTTCATCATTTTTTCCATTTCTTTTCTCCTTTTTGTGTAAAATAAAGTGCTTGTCTGAACCGCTGATTCACACGGATTTCTCAGATTGCGCAGATTCCCCCGTTGCCTGAACACGATTATACAGGATGATACAGGAAATACAGGATGAAATAATCCTGTCCATCCTGAAAATCATGGTTACTGAGCTTGGTTACTGAGCTTGCCGAAGTATGCCGAAGTACGGTTCAGACAGATTCCCCGTTTTCTGAACACGATTATACAGGATTATACAGAAAATACAGGATTGTAAAAATTCTGTCCATCCTGAAAATCATGGTTACTGAGCCTGCCGAAGTACGGTTCAGACAGCAACGGGACGCAGATCGTCCAATCTGCATTCCCACGCGGAGCGTCAATGCCATTAAGTTAAGATCGCCGGAGTCCCGAACTGAAAGTTTGGGACACTGAAATAATTCTGAAAATACTGCCAAACTTTCAGTTTGGCACTCCAAAAATTTCTTAACTTAACGGCATTGACGCGGAGCGTGGGAACGAGATGGAACGGAAAATGTCAATACACTTCTTCCGCCTCAATCACCCATGTTGAACCCTGCCAACCTGTCATACAGTCTCCCTGTGAATATCCGGGTACCGGGCCACTCCAAATCTGAATTTCATGCACTCCGGAAGCAATTCCCTGACAATATCCGACTACCTGCTGAGATCGGTGATTATTGATATTCGTGGGGGCACCATAAAAATCATAAAATATGGCACCTCCGGGGCAACTGACTCCGTCAACACGGATTTCCCTGCGACAGGAAAAACCGCCATTCATGACGCGTATATTATCAGTATAACCGATTCGGACAGCAGTATCAGATTTAATTTTATTGAATGTCAGAACACGGCTCTTGATCTGTCCTGAATCAGTATCATCAATAGGGCCTATACCTGTGGCCCGTGCAATTTTCCTGATGAAATTGCCGTTTGCATCCAGTTGTGCTTTTGTTCCCTGAACCGTATCTGCTTTTGCCGCACTCGCGGCATTTACAGCATTCGTGGCATTATCCGCCAGCGCAGCATGTACCGCCCTCTCCGCCTGCACCGCATACCCCGTACTCAGCACCTGCTGCCGGGGCAGGAGTTCCACACCATCCACTTTGATGCTCAGATACCGATTTGGGCCGTCAAACGCGGTTGTGATGGCCGGATTTGTCAGCACCGACCCCAGCAGCACATTGAACTGGCCGTTGACAATCTGCACGGTCTGGTTTTCCGGCCCCCATTTCATCACTCCGCCGTTTGCCGCATCATAAACGGCAAAGATCATGGGTTTGGTGAGGGTTCCGGTAATCAGGTTTCCGTTTGCGTCCGTGAGAACGCCCTGGTAGTTGATCAGAGACGGTACACTCAGGCACAGGGCCGGTGCTGCTGCAATTAACGTGACACATACTGCAAGAAACATTGCCTTTTTCATACCTTTTCTCCTTTGTTTTGATGAATTGTTGGTTGTATGCCAAACGACTCGAATGAGCTCGCCGAAGTCTTTCAGTTCGGTACTCCTTATTTATACCTGATTCAGAATTTTTTCAAACTCCTGCAGACTTTGGCACCGGAAAACCTGGCGGAACAGTCCTTTCAGTACGTCCCCGTTATCCATGTTCCGAATCCGTTCCGAAATGTGCTGCGGAATCAGACTGAATCTTTCAATCAGCGCATCCGTGAGCATTTCACGGGAATTTTCCAGCATTCCCAAAAGTCTTCCTTCCCTTATGCCTTTTTTGATTCCCACGGATTTGCCCTCTTCAAATCCTGCGCATCTGCCCTCCTCAAATCCTTTTTCCTTTGCAGTTTCAGTAAGTTTCTGCATTTCCAGATAGTCAAACACTTCTTTCAGATATTCCATGTCGTGTTTCCTCCTCAGAATATCTCCGAATTCCTCTATATTCCTGCACCTTAAAACCTGTCTGAGCAGTTCTTTGATCACATCCGGATTCCGTATATACCGGATCTGCTCAGAAATACGCTGCGAAATCAGACCGAATTTCTCAATTACCGCATCCACAAGCATTTCATGGTTGCTTTCAGGCAGTTTCAGACTGCTGCATTCTTCATGCGCCATGTCATCTTCACTTTTGAGGCATTTTCCCTTTGCAGTTTCAGAAACATTCAGCATTTTTACCTCCTCTCCGAAGTACAGTTCAAAGACAGATTCTCCCATTGTATGAACAGGATTATACAGGATAAAAATAATCCTGTCGCTACTGCAAATCCCGAAAATCCTGTTCAGGACAATAAGCAATCCCGGTCAATCCCTTAATCCTGTGAATCATGGTTACTGAGCTTGGTTACTGAGCTTGCCGAAGTATGCCGAAGTACGGTTCAGACAGTGACGCGTCCGCCTGCATTCCCACGCACAAGTATGGGGGAGAAAACTACAAGGATTTTTTGTAAGAAAGGATTGGAGAAATCTGAACAACCCTTTCTTGGATAAATCCCTATAGTTATAAGAAATTTCAGGCAGTTGAACAATCCTTTCTTATAAGAAATCCTTGTAGTTCCCCGTTCCCACGCATATTTCGGCAAGCTCAATGACCGCATTTCGGCAGGCTCAATGACCAAAGCGTGGGAACGGGATGAATATACGCTCAATCAGTGTGAATCGGTTGCACGCTCCGTTGTATGAAAAACTGATTTAGACATATTAGAAAAATTCAAAGAAGAATTTGCAAGACGATTTAGCTGTTTGAGAACATAATCAACAGTTGAATCCGGCCTAACAGCATAAACCTTATACATACGATCTAAATTAACATTCGTTAATGTTCCTACGCCTCCTTTTCCCCTATGTGATCCATGAATATCTACTTTCCCATTCTCATAAACTTTTGAGATCTGACCTGCATGGCCTCTAAGGTTTCCCTCTTTATCATAATACCAATACTGAATAAAATCACCTTTCTTTAAATCCTTTACAGAGACCTCAGCACCCTGATCCGATGAAGTCAAAGCAGATACAACGCCTTTAACTCTGCTATCATCATTTTTTAAAAGGTCTTCTATATTTTCATCTTTCTGAATATTGTCTATATTAATCTTACGAGATGTGTCTTTTGAAATGTCATAATCAGACACCTCAAGTACTTTCTGAACATAAGTTGTACAATTCAACTGATTCTCGCCTTTTCCGTAATCTGTTCCAGACAGTAATTTGCCTTTTTCAATAGTATCAGCATATTCTCCTGTTGGATCTGTAAACACAAGCGGATTGTTCAAGGAATAGGAATATACATTTTGCCGTTGAGGATTATATAACCATTCATTCTTTATATCGGAGGTTAAAGGATCAACCCGGTTAAACCTCCCCAAACTTGCAAAATAATACCTCGCCTCAAAATAATGCAGCCCGCTTTAAGGTGCCCCCCATTGTCAAGACTAAATGTAAGAGATTTTAAGGTGGATAAGTGATCAGACCTCTATTCTTCTTTTGTTGCTCTTGCACCTCCTTTCTCTTCTCCAACTCCGGTCCGCCTCTCAGA
>JAABRU010000256.1 GCA_011390755.1 Desulfobacteraceae bacterium | reverse complement strand
CCTGGCTTCCTTCTTCCCACTTTTTAAGCCATTCATTGCAGACGATGGGATTTCAGACAGCACCGGAACCTTTCGGTTTTATTCCTACCGTCAGGCTTTTTGAAAATTCGCTTTCGGGGGATTGGGTATCTGAAAATTTGTTTTATACGATGGGAGACGGGGATTTGCTTTGATTTTTTACTTTCACTTCCCCAAAGGCCGGAAGGTCAGAGAATAGCGGTTTGATTGTTTGAAAAAAACCTGTTCCACGCTGTATTTTTTATCCGGGTCGAGGTCTACCACCACTCTTACTTTGGGCCGGGGGCCTTTGTGGATGCCGATCCGGATTTTGCGGATCAGTTTTCCGTTGACAGGGATAATGGAATCAATACTGTCGGCAATGGAGACATTGTAAAAATCACATACCACTTTGGGGATGTCCTCATCCAGGGGAAAGGTTTCATCCGGCGGGTAAAAACCGTTTAGGGTGACAATCACTTTTTCGGATTCATCCGAATCTGTTTCAAAGCGTACAGACTGGATGGCCGCACTGCCGGTGTCTTCGGGCAGATTTGTAAACAGAAGCCGGTGGGCCCACCCGCTTTTGCCTTCCGACTGCTCTATCCGGAGCCAGTCATCCCGGATTTCTGTTACAGAAACAACATCCCCTTTGCCAAGCTGAAAACGGACAGTCGCCTGATAGGATGGATTTTCTCTTACCCGCACATTGTCAATCCGGCTGCTTGCCCGGAACGGCGGTTTTCTTTCAAAAACGGAGTCTGCTGCTGATTTTGGGGGGAAACTGACAATTTCTGTCTCTTCGGCCTGGCGGAAAAGGGTGTGAAAGGCCCATCCGCTTTGCCCCTCTTCCGAATGAATGTGATACCAGTTGTCACTGACTTCACTGACAATGACCCGGTCCCCTTTTTCCAGACCGAAGACAACAGCGGCATTCCGGGACGGTTTTTCGCGGACCCGGGCGGAAGGAACTGTTACCAGTGCCTGAAAAAGAAAATCTTTTTCTCTGATTTCTTCGGAACCGGTCATTATTTCCTGCTGCTTTTCTGCGGGAGTGTCGGAAAGGGTATCGGCAGCCGGTATTTCTTTTTCAGACAATTCATCCGCTGCCGGGATTTCCCCAAACAGGCTTTCATGCACCCAGCCCAGTCGCTGATCCGGAAGCCGGACCATATACCATTCCCCCTCTTTGCCGATCAGGGTCAGTCTGTCCCCCTGTTTCAGGGTATCCACAAGCGATGCGCTTTCCGCAGGGCGGATATATATATTTCCGACAGGTGCCTGCACGGTCCTGACCGGAAATTCTTCTGTGCCTGCTGCACAGGGCTTTGTGGAGAAAAACAGAAAAAGGAAAAATACTGCAAACGAAACAGACCGGAAAGAGAAGCAGCGGTATTGTTTGAATTTTCGATGCTTATGAATTGTATGTATCATAACCGTCCTTTTCTGCCGGGATAATGATGCGGGATAATGATGCGGAATAAACAGGGAGAGTCAAATCTTTCCCCCTGCATCAGGATTTAATGCCTGCGGATGCTTCCCTTTTTTTGGGTCTGTCCATATTCAGTGTGGATTTGGGTTCCACCACCATCAGATGAACTTCCTGGGCAGCAATCAGGCGGTGCCCGGTATTGCTGGGGATGATAAAAAGATCGCCTTCATTGAGTATGACCGTATCATTGTCCAATTCGATATTCAGCTGCCCTTTTAATACCAGGTATAATTCATCTTCGCTTTCATGCTGATGCCAGTCGAATTCCCCCTTCATTTTTGTCAGTTTGACAGACTGGTTGTTGAAATCACTGACCAGTTTTGACTGCCAGTATTTATCAAAACTGCGGAGTTTTTCCGATATGTTTATTTTTTCCATCATAACCTCCGAATCCGGTATCCGTCTGTGCTGCAACGGGTCTTTTGCGTGTGCGCTATTGTGTTTTTACGCGGTTGTCATGTACTCATGATTCATATATTTTTCCGCAACTGTCTGAAATTGCCGAATCCCCCTTTGCAAAGAGGCAGGGGGGCCTCCGCAGTTTTCTGAAACTCCCCTGCATCCCCTTTTTCCGGCGGGGGTCATCAGAATATATGACTGCCGGGTAATTTCATAAGTATAGGAGTTACGCAGTTGAATTTTAACTACTTGAATTTATTATGTGCCTAAAAAATTGACAGTCAATAAAAACAGCCGATTATATTTCAACTGCGTAACTCCTAAAGTATTGATACATCCGCGATACTCAGCAGATTGAAAAGTTTCCGGAGGAGTGCAAAAATTGTATTTTTGCATGGGGCAACCGGGAGATGCGGCGGTGCAGAAATACAATTTTTGCACCGCACTCCGGGACAGCCGTAAAACCGTATCCGGGGGAAACTTTCCGATCTGCTGATACTGACTGATACACAATGCGGGGGAAATGGTCAAGACCCATTTTGATATTCAGTCGGGATTTATGCAGTATATCTTCACTTCCGGAAAATATTTCGGGGAAGGAGGGGCGGGGATTCGGGATGAATTACACCATTGTTCTGTCATGCAGAAGGAAATGCAGAAAGTCCGCAGCATCTTTTGCCACAATGTCTATGCCGGATCTTGCGGCAAATTCCGGATCCGCGTGAAACAGCGGACCTCCTGCTATGATGCGGGTTTCGGGAGGTATTTTTCTGCGGATTTGTGCCAGTTCCTCTTCTGAATCAAACTGCAGCACGGTCATGCCCAGAATATGCGGATGATGTTCACAGCAGGCACGGATCACAGCATCTGCACTGCGGAGAAGTCCCAGATGCCGTACCCGCATTCCCGCTGCTTCGGCACAGAGGCGGATAACTTCCAGCCCGTGGCCCCATCCGTCATCCAGGGTGGCTGTCAGCATGAGGGGCGGATTATCCCATAAACCCGGAATTCCATGGTGCTCTCTCCACCGGAGTAAGTTGCGGGCTTCTTCTGTGAACAGAGTGCGGGAAGGGTGGGAATTGCCGCGCAGTCTGTCCAGCATTTTGCTGATTTCGGATCTCAGTTGCTGCGCGGGTATTGCATTTTCGGATTTGTCCATCGTTTTACTGCCCGGCTGTGCCCGGTTTCCGTACAATCATGACAGAGCAGACGGCTTTGTGGGCCACCCGCTTGGCAACACTGCCGAAAACAACCAGGCCGACACCGCTGAGACCGTAAGATCCCATTATTACAATGTCTATCTGATTTTCTTCAAGGTATTTCAGTATTTCCGTGGAAATATGGCCGTCGAGTACGACAAATTCATAATCAACCCCGTCTCCGATCCGTTCTCCGTATTCCCGGCGCATCTGGGATTCGATTTTGCTGACAAAGGACTGTACCGGCTCATAAGGGGAAACCCAGTCCGTATCCGTCAGCAGGGGGTTGACAACCGGCGGCAGAACATGAACAATATACAACTTTGCCCGGAATTTCTCCGCCATTTCCAGGGATATTGAAAATGCTTCTTCCGCGTTTTCGGAAAAATCGGTACAAAAGACGATTTTTTTCATGGGCATTCTGAACCTCCTTTATATGAAAATAATGTTGAATGTTGGATTATTGCAGCAGGTAACAGTTCTTTATTTTCATATTTCGCTGTGAGTCACGGCTCATGGGCGTTTATATGAAAGTCTCCTGTAGAGACGCACGGCAGTGCGTCTCTACGGTGTATTTTCATGTTTCGTTGTGCCTGAAAGGGCATGGCGGTTTATATGAAAGTCTTTCCGTAGAGACGCACGGCAGTGCGTCTCTACGGTGTATTTTCATGTTTCGTTGTGCCTGAAAGGGCATGGCGGTTTATATGAAAGTCTTTCCGTAGAGACGCACGGTGTGTGCGTCTCTCTGCGGTGTGCGTCTTCTGCAGAGACGCACACCGTGCGTCTCTACGGTATGGCACTTTCATGTTTCGTTGTGAGTCATGACTCATGGCGGTTTATATGAAAGTCCCCTGTAGCAGAGACGCACACCGTGCGTCTCTGCAGGGGACTTTCATGCTTCGCTGTAGAGACGCATGTCATGGCCGTTTATATGAAAGTGTCTGCGAAAAACCGGCCTCGGCCTTCATTTTCGCACTCCGCCACAGCATGTCCTGCAGCCGTGAACAGTGATTCATTCTTCTTTTTCCGGCTGATTCAGCAGGGTGCGCAGCACATCTTCTTTGCCCACAATTCCCACCAGTTTTCCCTTTTCTGTCACCGGCAGAGTGTGAAAATTTCTGTCTACCATCAGTGCCGCGACCCCGCTGATGCCCGTATCCGGACTTACGGTCACCGGATTTGCCGTCATGGCATGGGACACAGTGGCGGCAGCGGCTTTCTGCACTTCTTTTTCCAGTTGTTTCATAGAGGTGAGAGGAATAAAACCGTCCAGAAAGGTAAAAAAAGAAGGGATGGGAAATTTTTTCTGCTGAACGATCAGATCACTTTGGCAGAGGATGCCTTTCAGCTCCCCTTTTTCATCCACTACCGGCAGACCGTTGATCCGTTTTTCCAGTAAAAGCCGGGTGGCCTTACTGATTTCCGTATCCGGAGAAACCGTAATCACATCTTTTGTCATGATATCTTTTGCTGTGAGCATCTGTCACCTTAAAAATCGGGAAAAGGGGTTCAGGGAGAGGAGGACAGAAATGCAGGATGGCCCTTTCCTGCATTCTGTTCTCCTTGTTCTTTGCATACTCAGCAGATGGAAAAGTTTGCCCCGGATACGCTTTTACGACTGTCCCGGAGTGCAAAAATACAATTTTTGCACTCCTCCGGAAACTTTTCGTTCTGCTGATATTGTCATATCTGTTTATAGGACAGGGGGAAAATTCCGTCAAGTAATGAAAAATCAGAAAGATGTTTTTTCTGACAAGTGATTCATTCCCGCGGGGAATGATTGGAGATAATGCTGATGTCATCCACGGCAAAGGGAGTGCAGCGCACCCCGACCGAGCGTTTTTTTACCCAGATTCGGGCCATGCTGATACTTTCTCCCTCCAGACTGACAATACTGGGAAGTTCTTCCACAAAGGAAATGTCTTTGGTATTAAATTCATAGTAAAAGGTATTGCTGCTGTAGGGATCTGCCACCAGAATGACTTTTTTCGGCTCAAAAGGATGTTTCAGGGGGGAGCCGGAAAAGGGCACATTGTTCTGCTGCAGGATTTTGGCATCCCTGGGTTTTTTATATGCCTGAATTTCAAATTTTTTGGCTTCCTGGAGAAATTTTGTCATCACCATTTGAAACGACCTCCTTATGCTTCTGTTTTTATAATAATCTCCCCTCTACAATAATGATGCATGAAAGTAGGGTGGGTGAAGTGCAGCGGAACCCACCATCAGCGTAATTTTCATATAAACGGTCATGAGCCCTGACTCACAGCGAAGCATGAAAGCTGCGCGGAGTGCGAAAATGAAGGCCGAGGCCGGTTTTTCGCAGACACTTTCATATAAACAGTTATGATTCCTTTTCACAGAGAAGCCGGCGGAAATCGCTGATTTTTTCCACTGCTTCGGCTTCGGAAGTGATCTGCCGGATGGCATCCCGGAAAGCACTGCTGCGGGGCAGACCTTTGGAAAGCCATCCCAGGCGGCTTCTCATAATAAAACAGGCATTCTTTTCTCCCAGATAACGTACCGAATCCCGGAGATAGCGCAGCATCATGTCAAAATGCATCTCCGGATCCGCCGGATGTATTTTTTCTCCCTTTTCCAATGCAAGAATCCGGGAAAATATCCAGGGACTGCCGATAGCGGCCCTGCCGATCATAACACCGTCGCATCCGGTTTCGGATTTCATCCGTATGGCATCTTCGGCCCTGACAATGTCTCCGTTCCCGATCACCGGAATCGAAAGTTTTTCTTTGACCCGGGCAATCAGCGACCAGTCCGCATTTCCCCGGAATCCCTGCAGGGCTGTCCGGGGATGTACCGTAACAGCGTCCGCGCCGCAGTCTTCTGCCATCCGGGCAATGGCAAGGGCCTGCCTGCCCGAAGCATCCCAGCCGCTCCGTATTTTGATGGTCAGGGGGACGGAAAGAGATTGTCGCACGGCCTTCAGAATTTTCTCCGCGTTTTCCGCATCTTTCATCAGCGCTGCCCCTGCCCCGGTTTTGACCACTTTTCTTACCGAGCATCCGAAATTAATATCCACAATGTCGGCCCCGGCAGATTCCGCAATTTTTGCGGCCGCTGCCATGGAATCGGCCTCGGCACCGAAAATCTGCACAGACAGGGGTTTTTCTTCGGGTGCATTGTCCAGATAGCGAAGGGTTTTCTGAGACTGAAACAGCAGTCCCTTCGCGCTGACCATTTCCGAGCAGACCAGGGCACAGCCCTTTTCTTTGGCCAGAAGGCGGAAGGGCAGATTGCTGATACCGGCAAGGGGGGCCAGCACCGTTGCATTGTCCAGCACCAGGGAACCTATGCGGAAAGAAGGAAACATTTACCGTTTCCGGATACTTTCAAAGGAAATGACTTTGGCCCTGCCGCCTGCCGGTCTGTCTTCCTTTTCCGGCAGATCATCATCTTCCTCATCCCCGAAGTCAGGAACCGAATCAGGGCATTCCACAAGCTCCATGCGTATCCGCTTTCCGTTCATGGTAAATTCATCCCCGTTGATGTAGGCATTGCGCAAAATCCAGGTGACAACCTGGAGGGGAACCTGCAGCATCAGCAGTGTTACATGGTACCAGTCGGGTTTGATGTCCGGCTGAATGTCTTCAATCCTTGCAAAAAGAACCGGATTATCTTCAAAATAAATCAGTACAATATCATTTTCCTGCGCCATTTGACCGTCCTTTGAAATATTTTTAATTGCATCTTCGGCAATTATGGCATAACAGAGATAATCTGTACAGAGGGGAACAGATATTTTTATGCCGAATGATAAAATAATAAGACAAAGCTTGAAGTTTTCAAATGCTTATAATATGATATCTGATTAATAAAACCCCAAAATACCGTCAGGGGATAAAAATATTTGTATCTATTTGAAAAATAGTCGCTTATATATTTCAGTGCCGGAATGTGTTTTGATCAGGAATTGCAATTGAACCGGGAGGTGACAGGATGGAAAGATCTTGGTTAAACTTTTTATTTTTCTTACTTCTGATGTTCGTACTGACTGCCTGCGCGTCTCAGCAGACACAGAATGAATTTGATGCCGGTGCTTCGGGCAGTCCGGAAGCCGGGGCCGTGCCCGGAGGGGCAGACAGCGGCGGGGTCAGTGATGTGGCGGCCTCTTATCCGGAATCTGCGGATGGATTTGTGGTAGACCCCGATAAACTGGAATTCGGAAAATATATGGAAGAGCATGTGGATAATTTCCTGGTCATTCTGGATGCGTCCGGTTCCAAATTTCTGCCCTACCAGCAGCAGATCAAGCTGAAAGTTGCCAAGGATATTACCCGGCGATTTAACAACAAAACCCCGGAACGTCCTCTTTTCGGGGGGCTCAGAAGATACGGATGGGAAGCCGGTGCTTTTACGACCAGAACATCCCTGCTTTACGGGATGACCACCTATGACCGGGAAGACTATGCCGATGCCATTGAAGTTGTCCGATGGGCCGGGGGAAAGAGTCCCCTGGCACTGGCCATTGACAGAGCCAGTGATGATTTTCAGGCCGCACCGGACGGTTCCACCGATTATCTGGCGCTGGTGATTGTCAGTGACGGGAAAATTCTGAAAGAAGACCCGGATCCGGTACTGGCCGCCAGAAGAATCAAAGAACGCTACGGAGACCGCATCTGTATCTACACAGTGGCCGTGGGGGATGATTTCCCTTTTGACAAAGCCAATGTGCCCAAAGATAAATGGCGGTATCATGAAAAATACAAATTGCTGCGGGATGTTGCCAAAGAAGGAAAATGCGGGTATATGGTCACCTCCGATGATCTGATTCCGGATGAAAATATGGAAACTTTTGCCGATGATGTTTTCACCCGCCGGAAACGCCTGCTGGATCGCCTGCCCTGTCCGGATGCGGACGGTGACGGTGTCTGTGACGATGTGGATAAGTGCCCGGGAACGCCTAAGGGAGCCAAAGTGGATAAGGACGGCTGCTGGATTCTCGGCAGGGTGCAGTTTGACCTGAACAAATGGAATATCAAAGATGAATATAAAGCCATGCTCAATGATATTGCCTATGTACTCCGCCTGAATCCGGATGTGAAACTGGCCGTGCAGGGGCATACCTGTACCATCTGGACCGAAGACTATAATATGAAACTTTCCCACTGGCGGGCCATGGCGGTTATGTCCTATCTCATTAACCAGGGGGCAAAACCGGAGCAGCTGGCAGTGGAGGGCTACGGTTTCCACCGGCCCTTTGCTTCCAATGAAACGGATGAGGGACGTATTCTGAACCGGCGCGCCGAATTTAAACGGCTGCAATAGGGGAAGATGTATCCGGGGCCGCTCCGGCGGTCCCGGTTCCGTGATGAAACAATTGTATCGGCAGCCCCGATG
>JAABRU010000375.1 GCA_011390755.1 Desulfobacteraceae bacterium | reverse complement strand
GTCAGGGCGTCAGGAGGCAGGGGGCAGGGGGCAGGGGGCAGGGGTTCAGGGGGCAGGGGGCAGGGGGCAGGGGTTCAGGGGGCAGGGATTCAGGAGTGCCAAACTGAAAGTTTGGCAAGTGTAAAGATTTGGAGAATATTTTTAAAACAGATTTTAATGTCAGTGCAGCAATTGTCCCTCCGGGACTTTCTGAGCAATAACAATTCCAACCTCTCTCTGCTCTCTCCCGGAATGCCCAAGGGGGGAAATGCCCTTTGGCAGGCCCGGGACACAGCCGGATCATTCTTCATATTCCGGCAGATATACACTTATCTCTGTTCCTTTGCCGGGTTCGCTGTTTACGCAGATTCCACCTTCATGACTATGCACAATGCCATGTACAATGCACAGGCCAAGACCTGTACCTTTACCCACATCCTTTGTGGTGAAATAGGGTTCGAATATGCGATGCCGGATTTCGGGACTCATGCCGTGGCCGCTGTCGCTTACGGTGATTTTTACATATCTGCCGGGTTTCAGGGGATGAAGACAGAGGGATTGCAGGCAGAGGGGGTCATTTTCGGATATGTCCTGACTGCGGATATCCATAGATATGGTTCCGCCGTCCGGTTCCATGGCATGGGCCGCATTGCCTGCCAGATTGATAAGAATGAGATGAATCAGGGGCGGATCGGTCACTACAGTATGGGAGCCATTTCTGAAGGTCTGAAGAATGGAGATATTTTGGGGAAGAATCTGCCGCAGGAGATCAACCGCATCTTCGGCAACCGATTCAAGACTTACAGGATAGCGTTCTGACGGGGAAGCAACACTGAAACAGAGCAGTTGCCGGACCATTTCTTTGGCCCGCAGGGAGGCCGTCATGATTTCTTCCAGAAAGGGATTCAGGGTGCTCCGGATGCTGATCTCACCTATGGCCAGTTCGGTATTGCCGATGATGATGCTTAAAATATTATTGAAATGATGGCTGATGCCGCCGGTAAAGGTGCCGATGGCTCTCATTTTATTATCATAGTGAAGTTTTGCTTCGGCTGTCTTCAGGGCTTCCTGTGCCTGTCTGATTTCAGTAATATCACTGACAGTCGTGCGGAAACAGACGGGATTTCCCTTTTCGTCTTCTGCAATGCGACTTTCCAGGCGTGTATGAAATTCATTTCCGTCGGATTTCTTCATCTTCAGCTCGCAGGTCTGCCGGGTTCCGCTTTCAAAAACCATACGCCGGTGACGGTAGTAGACATCCTGGGAACCGGATGTGATATATGCGGAAAAAGGCCGACCCAGGAGATGAGCTCTTTCGCTTCCCAGCATATCGGCCCCGGTCAGGTTGGCCCTGCGGATCATTCCCTTCTGACTGACGGTAAAATAGGCCACCGGTGCAAAATCATAGAGATCCGCGTAACGATCCCGCGAAGCCCGGAGTTCGGACTGGGTATTGCGGAGTTCTTCGTTCTGCATTTCCAGTTCAATCTGATGGACACGGAGTTCATGGAGCAGTTCCGGAATTTTCATGACGGACAGTTCCGCAATTCTGTGCATGTCCGAAGGCCGTTTCCGCAGCATATCCTCTGCCAGCATACGGAGCTGTTTTTGTACTTCGGAATTGTTACCGTCTGTTTCCATAGATAATCCTTTGTAAAAAATCGGAAATAAGAAATAAAGCATCAAACATTTTTATGTCCCGTAGGGACAATAGAAACCATTTTCTGGTTCCCAAGCTCCGGCTTGGGAACCGGGGGACTGGAAGCTCCTGCTTCCCGCTGCGGTTACGGCAGGCGTGAGCCTGCCATCCTGCGTTCCCAAACAGGAGTTTGGGAACGAATGGCAAAATGAAGCACCAACCATTTTTATGTCCCGTAGGGACAATAGAAACCAGCCCGGCAGTTTACTGCCGGGGACAGGATGAAAAAAACGGGAAAGTCCCATAGGGACGGCAGAATCTGTTGAATATATGAGTTTTTCTGTCGTCCCTACGGGACTTGGGAATTTTTTGTAATATGTCCCGGCAATAAATTGCCGGGCTATGTTCTGACACCCCTACGGGGTTAAAAAATACCGAATGTTATTTCCGATAATCAGTAGATCGAAAAGTTTTCCGCCGACCGGTTTCAGAATGGTTCCCGGAGTGCAAAAATTGTATTTTTGCATGAATGCCCGGCAGAAAACGCTCCGTTTTACCCATGTTCAGCGGTGCAAAAATA
>JAABRU010000093.1 GCA_011390755.1 Desulfobacteraceae bacterium | reverse complement strand
TTACCGGAAACAAGAAGGGGACGCAGAGATGCAAAGGTTTTTTCCCTGCGTCCCCTGCGTCTTTGCGGTGAAAACCTTATTACCGATAATGTTTGATATAACCCGTCAGATAAATGTTGACAGAACACTACTCGACTGCAACATATACCGATACGTAAAACATTTCCGGGTATCCGGCAGAGGAAAAATTCATGTACGCAGTACTTTCGGGAAATGCGGTAACCGGAAATCCTTTAAGTAAAGGTACAGAACCAACTATGCATTACAGGTTTTCAAAACCGGACTGAAAAGAATATGAATCAAAAACAATTAGAAGATTATCTCTGGGGCGCAGCCAACATCCTGAGAGGAATGATTGATGCTGCTGATTTCAAACAATACATTTTCCCGCTCCTGTTTTTCAAAAGGATTTCGGATATATGGGCTGAGGAATATCAGGAAGCACTGGAACTTTCGGACGGCGATATGGATTATGCCAATTTCAGAGAAAATCACCGGTTTCAAATACCGGATGGCTGCCATTGGAGCGATATACGGTCAACATCGGTTGACATTGGAAAGAAACTCCAAAAAGCACTGAACGAGATTGAGAAAGCCAATTTTGAACTGCTGCATGATGTGTTTGGTGATGCACAATGGACCAACAAACGCAGACTGAGTGATGAAAAACTGATTGACCTGATTGAACATTTTTCAGAAATGAACCTTTCTGTGAAAAATGTGCCGCATGATTTGATGGGTGACGGGTATGAGTATTTAATCAAGAAGTTTGCCGATGACAGCGGTCATACGGCTGCTGAATTCTATACCAACAGAACCGTTGTCGAACTGATGACCCGCATTACTGATCCGCAGCCGGGTGAAAGCGTGTATGACCCGACCTGCGGTTCGGGCGGCATTTTACTGAATTCCGCACTGTACCTGAAAAAGCAGGGGAAAGAATACCGTAACCTGAAACTGTACGGGCAGGAATTGAATCTTATCACCTCGGCCATAGCCCGCATGAATATGTTCATGCACGCCATAGATGAGTTTCTGATTGTGCAGGGCGACACATTGGATCAGCCGCAAATACTGGAGAATGACGAACTGAAACAGTTTGATGTGGTTATGGCAAATCCGCCTTATTCGGTAAAACGATGGAATCAGACCAGGTTTACGAACGATCCCTTTGGCAGAAATATCTGGGGTACGCCGCCGCAGGGTTGTGCTGATTATGCTTTTCAGCAGCATATTATCAAAAGTTTAAAACCTGATACAGGGCGCAGTGTGTCGCTTTGGCCCCATGGCGTTCTGTTCAGAGACGCTGAATCATCCATGCGGAAAAAGATGATCGAAGAGGATATAGTGGATGCGGTAATTGGTTTAGGCAAAAACCTGTTTTATAACAGCAGTATGGAAAGCTGCCTTTTGGTCTGTAATATGAACAAGCCCAAAAAACGGAAAGGGAAAATTATTTTTATCAATGGCGTAAAAGAAGTAAGACTGGAAAGAAGCGATGCATGGCTGGAAGATAAGCATATCAAAAAAATGGCGGATGCCTATTGGAAGTTTAAAGACATCGAGAATTTTGCCAAAGTGATGCCCAATGATGAAGTCTTGAAAAATAACGGCAACCTGAGCTTGCAGTTGTATGTGAAGCAGGTCAATTCTAATAATGAATACAATACTGCTGATCTGATTGCTGAGATTAAAACCGGGCAGAAGAAGATCAATGAATCTTTGGAAAATCTTTTTGCCCAACTGAAGAATATTGGGATTGAAGTATGAACGGATAATGCATGACATGAATGACAAGGAAAAAGCTGACATAAAAAAACGAATCCGCCAGTGGGAAGAAGCCGGAAAAGTCATGGATGAACTCAGGCGGGAATATCTCAGGAATATTGATATTCAAGAGGTGATCGGAGCGTTTGATGATGCGTTTGAATCTGCCCTGCTTCACACTCCTGTCAGGATGACTTCCGGTTTGGTGGAGCAGCAGGCATGGTTTGCAAAGGCTCGGAAATGAATACACTATATGGAGATTGAAATATGATTCAGAAAAAGGAGCCGAATACAATAAAGAAAAACAATGCTTTGGATATTGCAAACTGGTTTCTGAACCAGATTGACCGGGAGGCAGGAGACGCGATGACTCATCTGAAACTGCAAAAGCTGGTTTACTATGCTCAGGCATGGACCTTGGCATTATTCGGTCATCCCCTGATTGAAGAAGACTTTGAAGCATGGGCGCATGGTCCCTGTCTCCTGAGTCTGTGGCAAAGATTTGGGAACTGCGGATATGAAGCGCTGCCCGAGCCGGATTCGGTTCCTGATCTGCCGGAAAATGTGACAGAACTGCTCGGTGAAGTCCTGGATGTTTACGGAAATCTCTCTGCAAAATATCTGGAGGAACTTGTCTGTAATGAAGAACCCTGGATTGAGGCTCGAGACGGTCTTTCGCCGGAGATACGTTCAAAAAATATTATCTCCAAACAGGCAATGGCAGATTATTACAGGAAACTGTATCAGCGGATGAACAAATCAGATGAGCAAAAAACGCAGACAAATATTGCAGAAAGCCGTCAAACTGGAGAAGCGGCATAACTATCTTACGAACATTGAAAAATCGTTTTTGGGATTAGGTGAAAACGGAGACAGACCTTATGCGGTGCTGAAATATTATCGTCCTGATTTTGAATGTTTCTCATCCTGGACTCCCTCTGAACTGAAGGCATTCAGCGATTTTGTCATAAAACTGAAATCTGCCGAATGGAAGGATATTTATACCACTGGAGGAAAGGCGGGAACAAAAAAGGGACTTGGATACACTCCTCATAAAGACAGAAGCAGGCTTCCTGATAATCCAGAATTAAGGGATATCAGTCCTGACATCACTTTCTTTGAACTGAGGGTGACTCAGAAAGCCCGTCGTGTACACGGATTCAGGGTGAAATCAGCTTTTTTTCTGGTCTGGCTGGACAGAAATCATCGAATCTGTCCGGCTTGAAAATCGGCTACTGGTTTGTTGAACAGCAGGCATGGTTTGCAAAGGCTCGGAAATGAACACCTTATTTTGTTTGGCTCAAAATATTCAGAAAATGTTTATGAAGCGGAAATGGCAGTTCTGTTTTATCGGAAATGCTTGCTAAGATTGGGATTGATTACTGATGGACGGATCATTATCTTCACATATCTATTCAGATATAAAGAGCTTGCGCATAAACTTTTTAATGTATGAAATAATTATATATTTTTGAAAAATAGCTGAAAATAATTTGCAAATCGCATCATCAAATTTAATGTTTTTTTGCCTTTAAACGTCATTTTTGACGAGTAGAGACATGAGATTTGCACAAAAAACTTGTTTTTATTTTGTTTATTATAAACTATTTTAATAGGTTAAAAGTTTATACGTCTGCTCTAAAGATTCTTATCGAAGAATCACGCAAAAATGTTGCCGCTGCTGTTAATTCCGAACTGACAATGCTTTACTGGAAGATCGGAAAAAGAATCAGCACAGAGATTCTTGATAACACACGGGCTGCATATGGGAAAAAAATTATGCCACATTGTCAAAACAGTTGGTAATTGAATACGGAAACAGTTTTTCTGAAAAAAATCTGAGACGAATGGTACAATTTGCCGATGTTTTTCCGGATGAACAAATTGTCGTATCACTGATACGACAATTGACCTGGACTCATTTTGTCGCACTTATCCCCCTGGAAGACTCTTTGGAGAGAGAGTTTTACGCGAAGATTTGCCGTATTGAAAAATGGAGTGTGCGAACTCTGAGAAATAAGATAAATTCAATGCTATATGAGCGCACTGCCATTTCAAAAAAACCGGATCAGACGATCAAAAATGATCTGCAACTCCTTAGAAATGAAGAAAAGATGTCCCCTGATCTGATATTCAGAGACCCGTATTTTCTTGATTTTCTGGGGCTTTCTGACTCCTGTTCTGAAAAAGACCTTGATTTCAGAATATTTGACCGAACTGCCCCCGAGAGCGATTTTGAAGCAAAAACTGCATCAGGCGGTTGAAAATGCAAAACGGAGACTGATGTGACCGAAGCAGCGGATAAACTTTGAATTATCGGAAAGTTAAATGGCTTCTGAAAATTACGGAAGCGGAATGGCTGAGATTACATCAGATATCAGCAGGCTGACTGTACTCCACGAGCTAATGACCGGCAGAATCAGAGTAAAAGACATTGAATTCTGAAGGGCGAATATATGAACGGATTATTTAACGATAACGATTACATCAGTTTTCTGAAAACCGTCAAATCCGAAATTCAGTCCGCCAGAATACGGGCAGCCAAAACCGTAAACCGTGAACTGATTTCACTTTATTGGAAAATCGGAGAGATGATTGTTGAAAAACAGGAAAAACTTGGCTGGGGAAAATCGGTTGTTGAACAATTATCAAAGGATATCCGAAAAGAGTTTGACGGGATAGCAGGCTATTCAGCAAGAAACCTTTGGGATATGAAACGCTTTTACGAACAATATCAGGCTAATTCAAAACTGCGACAGCTTGTCGCAGAAATTCCCTGGGGGCATAATCTTCTGATTATAAACAAAATAAAACAGGAAGATGCCAGAGAATATTATCTTAAGGCATCCAAAGACTATGGCTGGAGCAGAAATGTCCTGCTGAATCAGATAAAGGCGGATGCTTACAGCAGGCATAAGCTTTCGGACAAACAGCACAATTTTGACAATGTTATGCCCAAACACCTTGCCGAACAAGCGGACGAAACCATGAAAGACAGCTATATGCTTGATTTTCTGGGAATCACAACACCTGTTCTTGAGCGGGAGCTGGAAAACCGCATGGTTGAGAAAATCAGAGATGTCATTATTGAGTTGGGCAGGGTTTTGCTTTTATCGGCAACCAATATAAAATCAAAGCGGAAGACAGAGAATATTATATTGATCTGCTTTTTTATCACCGAAAACTGAAATGTCTGGTTGCGTTTGAGCTGAAAGCAGGAAAGTTCAAACCGGAATATGCGGGCAAAATGAATTTTTATCTCAATCTGCTGGATGATTTTGTCCGGGAAGATGGGGAAGAGCCGTCAATCGGTATTATTCTTTGTGCGGAGAAAGACAATTTTGAAATTGAGTATTCTCTTCGTGATATCAATAAACCGGTCGGGGTGGCAGAATATCGGCTGACCCAAAAATTACCGGAGAAGTTCAAAAACGCTCTTCCGACTGCCGAGGAAATAAAAAATAAATTATTCGGGGAATAAAATGGCAAAAAAACCAACCGAACATAAAAGCGTCCAAGCCCGCATCTTAAAATATGCTGATGAAATCGGGTGGGATATTGTTACCCGTGCAGAAGCGGAACAAAAAAGAGGCTTTAATCCGGAGCATAAAGACATCAGAGACCGGGCAAAACATGCCTCAATTTATTTTGAAGATGTGCTGTTTGAAACGCTCAAAGCGTTTAACCCCAAATATCCTGAAACCCCCGGAACACTCATTGAAAAATTCAGTCGGCTGAAAACCGACATATACACGCGATGTGCAACTTTTTTCTGTCATTCCTGCGAAAGCAGGAATCCAACGCGTCCATTATGAAACAGTGGATTCCTGCTTTCGGAGGAATGACAGAGCGTTAGAGAAAGTTGCACACGGCATATATACGGCAATCAGGAATTCTTAAACCTTCTCCGAATCACGGGAAATTATGGAAAATGCTGATGACAGCACTGGAATTTGAAGACATTGAAAAGGACATACATGAACTGGAGAATATATAAATGCCGCAGAAAACAGTTGTTGTTTCAGATACGGGGACACTTATCAACCGGGCTAAGGATTGTCTGAATATCTGCATAGATGATAAGGATTTTGAAGTATGAAGTTGAATAAAAAAATTTGGGATCGAGTTGAACTTAAAGAAATTTTGAACTTTAAGAATGGGTTTAACTTCAATAAAGGTACACAAGATAGTGGTTGGAGATTGTTTGGTGTATCTAATTTTCAAGATCATTTTTTCGCTAACTATAGAGATATTCCATTTCTAATTGCAGACCGTATTCCCACAGATGATTATTTATTACAAGATAACGATATATTATTCGTCAGATCAAATGGCAACAGAGAATTAGTGGGTAGAACTTTGTTATTCAAAGGAATTCCTTTTAATGCTACATTCTCCGCATTTTGCATCAGGGGCAGAATTTATGACTCAAATGTTGATTCAATTTATTTGACTTACTGTACAAAAAGTAATGCGTTTATGTATAACTTGAGAAGACTGGTACAGGGGACGAACATTACAAGCATCAGCCAAAATCTTCTATCTAATGTTGAAATCCCCCTCCCCCCGCTCGAAGAACAAAAACAAATAGCCGCTTTGTTTCAATCCATTGATAATGCCATTGAGCAGACAGAAGCGCAGGAGAATAATTTACTTCAAACCAAGAGGCAATTATTAAGGGAACTTTTTTCAGATAATCAAAAATTTGGAACCTATCTGAATGTTGAAAATTACCAAACCATTAAGTTTGGGGACGTTGCTCAACATATTTCAAAACGGGTTGAGCCTGCCAAAACTGATTTGACAATTTATGTTGGACTCGAACATTTAGACCCGGATAACCTCAGAATTGAACGTCATGGTACACCGGCAGATGTAAAAGGGACAAAACTACTTGTCTGGAAAGATGACATCATTTTTGGGAAACGAAGAGCCTATCAAAGAAAAGTTGCTGTTTCGCACTTTGAAGGCATTTGTTCTGCACACTCTATGGTTTTAAGAGCAAAAGAAGATGTGATCACCAAAGAATTTCTTCCCTACTTTATGCAGTCGGATGTATTCATGGATAGATCTGTGCAAATTTCAGAAGGATCGCTTTCCCCAACTATCAAATGGAAAATATTGGAAAAACAAGAATTTACCATTCCAAAAATAGAATTTCAGGAAAAGCTGGCAGACTTATTCAAGCAGTTTGACAAAATTATTTATGAACTGAGAGACCAAAAACAAACCCTGAAAAAACTCAAACAAAAATTATTGGATGAAATATTGGGATAGGATCATGGAATTTAACGAACTCAACAGCGTAGAGCGCTTTTTCATACACCGGCTGACCGGCGTAAACCTGAATGAAGCAAAATCAGGATACAAAGTAGAAGAATCAACCTCATCATACGGCGACTATAATTGGCGCTATGTGCCCGGTGAATCATTGAAGCGGGAGATTACTGAGGTGCTGCTGGAAAAGGAGTTGAAGGAATCCCTCTGCCGCTTGAATCCCGACATCGAACGCAATCCTGAAAACGCAGATGAAGTCATCCGCAAACTCAGAGCTATCTTAATTACGGTCGCCAATGTCGGGTTGGTCAGGGCCAACGAAGAATTTTCCAGATGGCTGCGAAACGAACATTCTTTGCCTTTCGGCCCCAACGGTGATCATGTGAAAATTAAATTGATCGATTACGAGAAGTTACAAAACAATACCTTCATCTTAACCAATCAATTCAAAGTGCATGCCCGTGAAACCAAAATACCTGATTTAGTTCTGTGCGTAAACGGCATTCCCGTGGTCGTCGGCGAAGTCAAAACACCCGTCCGCCCGGCTGTAAGCTGGTACGACGCAGCGCACGAAGTGCATGATATTTACGAAAATACCGTGCCGCAGTTATTTGTTCCAAATATCCTCTCCTTTGCATCTGAAGGAAAAGAGCTGTTTATCGGAGCCGTCAGAACGCCTTTGGAATTTTGGGCGCCCTGGCGCATAGAGGACGAAAAAAATGAATTACATCAATTTGCGGGCTTGCAAAATGTGGCCCAGCAACTGACGCATTTGTTAAAACCTTCCACGCTGTTGGATATTCTGCAATATTATTCCGTCTATGGCACTAACAATTCCAAAAAGAAAGTAAAAGTTGTTTGCCGATATCAGCAATACGAAGGCGCCAATGCCATTGTGCAGCGGGTAGTGGAAGGCAGCATAAAAAAAGGACTTATCTGGCACTTTCAGGGGTCAGGCAAATCTCTGCTGATGTTATTTGCAGCCCAAAAACTCCGAAGACAGGCAGAACTCGGCAATCCGACGGTGCTCATCGTGGTTGACCGCACAGATTTGGATTCTCAAATCACCTCATCGTTTGCCTCTGCCGACGTTTCCAATTTTGTGACCACCAACAGCATAAAAGAACTGAACGACTTATTGGAACGTGACACGCGCAAAATAATTATCACAATGATTCATAAGTTCCGCGATGCTTATCCTGACATGAACAGGAGGAAAAATATCATCGTTATGGTGGATGAAGCGCACCGGACCCAGGAAGGCAATTTGGGAAGAGCCATGCGCGCGGCATTGCCAAACGCTTTTTTGTTTGGCTTGACAGGCACGCCGATTAATAAAGCCGATAAAAACACGTTCTGGGCGTTTGGCGCCGAAGAGGATGAAGGCGGGTATATGAGCCGGTACACGTTTCAGGACAGCATTCGGGATAAAGCGACGCTTCCGCTGCATTTTGAACCCCGCCTGCCCAATTATCACATTGACAAAGAGGCATTGAACACGGCTTTTCAGGAAATGGCAAACGACCTGAGCGAAGCGGATCGAAACAGGCTCAGTCAGAAGGCTGCCAAAATGAATGCATTTTTAAAAGCACCTGAGCGGGTTCAGACCATCATTGAAGACATTGCCGATCATTACGAAAAGCATGCGGCCCCTGAAGGATTCAAGGCGCTGATTGTAACACCGGACCGTCATGCCTGCATTCAATACAAAGAGGCTCTGGATAAACTGATGCCGGAGAACAGCAGCAAAGTTGTGATAAGCACATCTGCCAATGACGATTTGGAATTTAAACAGAAATGGGGGGTTGACAAAGACAGGCAGGAAAAGATAGTAGAGGAATTCAACAAGCCTGATTCCCCGTTGAAATTCCTTATTGTCACGGCAAAGCTGTTAACCGGGTTTGATTCCCCGGTTCTGCAAACCATGTACCTGGACAAATCATTGAAAGATCACACGCTTTTACAGGCAATTTGCAGAACCAACAGATTATTCCCGAATAAGACCTTCGGCAGAATTGTGGACTATTTTGGTGTATTTGATGACACAGCCCGGGCATTGGCCTTTGATGAAGAAACCGTAAAAACGGTCATTACCAATCTTCAGGAACTGAAAGACAAACTTCCCGAATACATAGATAAATGTCTTGCTCATTTTGAAGGCGCGGACAGAACCAAAGAAGGATTTGAAGGGCTGGAAGCGGCTCAGAACGCAATTGGCAGTAATGAAAAACGAGATGCGTTTGCAAAGGACTTTTCCATATTATCAAAACTGTGGGAGGCATTGAGTCCTGATGAAATTCTGAATCAATATCAGAATGACTACAAATGGCTGGCGCAGGTGTACGCTTCTGTCAAACCGTCTTCAGATGACAACGGCCGATTGCTTTGGCATGCACTGGGGGCTCAGACCACAGCACTCATTCATGAACATATCCATGTTGCCGGTATTAACCGCGATATGGAAGAAATGGTGCTTGATGCAGAAGTAATTGACGAACTGATGAATAAGAAAAACCCGAAAGAAGCAGAACGGGTGGTAAAAATTTTACTCAGCCGATTCAAAAAGAATGCAAATAACCCAACATTCAAGGCATTGGGCGAGCGGCTTGAGGAGTTAAGGAACAAAGCGGAGCAGGGGTTAATCAGCAGCGTTGAATTCATCAAGCAGCTTTGCGAATTGGCCAAAGACACGTTAAGGGCAGAACGGGAAATCATTTCAACCCGGGAGCGGAAATCTGCCAAAGCAGCTTTGACTGAATTGTTCCTGGAAATGAAAACAGACCGGACACCTGCCATTGTTGAACGTATCGTATCCGAGATTGATGAGATCGTAAAATTTGTCCGCTTCGACGGATGGCAGGCTTCCGTCACAGGAGAAAGACTTGTTCAGAAAGAATTGCGTAAAACTTTATTGAAATACAGGCTTCATAAAGAAGAAGAATTGTTTAATCGGGCATATGAATACATAAAGGAATATTATTGATCAAATCAGGCCCGGTTTTGAGCGAGATTAGGGAATGCCGGAAAGACAGGGAGACGGGCGAGCAGAAATATCTTGTCAGAGGGGAGAGTCCCGGCGGTAACGAAACAACCGTCAGCAGATCGAAAAGTTTCCCCCGGATACGGTTTTACGGTTGTCCCGGAGTGCAAAAACTGTATTTTTGCAGGGCCCCGGCTCGTGCAAAAATACAGTTTTTGCACTCCTCCGGAAACTTTCCGATCTGCTGTCTGCTGCTGAGATGAACCGGGGGAATTATTTTTTTCTGAGTCCCTTACCCCGTGCAAAAATACAATTTCTGCACTCCTCCGGAAACTTTTCGATCTACTGAAACTGCCTGCCGGAAAAATGCAGACACCTGTATATACTCTGCTGCCTGGATTAAGGGACCCGGTAAGAAATAAATCCTCCGGAAATATCCTGCGGATAAACAGAAACTGTGCATTCCGTCCCCTGATCAGATGAAACGGGGCAGTTATTTTTTGCTGAGTGCCTAAGCAGGCAGGTTTTAAACACTGTATAAACGGAATAAGGAAAGGAAATACATATGTTCAGTACTGTCAGAAGAAAAATTGTTTTGGGATTTCTGCTTATGCTTCTGCTCATCGGCTGTGTCAGTGCAGTATCTTTTCTGGCATTGCAGCAAAGTTCGGAAGGTTTTGATCTGTACCGCCGGATGGCACGAAACTCCAATCTTATCGGACAGATTCAGGCCCATATGTTCAAAGTGGAAATGAATGTAAAAGATTATATTATTTCCGGGGATCAGAAAGAACTGACCCATTATGAAAATGATGTCAGCACAATGAAAGAAATCATCAGTCGGGCAATTCAGAATATTCAAAATCAGGAGCGGGCCGCGGAAACAGAACATGTGCAGGCAGCACATCAGGAATATGATGCCGTATTCAGAAAAATTACAGAATTTATTCAGAAACGTAATCGCCTGGTCAAAGAAATCCTGGACAGCAACGGCCCTTTGATGGAAAAAAATCTTACTTTTCTTATGGAGGCGGCAGATAAGGAGAATAACAGTCATGCTGTTTTCTATACAGCAACGGCCCTGCGTCATTTAATGCTGGGCCGCCTGAATATGGCAAAATTTCTGGACAGCAATGCTGTCGAGGATTCGGAACGGGCCAAAAGTGAATTCGCATCCCTGAAACAGCGCATCCGTCTGCTGGAACAGCAGATTGAAAACACAGAACAGGAAAAAATACTGAACCTGGTGCGGGAATCCGCGGAAATATACACTGAAACATTTGATGAAGTTGTGGCAACAGTGCTCGAACGCAACCGCTATATTCAAAGCGATCTGATACGCAGCGGCAGGAATATGAATCAGAAGATCGAAGATGTAAAACTTTCTTATATAAAAGATCAGGATCGTATCGGGCCGGAACTGGTAAAAGACAATTCCCGCAGTCTGTCGCTTATCGGTGCTATTGCCCTGCTTTCACTGCTTATCGGTTCTTTTCTGTCTTTTTACATCAGCAGCAGGATTACCGGACCGCTGAACCGTGTGCTTTTGCGCATGAAAGATATCTCCGAAGGGGAAGGGGATCTGACACTACGCCTGAATGAGGAAAGCAAAGATGAAATCGGAGAACTGGCAAAGGCATTTAATGCTTTTGCAGAAAAACTGCAGAAAGTTATCCGGCAGGTCGCGGAAAACACGGAAACACTGACCCTTGCTTCCGGAGATCTCAAAGATATTTCCGAAAAACTCGGCCGCAGCGCGGGAGAAATGAGTACCCGCTCTGCCGAAGTATCGGCAGGCACAGAAGAAATGTCTGTCAATATCAGCAATATGGCATCTGCCACCGAGGAAATGAGCGCAAATGCCCAGAATGTTTCCGCCACATCCGAGCAGATGTCCCACAATATGGATTCCGTGGCCTCGGCCATTGAAGAAATGTCCGTATCCATACGGGATATTGCAGGAAATGCCGGAGAAGGTGCAAAAATATCCGCAAAAGCCAGAGACATGGCCGACACAGCCACGGCCGCCATGCAAACCCTGGGAGAGGCCGCAGGAGAAATCGGGGAAATTACCGAAGTCATCCGCCGCATTGCAGAACAGACCAACCTGCTGGCATTAAATGCCACCATAGAAGCGGCCTCTGCCGGAGATGCGGGCCGGGGCTTTGCTGTTGTTGCCAATGAAATTAAGGAGCTGGCCGGTCAGAGTGCGCAGGCGGCCGAAAATATTGCCAAACAGATCGGCGGGGTGCAGAAAAATATGGGAAATTCAGTGAACATCATCAATGATATTTCCCAAATCATCTCCAAAGTCAATGATGCTGTCACAATGATTTCCACATCAGTGGAACAGCTGGCCGGGGCCTCCGAAGATATATCCGCCAATGTATCCGAAGCCGGTGCAGGTGTAAACAATATTGCCCAATCCATTGCAGAAGTGGCCAAAGGCTCCAATGATATGGCGATGAATGCCGGGGATGCTGCCAAAGGAGCCAATAATGTGGCGGTAAATATTCAGGATGTCAGCGAATCGGCCAGAGATACCGACAACTATGCCGGGCAGGTCAGCCGGGCCGCTGCGGATATGAGCCGCATGGCAGAAGAACTCCGCAAACTGATGGCGCAGTTCCGTTTTTCTGAAAGCGGATAGTGCTCTGTCAAAGTTAAACTGATGGGTAAAAACGGGTGAACCGCATTCTGCGGCACGCACGGTTTTCAAAACCGTGTTACAGCAGACTTTGCCGGAAATAAAAAAATGACAGAAAAACCTTATTTCCGATAATTTTTGATATAACCCGTCAGATAAATGTTGACAGAACACTAATGACTTTTTGGCAATTCATCAAAAAGGAGAATTTGAAATGAGCAAAATAATAAAAAAGCAAGGTTGTCTGTTTATCGGCATATGTTCACTGTTTTTCCTTACTGCCTGCGGCGGCGGTTCTTCCTCTGACACTTTTTCCGGAGACAGCAGCAGTCCGGTGCGGCGCAGCGGTGCGGAAATGACCCGTTTTTCTTCGGATGCGGAGCTGGAAGATTATCTGAAGAAGGGACTCCGGGCCGGTTCCTCGGATGAAAATCAGATGCGCTATGATCTCATGGCTCCGGAAGCATCAGCAACGGATGCCGGAGGCAGCACACAGACCGGAAAAGTTTTTTCCACCACCAATCTGCAGGAAAGCGGAGTGGATGAGGATGATACAGTGAAAAGTGACGGGCAGTATCTTTATATTGCACCGGGGGATTATTATTCCCCTGTCCGTATTGCAGCAGACCGCGATGCTGAAACCGGAGAAGAAACCGCGCCTGTCAACCGGAGAGAGGACGGAAGCGGTTCGGCGGAAGATATTTCGGAAATCCCCCGGACCGCCCCGGCTCCGCTGTCCTATGATGATGACAGCAGCAGGGATGCCATTGATACGGATGAAAATATGCTCATTGCACCGCCCCCCCATGAAGCACCGGAAGCCGCCATCCGGGTGATGAAACTTTCTGAAAATCCAGCAGAATCCGCAGAGACTGCGAGCATTTCCCTGGCAGATTTTGAAAAACCGGTGAACGGTCTGTACCTGCTGACAGAGCGGGGAGAGGGGAAATCCGATCTGCTGGTCACCGTGGGCGGAAAAGGTGCGGATATGTGGGGATGCTGGTTTTCTCCCTGGTACTGGAATGGGGGAAGCACAGAAATCGGTATTTTTAATGTGGATACACCCGAAAATGCCCAGATGCTTTCCCATATCAAACTGGACGGTCAGCTGATTTCCAGCAGACGCATCGGGGAAAAACTGTATCTCGTTACCCGTTACATGCCCAAACCCGCTGGCTATGAGACCTATGCCTGGGACAGCGGGGCAGCGGAAGAAAATGAACGCATTCTTGAAAAAACAGAACTGAAGGATTTGCTGCCCGAAGTGGAAATCAACGGGGAAAACAGCGGCAGACTGGTACAGGCAAATCAGTGTTATCTGCCCCCCCTGAATGAAGACAGAAGCGAAGAGGCCAGTCTGATTACTGTTACCTCCATAGACCTTGACAATCCGGAAAACCGGGTTTCCGCCTCCATTGCCGGGCCGACAGAAACCGTATATGTTTCAGCCGACAGTATATGGCTGGCCACGACCCGTTACCATTACCGGCCCCTGATGGGGATTTTGGAAGACGGGACTGCCGCAGCAGAGGATACAGCGACCTTACCCGAAACCACCGATATTCATAAATTTGCCCTCACGGATGCCGGGCCTTTATACACAGGCTCCGGAACCGTTACCGGGCATTTGGGATGGAAAGAGGATCAGAAACCTTTCCGCATGGGAGAATATGAGGGCATTCTGCGGATTGCCACTTCCATGGGGCAGGCATGGGAGGAAAGTCCCACCACCCGCCTGACCCTCCTGCAGGAAGGTGATGATGCTGTTCTGGAAGAAATTTCCCATGTGGACAATATCGGGGAACAGGGGGAAAGTCTCTATGCTGTCCGTTATGCAGGCACAAGAGCCTATCTGGTGACATTCCGCGTAACCGATCCCCTCTATGTTTTTGATCTCTCTGATCCGCAAAATCCAATCAAAGCCGGGGAGCTGCATATCAGCGGATATTCCGATTATCTGCATCCTATCGGGGAAAATCTGCTTCTGGGTATTGGAAAAGATGCGGTTCCCGATGATTCTTCCAATGATTTCGGAGGAAGAGGGGCCTGGTTTCAGGGGGTAAAACTCTCTCTTTTTGATGTCTCGGATCCGACCAGTCCCCGTGAAAATGATTCTCTTGTCATCGGAAAAAGGGGAACTGAATCCGACGCGCTGTTTGATCATCATGCCCTGGCATATCTGCCGCCCGATAAGGGCATCCCTGCCCGCCTGGCCCTGCCCGTCCGCCTGCACAATACACCGTATGATTATAAAGAAGAACCCTGGCTGGTGGAAGAGGCGGATATTGTCCGCGAAACCGGGCCTTCCGCGTGGTACGACTGGACCCACACCGGGCTGTATCTCTTTGAAATCGGAACTTCCGATATTGTGAATACCGGAAAAATGATTGTGGAAGATCGGAACAGTTATGCATATGCCCCCTGGTCCTCTTTCAGCGACCGCGCCCTGATTCTGGGGGAAAGCGTTCATTATATCCACAATAATCAGGTCTGGTCCGCACCCTGGTCCGATGCGGAAAATATGTCCGGCCCGGAATAGGGGACTTTCAGTAGATCGAAAAGTTTCCGGAGGAGTGCAAAAATTGTATTTTTGCATGTCAACCGGGAGATGCGGCGGTGCAGAAATACAGTTTCTGCACTCCGGAACAGTCGTAAAACCGTATCCCGGGGAAACTTTTCGATCTACTGACTTTTCAATAATGGGGTTGCGGGATAAAGGGAGCAGGGAAATATCCTGCCCCGCGCCCCAATACTGTTGACTTAAGGCGATTTCCGAATATGAATGTACGGTCTCTGAAGGAGTCACAAAGTGAAAGTCTGTGAGCGGACTGTCATCTGCCGGACACTGCCGGACTTTCAGTTCGGCA
>JAABRU010000092.1 GCA_011390755.1 Desulfobacteraceae bacterium | reverse complement strand
GGTGCGCAGGATTTTGATTTTTTTAAAATCAAAATCTTGCGCACCCTACATTAATACATAAAGAATACCGGTGCTTTGTTTCACTTAAAATTGCAGGTCGGGTTAGCGAAAGCGTAACCCGCATTCAGATGCCGGCAGTGGGTCAAATCCGTTGAAAAAGACTCCCTCCCGCCGGAGGAGGGAATATTCGGATCAACGGATTTGGCCCACCACCCGGAAAATGATACCAGAGGGAGTGCCGGACGGAAGGTTTGGCAGTGTCCGGCGAATGACAGTCCCGATCACAGACGATTACATTACAGACGCACGGCGTATACGCGACGGGCTCAGAAAGAGCAGACAGAAATGAAAGCACTGCAACTGAAAAACATCGGTGAACTGCACAGAAAGGATATGCCGGTTCCGGAACCGGCAGACGGAGAAATTCTGCTTCGCGTGACCCGCTGTGCTGTCTGCCGAACCGATGCCAAAATGTGGAAACAGGGACAGCGGGATCTGCGTCTACCCCGGATTTTGGGACATGAAATCTGTGCGGTATCCCCCGAAAGCGGGGAAAGATTTGCAGTCTGGCCGGGAACTTCCTGCGGTCATTGTGTTTTTTGTAAAAAAGGGGCGGAGAACCTTTGCCGGGAAATGAAAATTCTGGGGTTCCACCTGGACGGCGGATTTGCCGAATATGTCTGTGCCCCCCGCAAAAGTCTTATCCCGGTTCCGGATGAGCTGCCCGGAGAACTGATCTGTCTTGCGGAACCTCTGGCCTGCACCCTGAATGCCCTGGAACAATGCGGATTGCAGAAAAATCAGCGGGTACTGATTTTCGGGGCAGGGCCCCTGGGGCTGATGACCGGAATGTCCGTCCGTTATTTTGGCGGATTTCCCTGTATCCGGGAGATTAATCCTGCACGGGTGGAGCAGACAGCACAATTTCGGAAGCAAATGGATACTGCACTGCATGAAGGGGAAGAAGATGCGGATATTGTCATCAATGCAGCCCCGTCTTCCGATATTTTCACACAGGGAATTCCCCTCCTCCGACCGGGCGGTTTTTTCTGCCTTTTCAGCGGATTCACTGATGATAAAATGATTCCCGCCGCCCTGCTCAATCAGATTCATTACCGTCAGTTGTCTGTATGCGGTGCATACGGATGCACAAAAAAGCAGATGGAAACTGCCCTGCATATTCTCCGGGCATATCAGAAAGATGCATCCCTGCTCATTGAAAAACAGATTTCTTTGGGAGAGGTGCAGGAAATCCTGCCGCAGATTCTGAAAGGGCAGGTCATGAAATGCATAATAAAAAACTAAAAAAAAGGATGAACCCATGTCTTCTGAATCCCAGTTGCGGGAATTTGGCCGCCTGATCTGCAATATTGCATCCGGGAAATACCTGAGCCGCAGTGAAAGCTGCGGGGCATACCGCCAAATCATTTTAAACGAACAGCCCGAATTGCAGCAGGGGGCTTTTCTTATGGCCCATATTGCCAGGGGTCCTTCTGTGGAAGAACTTTCCGGGGCATGGGACGCGCTGGATCGCTATGATACAGCCAAAATACATGCCGCCCCGGAAACCGGTGTCTGCGATATTGTGGGAACCGGCTCCGATCCGGTAAAAACCGTTAACTGCTCCACGCCTGCGGCTCTGATTGCCGCTGCCTGCGGTCTGCCCATTGCCAAAAAAGGGGCGCGGCTCGTAACCGGTGTATCCGGGGCTTCCGACGTGCTGGAAATTATGGGAGTGGATCTGAACGCCCCCCTGTCCCAGGCTGAAAAATGCCTGAAACAGCACGGCATATGCTATCTTCCGGGGGAGGCTTTTCTCAAATCCGGATGGGCACGGCTTATCCGCTCCATGCGCTTTACTTCGGCTTTTAATATTATCGGCCCTTTGACCTGCCCCTGTGAACAGACCCGGCATATTGTCATCGGTGCATATGCCCCGGCAGTCTGTGAACAGCTGACTGCCATTCTCAAAGAAATCGGAATGCGCGGGGCACTGGCCCCTTTCGGCATGGTGGAAGGCATGGACAGGGAGCAGGGCATGGATGAATTTTCCCTGGCCGGGCCCACCCGTGTGGTGGAACTGCGGGAGGGAAAAACCGATATTTACGAAGTAACACCCGAAGATTTCGGGCTGAAAACCCTCCCGGTGTCAAAAATCGCCAGCAGTAAAACCGCGCATGAAAACACCCGGCGGATTCTGCATGTCCTGAAAGGGGAATATGACAGCCCCGAAGCCGATTTTTTCTGCATGAATGCGGGGGCAGCACTGTATATCAGCGGATTTGCGGATACATATGCCAAAGGAACGGAAATGGCGAAGACTGCTTTGGTCCGGGGAAAGGCCCATGAAAAAATGCTGAAGCTGGTTGAGATGCAGGGCGGATGAAAACAGAACAGATATTCTGTTCTGACGCAAGCATCTTAGGCACCCGGCAAAAAATAAACCCGCTGAAACTGTCCGGCAGAGACATGCCAGATTTTTGTTTATTCTCTGCTGACGGGATGAACCGGGGGAGTTATCTTTTTCCAGGTCCCTTATCCGCGGGTCCCGTGCGTATGATTCCGCATACTGTGCAGTTTATTTCAGAATCTGTCGCGGGATACAGTAAGGCGGTTTCCAAATATCAGCAGATCGGAAAGATTCTGTTTCCGGCCGGCGGTTTTAGGCACTCAGCAAAAAACAACGGTTCTGTTTCATCTGGGTAACAGACGGAATGCATTGTTTATCCCCGGATATTTTCGGAGGATGTATTTCCTGCCGGGTCCCTATTCAAATGAAACCGGTACACTGTCTGATGTGCGAAAGGCATTGATATAAAAAAGAAGATCATCTTTCCTGAACAGGGACAGAACAAACACCGCATAGCTGAGCGCGAATCCGAAATAATATTCATACCAGAGAAGAGTATAGCATAAAACAAAAAGCACCGGCCAGAGGAGCAGATGTTTGGCCGCGTCCGTCTGCGGAAAAAAACTTTTCCGGATATTCAGAATAAGTATTATATCAGCTATTTTTACAGACAGATATACCAGTATGGCCCCCTGAAGTCCGAATCTGCTGACCAGGGGATATACCAGAAGAATCCCGGTCAGCGCGCCGATGATATAGGCCTTTTCCTGTGAAGCAAAATCTCCCTGCACCCTTTGGAATACAGCAGCCATCAGCCCCAAAGCCGTAATTGCCACCCCCACCATTACAAAACGGAAAACATAATGATGTTCTGTGTATATGACTCCCGCATACAAACCGATAATTTTTTCTGAAAAAGCAAATCCTGCCAGTGTAAGGGAAAATACGGTAAAAAAAATCAGTTTATTAATATGGACCCAGCAGGCCAGTATCAGGGCCAGCGGCTCATCGGTCATACGGCGGCTCAGGTGCGGGTAAAGAACCCGGCCCGCGGTATGTACCAGAGTGTTCCAGTTAAAGCCGAATTCATACTGAACGGAATAGTGGGCCAGCAGGCGGAGCGGAAGAACGCGGGAAATAAATAATCTGTCCAAAGACCGCATCAGGGTAATACAAAAGTTAAACATGATTACCTGTCTGATTTTTATAGTCATCTCCCTGATGATATTCAGATGGAATTTTCCGGCCCGGGGCTGGTCCGAATTGGCAATGCGGTAAATGATAAGAAGGAAACCGTTCATTCCTGCCACACTCATGGCATACCATTCAAAAGAGGCACCGACTGTGGCATAAAGAATATAGGATACATAAAAAAGTATCCATCCGCCGGAACGCACAATCATGGTAAATCCCACCCGTTCCCTTGCTTCCAGAAAAGCGGCCTCATTTGTCATGGGGATACATAAAAGGGCGCAGAAGGAGATAAAAAATATTTCTATAAAAGAAAGATGGTTATAATAAAAATAACTCAGAAGGATAAAGGTGAGGCAGGATAAAACCGCACCGCCGCACCAGGAGAAAATATGGCAGGATCTGAAAAAATCGGATGTATGATGATAACTGTGATGAACGAAATTAATGATCACAGGCCGGATTCCGTCCACAAATGCGAAAAGATAAAAAAAAACGATAAGCAGAGAGATATGACCGAAATCCGTCGGCGAGACCTGCCTTGTAATATAGGGGACAGATAAAATACTGACTCCGGCGTTGATAAAGACTGCCAGGGCAGAAAAAATAAAATTACTTTTCAGCCGGGACATGGAAAGTGCGTTTTCGGGGGAATCTCCGATAATCAGGCGTTTTATAACCTGCCTGATCTGGTAATGTCCGGATAATTTCGGACGGATTCCAGGACCCGGTGCTGCACAGACAGAACAGGGAATTGTTTTTTTGCTGTTTTCCCTTTCCGGGCAGCGCCTGTCCTTCATGCGGTGTTTGTGTATGCATCTGTCGGAAAAACAGCGGATACCGTAAAACAGACTTAAAAAAGTAAAACGGAAAAATAAGGCACAAAGTACCAGGGGAACAAGAAAACTGCCTGCATTCTGCTTTTTAAACAGATAAAAATAAACACTTTTATGAAATTCAAAAAGTGATTTTACCGGTTTTTTTTCACTGCTCCCCCCTGCATAATGATACACAAGGGCCCGGGGAAAATAAACAACCTCCAGCCCGCATTCCCACATCCGTCTGCACCAGTCTGCATCCTCCCAGTACATAAAAAAACGTTCATCCAGCAGCCCCACCGACGGCAAAGATTTCCGGCGGATGACCATACATGCCCCGGAAACCCAGTCCACCTGCATGGGGGTTTTTCCGTCTGACTTGAGGCTGAGCAGATTCCGTGATGTAATGGGATTGCCGGGAAAACGTTTGGACAAAAAAGAGGATCTGCCGAAAAATGCTGTCAGGGGGGTCGGAAAAGCCCGTGCCGAATTTTGCAGCATACCGTCATTATCCAGTATTTTCGGGCCCAGAATGCCAATGCCCGGGTGGTTTTCCATATAATCCAGGGTGGTATCAAAAAAATCATCCGCAATACGGGTGTCCGGATTCAGCAGGAGGATATATTCGCTCTCTCCCTGCTGTAATGCCTGATTGACGGCTTTGGCAAATCCGAGATTGGAATGATTCTGTTTCAGAATTATTTCGGGAAATAATTCCTGAATACGCTCGGGCCGGTCCGAAGACGCGTTGTCCTGCACATAAATCTTTGCCTGCCTGCCCTGAAGGGCATCTTTGACAGAATTCAGACAGTCAATGGTAAAATCGCTGCTGTTATAGTTTACAATTATAATATCAATCATTATCTCAATTTTTATTCGGAATTCATTTCCTGCTATGAATTATGAAAATCAATATCATTGTTCTTTGCAGCTGAGCATAATATGCTCCGGTTCTGCAACACAGACAGTGCTTTCCCTTTGCACTTTCTTCCGCTTTGCAAGCACACGGGGAAGACCTTTGCCGATTCCCGCCCAGATTTTTACAAGTAATTTCCGCCTTCGATGTTGTATTAAATGCAAAGCAATATCATAGTGCAGACGGATATGGGACAGAATGTATTTTCGGATCAGTATTCCGGGCATGGATTTGATATAGGTCAGGGTCAGATTTCTGCATACATGGTATAAAAAAAAATCACTTTCCTCACCGCCGGATGTGGCGGAGCTGATGTGATACACGATGGCAGAACAGACATGCATACAGCGGTATCCCATCAGGCGCAGGCGCAGGGAAAGGTCAACATCCTCATAATAGCAGAAAAAATCTTCATCAAAACCGCCTGCGCGCCCAAAACTGTCTGCCCGGTACAGACAGGCTGCCGCGCAGGCCCCGAAAACCTCATCATCCCGGTTTGTCCCTTCTGCCAGGGGGAGTAAGCGCTCCGGTCGCCAGGCCCTTCCGTTTACCGCAAGCATATCGCCTGTGCCGTCGAGCAGATCCGGATGATCCCGGAGAATCTGGTGGGAGGTGAAGAAATCATATTCCGGATATTTCTTTGCTGCATGTAAAAGACTTGCCAGCCACCCGGGTTCCGGAAAGGCATCCGTGTTGAGCATTGCCAGCCATTTTCCCCGTGCCGCTTCGGCCCCCCGGTTGCAGGCATGGGCAAATCCGGTATTTTTTTTCAGTTTCAGTACCCGCAGTCCGGGGAATTCCGGCAGACTGTCCGAGCCGTCTGCGGAACCGTTATCCACAACAATGATCTCAAAATCAGAAAAGGTCTGCTTTGACAGGGAAGACAGACAGGCGGGAAGCAGATCCTTTCCGTTATAATTGACAATGATGACAGAAACAAGAGGAGAAGGTGGTCTGTTTTGCATCAGTCCCGCATCCATTCTTTCAGGCCTTCCCGGATTTCCTGCCATATGCCGGTTTCCCCCTCATCCGGGGGAATATCATTTCTTTTGCCCAGACGGTTTTTCCGGAAATCCTGTATTGCCTGCCTGTACAGAAAACTTAAATCAGCTCTGCCGATCAAAGCAAAATACAGTGCTTTTAATCTTGTGCGGCGGATAATGCGGGCAATAATTTTCTCATCTCCGTAATGGACCCGCAGCAGATCCAGTACATTCCGTTTGTCATAATACAATACCTGCGCGGGAACTTTGGCCGAAGAAGAGGCATGCCAGATCAGGGATTCGGCAGATGCGAGAATGCCGTAGCCCATGCGGGCAATGCGGAGACACCATTCCACATCATCAAAATGGATAAAATAATTGCGCCAAAGTCCTGCGGATGCGGCAATATCCGAGCGGATAAGCAGGGAAGCCGCGGCCGTATAATCCACATGGCAGAAAGGGGGGCAGTTTGCAAGCCGGTAACAGATATCCGGTTCTGCTGTGCGCAGGGATTCCAGGCTTTTTTCTTTCCAGGAAAGAACTTCTTCCCCATGCCGGTTCAGTATCAGCCGCCCGTACTGCGGGTCGAAAAAAGCCCCCATTTCATGAAGTTTCCAGGGGGCACCCGACTGCATCATCGCAGAACCCGCGATGGCTGCATTTTTCTGTTCTTCCAGCAGGGCCACCAGTCGGGACAGGGCCTGCCGGTGGACAATGACATCATTGTCCAGCAGCCACAGATAAGAAAATTTTCCTTCGGGCTGGCGGAAAGCCCGGGCCAGACCGGTATTGAAACCGCCGCTTCCACCCAGATTCTCCGGGTTCCGAAGGATATGTACTTCGGGATAAGAATGTGCAACAGCCTGCGCTGTACCGTCCTGACTGTCATTATCAATCAGGGTAATCTGAAAGGATTCACGGGGATAATCCTGTTCCATGACAGAATGCAGCAGTTTCAGTACATCTTTTTTTTTGTTCCAGGTGACAATGAGAAGCAGAACCCGCGGGAATGTCATAAAGCCCTCCCTGTGATCCAGTGCCAGATACTGTTCTGCCTGCGGAAGCCTTCCAGTTTCCGCCGCAGCTCCTCCGGCAGCAGATCCGCCGGGGGGGCCTGACGGAAAGCATCTTTCAGGGCTTTGTGATACCATTTGAATTCACAGAACTGCACCGCACGGAAAAATCCGATGCAAAGCCGGGAAAAAATCAGATAGGCCGCTTCCGGAAAAGGGAAATAGCGGCGGAGAATCCAGATCGTGTTGCGGGTCGGAAAATAGACCCGCCGCCAGCTGCCCCTTCCTGCCGGAGATTCCCGGTGAACCACCCTGCAGGAAGGATCGTAATAAATTTCATATCCTTCTTTCATCACCCGGATGGCAAGTTCCACTTCATTCTGATAAAGAAAAAAATGTCCGGGGTACCATCCGGCACGCTGGAAGAGTTTTCTGCGTATGGCAAAACCGCAGCCCACAAAGGCCATGGAAGGGCCGGGAATATCCACGGGGGGCAGGTGCCAGGTACGTACCGGGCAGCCGACCGGGTTTTCAATCCGGCAGGCCAGTATTCCGGTTTCCGGATGTGTGTCCATATGCCGGATGATGCAGTCCAGTGTCTGCCTGTCAGCGGGATGGGAATCGTCATCCAGCACCAGGATATATTCTCCCTTTGCCATACGGAAGCCTTCATTCAGCCCTGCAATGCCCCTGTTCCGATCCAGCAGAAGGGTATGCAGCCAGTGGGAATGGCTTTGCAGAAAACGGCGGGTTCCGTCTGTGGATGCATTGTCTACGGCGATGACTTCGGTGTCATTCCGGTGTTTGAGCATATCCCAAAGGTATTCTGCTGTTTTCTTCGTTTCGTGCAGGCGGTTGTAATTGAGGAAAACAATACTCAGTTTCGGGGCATTTTTCATCGTTTTCTGCCGGAAGGATGCGCACTGTTGACAATCTGCGGATACCAGAGACTCAGTTCCTCCCCGTCTGTTAAAAGCCGGTTTACGGATTCCACGCCCTGCATGAAGGAATGATCCATATTTGCAACTTCATAACGCCAGGCTCCGAAACGGCCTCTGGAATAAATACTGTTTTCTTCCAGATAATTCAGGAGAGGAAAAAGGACAGCATTGCGTCCCCGTCCCGGTGTGGGATACGCATTTTTTACAAAACACTGCCAGGTATGGCTGATTTCTTTGGTATCTTTTATCAGACCGGTATTGACTGCACCGGCAATGACATCCCCGGTAATTTGCTCCCTGTTCACTTTTTTGGCCGGGCTTTCGCTGACTTCCAGCATCAGCGACCACTGGCTCTGAATATCTGCAACATTATGGGGAGAATAATTGCTGAAAACCGTCACCCGGTAAAAGGGGCAGTTGTTTTCGGGAAAATATATCCAGCATTTGTCTGCCAGATGCGGGGGGGGATTTCCCCTGAGACCCAGCCCGATAATATAAGCGGAAGAATATTTCAGTTCCCGGGCAGATATGCCGTATGCCGGATCCGTATCGCTAATCCGCGGAAAAAGGGAGGTCAGGGGAACAGTGGAAACAAGGGCATCATAGGATTCGGCAGATCCGTCTGTAAAACGGATTTCCCGCCTGCGCAGGGAAATACTTTCGCATTCTTTATGCAGTGCCATGCATTCCGCCGGGAGTTTTTCCGCCAGTGTCCGCCAGATATTGCCGGTTCCGCCGAAACGGGGAAAACGGAAAAAAGCATTGGGACCCCAGCTGTCTTTTTTGCCGTCACCCAAAACCGCTTTTTTGAGTATTTCTTTCAGGTCAGCAGGGGCCACCCGTTCTCCCACCCAGGACCAGTCCATCTGCTCCGGAGGCCAGGCCCACACTTTAAAATTATAGGGAAGCAGAAAATATTTTGCCACCCCTTTTCCGAAAGTGGCCAGAATCCATTCTTTAAAATGGGCCGGTTGCCGATCCCGTGCATTTTGCTGAATATCAATAATGCCTTCCAGGCATTCCCAGTAAATATCTTTGGGAAGATGATGAATATGGTTCTGCATGGGATAGGGAATAAAACGCTCCTGCATCCATACCTGTGCATTGCGTTTATGAAAAAGCCATCCCTCCTCTTTTCCCAGCAGACGGTCCATCACTTCATCAAAATAGGCATAATGGCTGAAGAGTACATGCCCGCCGATGTCCCACCAGAAGCCTTCCTCATCCTGAAAAGAAGCGGAAAGACCGCCCCAATGACTGTTTTTTTCGCACAGCAGCCAGTCCCTGTGCCCCAGTTCCTTCAGCCGCCATGCAGCCCCCAGACCGCAGGGACCACCGCCCAAAATTATTATTCTCATAACATAAGCACAAAAGATTATATGTAAAATCAGGTTAATATATAAATCTGTCCATCCCCCAACCCCTGTTAAAGTCCTCTTTTTACCTTTTCATTCCTGAAATTACAATATAAAAAACAGGGAATATGTAATCTGCTCCGAATTTCATATCGGAACCGACCGGTGTTTCGTCAGAGTTAAACCTATACCGATACTTAGGGACTCAGAAAAAAATAATTCCCCCGGTTCATCTCAGCAGCAGACAGCAGATCGGAAAGTTTCCGGAGGAGTGCAAAAATTGTATTTTTGCATGAGCCGGGGCCCTGCAGAAATACAGTTTTTGCACTCCGGGACAGCCGTAAAACCGTATCCGGGGAAAACTTTCCGGTATACTGACAGAGAATAAACAAATCTGTCAGATAATTTCAGAGGATTTATTTTTTGCCGGGTCCCTTAAAACATTTCGGGGTATCCGGCAGAGGAAAAATTCATGTACGCAGTACTTTCGGGAAATGCGGTAACCGGAAATCTTTTAAGTAATTGAGCGGTTCTCAGACCTGAAAATGATTTCCTGCCCGAAATATCAGGGGCTCAGCGGTTTCCGGCTCTTCACCCGTTGGGTGAAAAGCGTAAAACAGGCAAAGTTCCGCTTACCGGACATTCAGCCGGTTTATCTGAAAAAAACCGCTCAATTCAGGTTAAAGTCAATGCCGTTTCCCTGACAAACCGCTAGTGTTCTGTCATGGCTAAAAATTAGGGCTGAGCATCGCATAATTTATTTACACAATTATGATGATCTCGTAAAAAGTCGGAAAATCAGGTTTTGACACACATCAATATACTGATTTTATTAACAGCGATTTTCAAAAATCTGACTTTTTACAGGTTCATCAATTATAAATCCGTTTACCCTAAAATTAAACTCTGACAAAGCACTGGTGTTTTGTCAGTATTTAAATGACGGGTAAGGTGATCTCCGGAAAAGATGATACCAAAGGAGTGCCGAACTGAAAGTTTGGCAGACTTCCAGACTTTCAGCTTGGACTCCCCGGTCCGGACTTTTTCAAAGGGTAAAAAATATATTTGACATTCCACCCGGGTCAACAGTATTGGCTGACGCGCGTATGCAATACGCCCGTACAGGAGTAAACATAAGTGTCATTCAAAACCTGACAGGGCATCAGACATGCGGAAAAAAAAGGGGGGTTACAGATTCTTTTTCGGAGGGAACAGCAGGGCGTGAAGCATATAAAAGACTGTCACAAAGGGAATGCGGAAAACTTCTTTGCATTCATTTTTGCCCAAAGCAAGCAGCTGCCCGCTTTCCGCGTCCATTCTTGCTGTTTCTTTTCCCCATATTGCCCCCATTCTCGGAACCGTTGCAAAACAGATCAGCAGATCCCATGATTTTTTCCTCAGAAAGTTCATGATTCTGAGTTTTTCTCTCCGGGAAATCTTTCCTTTTCCCTTTTGCCGGAAGAGGTGCAGGGTCTCCGGAGAAAAAAGATGCTGCCATTTTGCCTGCTCTTCTGCCGGAATAACTGCCCATATCGCGGCTTCCGGAAATATTTTTTTGAGACGGCGGACTTGAAAAAGAGCTGTATCCGAAGATTCGGGATAGGGAAAAATCATTATGCCTTTGGGATTTTTCTGTGCAAGTGGCGGGAGCGGGGCAAATGCTTTTTTTCCGTAACTGCTCCGGAAAAAATCCCGGATGCCCTGTTCAAAAGCCTTTGCAAGCTCCGAAGCCGCCCTTGTATAGGCATCCAAAGCAATTCCCATATACCTGAAAATCATCCGGCATAAAAGCAGACGTTTCTGCCATCCGCGGCAGTAATGGCTGAAAAAGCAGAGTGCGTTACGGGTTCTGTAATAGCTGCGCCAGACAGCCGAATGGTCGGAAGTCCTGCCGATCCAGCTGGGATGAAAAACAACAGATGCATTGGCGGCCCGTACCTCATAACCTGCGGCTGTAAAACGTGCGCCCCATTCCATATCGTCCCAGTAGATGAAAAATTTTTCATGCCATACACCCATTTTCCGTACAGCAGAGCTGCGGGCCAGCAGGGAACAGGCCGCCGCATAATCCACCCGGAAAACCGCATGGGGATTTTTCCGTTCTTCCGGAGAAGGCATATGCCGTATCACATCCCCGATACGGTAATCAATAAATGCCCCGGCTTCGATCATTTCACGGGGATTATCCGTATCCATGATCCGGGAACCGCAGAGGGCCGCATGGGGATGTTTTTCCATCACGGATACGAGGGATTTCAGCGCGTTTGTCTCCGGAATAACATCATTATCCAAAAGCCAGAGATATTCCGCTTCAGGCCGGTTCTCAAGTGTCCGGCGCATTCCCGCATTGAATCCTCCTGCACCGCCCAGATTTTCCGGATTCCTGAGCAGTTCAACCTGCGGATATTCCGAAGCAAGGGTTTCCGCTGTTCCGTCTGTGGAAGCATTGTCCACGACGAGAAGAAAAAGTCTGTCTTTGGGGTAATCAATATTTTTCAGACATTCCAGCAGACGGATGACATCCTTTTTTTTGTTCCATGTGACAATGACTGCCTGCACAGGGGGAAGGCTGCTAATTTTCCGGGTTTCCATCATTGAAATTCCTATTGTTTTGTCAGTATTAAGATTGATGAATCGGTAAAAAGTCCAAATTTCAAAAAACGCTATTCATAAAATCAGAGCATTATACTCAGCACCGGAACAAACTGAACTTCTGAATTTCAGACTCCCTTTTCCGTATGCTGAAATCTGCCGGTGATACGGAATTATTTCAGACTGTCCCCGGATTCCGGGACTTTTCAGAAAGCGCAGTTTATGCCGGTGGACAG
>JAABRU010000255.1 GCA_011390755.1 Desulfobacteraceae bacterium | reverse complement strand
TCACAGCGTCTTTTCAGTGCCTGAGCCGTATGCGGGGAAACTCGCCTGTACGGTTCTTAGGGGGCCTGGGACTGGTAACAGTCCCCGGCTACCCGACACTTGTGGGGTTCCGGTCGCTGGCGCTCCCTCCACCCCACAAACCGCTTAGCTCTGCGTTAGCCTCCTTTGAAACTTAAAAGGAGAAATTAAAATGCCAAATAATGATATAATTTTCAAAAGACTTCAATTAGCAAGGGAAACAGAGTTAAATGAAATTTGTAAGGCACTCAAAATTGGAGAAACAAAAAATTTAAATAAAATCAGTAAAAAATACCGCTCTGCTGCTGGGCATTGTATTGTATCCAAACTCATAAATATTCAGCTTCAATACAGAAAAATATATGACAGAAATAAGGATATTAGATGATTAAACAACTTAAAATTGAAAATTTTACTGCTTTTGGCAACATTATTGCTGACTTTGTTCAGGGCATTAATATTTTTATCGGGGCAAACGGTACAGGAAAAACGCATATTTTAAAAATACTTTATTCGGTTTGTTCAACATCAGATAGAAAAAATATAGAAAAATGTCTATCAGATATATTTCTGCCTTCGCAGCAGGCAAAATATCCTTTGGCACAGCTGCTCAGAAAGGGGAGTACATGTGCATATTTTTCAATTACGTATAATGATGATAAAACAGAATACATTGAAATAAATCAACATGGAAATATTGGCAATCCGTTTGCTTTTACAAAAAAAATTCACTCGGTTTACGTTCCTGTCAGAGAAATGCTTGCCAATGCTCCGGGATTCCGTTCTTTATATTCATTAAGAGAAATTCACTTTGAAGGAGTATATACTGATATTATTGACAGGGCATTCCTTCCTTATTTAAAAAAGAATGATGCCAGTCAACATAGACTTTTGAATTTGATAAAAGAAAATATTGATGAATATGTAAAAAGTCCGAAATCCGGGTATTTCAGCAGTTTAACATGCTGATTTTACTAAAGCTGAATTCTGGAAAAATGACTTTTTACCGGTTCATCAATATTGGAAGTGAAATTATTATAAAAAATGAAGAATTTTATTTAAAAAATAATGTAGGAGAAATTGAATTTACACTGACTGCCGAAGGTATTCGCAAACTGGCTTTATTGTGGATTTTGATAAGAAACGGATCACTCATGAAAAACTCGCTGCTTTTCTGGGATGAACCGGAAACTAATCTTAATCCGTCTTTGATTCCTATTGTTGTCGAAGTACTTTTGGAATTACAGCAAATGGGAGTTCAGATTTTTATAGCAACACACAGCTATGTTCTCTGCAAGGAATTTGAACTTCAGCGCAGCAGGCATCCTGTTCGTTACTTTTCACTTTATACAGAAGAAAACAGAGAAATAAGCCTTCAGACCTCTGATGTATATCATACATTATCACCAAACCGGATAGCAGATCAGTTTGCAAGGATGTATGGAAAAGAAATTGAACTTGCTCTTGGGTTATCAAATGGGTGAAATTTTGACAGAGCGGGAACCTGAGTTTGATTTCAGGTCTGCTATTTTATCCTGTCAGTTGGATAAACAAGGAAAACATAAAATGGCTCATTGCATGAAAACTGTTGATTTTATAGTTGAATGGCCTGATGAATTTTGGTTTCTTGAAGTTAAAGACCCTTCTTGTTCAAAAATACCGGATAATTTGAAATCAGAAGAAATTGATGAATTTGTATCTAAAATAAAGAATCGAACACTTTTTTCCCATGAGTTGGGACCTAAACTGAAAGATAGTTTTTTATATCTGTATCTAAGAGGGCGGCTTCCATCCAAAAACTTGAAATATCTGGTTTTACTAACAATTCCAATTGATGATCCTCCTGGTTTTCTAGGCTTTTGCACGGATGAATTGAAAAGATCGTGCTGTCTGTTGGGACCAGAAAATCCGACTTGGCATAATCAGTATATTAAAAATGTTCTTATTTTTAATGAACATTCATGGAATTATTTCCTGTCATACTGTCCTGTCAAACGATTATAATGTTTTTGCATAAAATAGAAATCTTAAAACCTGGGTGGGTAACAGAATGAAAAACTGAAGAAGAGCAGGATCTTCTTTAAGGGACTCAGAAAAAGATAATTCCCCCGGTTCGTCCTGTCAGCAGAGGCGAAACAAAGGTTTGGCATATTTCTGCCGGACAGTTTCAGAGGGTTTATTTTTTGCCGAGTACCTAACACAGTGCGCAAATGAACCTTGCACTCCCAATTTTATAATTCTTCTAAAAAGAAAGCAGCCAACCCGTCATTGAAGGGCTCAGGGGCTTACGGCGGGTTGATGCTGAGAGGGTAACGAAAGGTTTTTAAGGGTGAAGGGGCTGCCACGAGTCCGCCCCTGCCGCTTAGTTCAGTGTTAAACGGCGGAACATAAAATAAATTAGCAGAAAAAAATAAGGAGGTTTCTGTGCGAAAGTAAGTAAGATAAACCCGTAAAAAGTCCGAAAATCAGGTTTTGATACACATTAACAGTCTGATTTTATTTACAGCAATTTTTGGGAATCTGACTTTTTACCGATTCATCAAGTAACCGTCCATATATTTTCATGTATAATAATAACTCATCCGGACACAACATTTACGGGATTGCCATGTACGAAAATTTGTGTCCGGCCGCTACCGCTCCCCCACCCCGCAAGCCGTTAGCTTGCCGCTGTTCGCATCAAAACCGGGGCGGTTAATCTCCAGTTCAATTGATTTTCATGAGGATTGATGGTCTCGTAAAAAATCAAAACTGATATAATTATTGCTTGATACACAGGCATTTTTATGGTTAAGAGGCGAACCTCAGAAGATATCTTCTAAGGCATTAAGCATTTATCAGGAACCTGATAACACCGCATATTTAAGTGCTGTGAGCGTCTGGGAAATGCAAAAAGGTACTCTTTTCCCCCTGTTACCACATTTTGCGTGGGAATGAGATAAACGGGATGAATATACAGGACGTGAAACGTCCTGATTTGCATTCCCGCGCAAAGCGCGGGAAAAAGATGAAGGAAATACCGTGTTTGACAGTTTAATTCAGAATTTATTTAACGGCCTGCAGTGGGGCAGTTTTTATTCCCTCATTGCTTTGGGATACACCCTGGTTTATGGTGTGCTGACCCTGATCAATTTTGCCCACGGCGATATTTTCATGGTCGGAGCCTATATTGCCTTTTTTGTGGCTTCTTTCTTTCTGGGACATGCAACCGGGCTTCCCGGATGGTTTGTGCTGACACTGACCATCCCTCTGACCATGATCCTGACGGCAGGTGTGGGAGTGACGCTGGAGAGAATCGCCTACCGTCCCCTGCGCCGCAAAGGGGCCGACCGTTTATATGTGGTCATCACCGCGCTGATGTGCGGTCTGATTCTGGAAAACGGCAACCTGGCCCTGCTGGGCGCAAGTCGCAAAAGTTTTCCGGAGCTGGTGGATAAAACCGTATATACATTTGGAATGGTCAGCATGACCAACCTGAAAATTGCCGTCATTATTTCCGCCATCCTGGTGTTTGTTCTCCTCCAGTTTATTGTCACCAAAACCAAAATCGGCATGGCCATGCGGGCTATATCCTATGATAAATTTGCGGTTCCCCTCATGGGCATTCCCATTGATACGGTTATCGTTTTCACATTTATCCTGGGATCCTCCATGGCCGGTCTGGCCGGACTGCTCTATTCCCTTTCCTATCCCATACTGGACCCCTATATGGGCGCACTGATCGGATGGAAAGCCTTTATCGCAGCAGTTGTGGGCGGTATCGGGGATATCCGGGGCGCGTTTCTGGGCGGTTTTCTGCTGGGTTTTGTGGAAATTCTGGTGGTGGCTTTTTTTCCTTCCACCTTCCGGGATCTCATCGCCTTTTCCATACTGCTTTTGATTCTGGTTTACAAACCCACCGGGCTTTTCGGTGTGGCAAAAACAACAAAAATATAGATATATGAAAAAATTATCCGTACCTTTGCTGCTTTTCATCCTCTTCCTGACGCTGACGGGTCTGTCCCATTTCGGGGTGCTGGATCGCTATGTGCAGTCGGTGATTATGTTCATCGGCATCAATATTATTCTTTCCGCCAGCCTCAATATTGTCAACGGTTATATGGGAGAATTCGCCTGCGGTCATGCAGCCTTTATGGCCATCGGTGCCTATGTCTCTTCGGTTCTCAATGTTTTTCTTTTTGCCAGGGACAAAGTCTTCGGCGCTCCGCTGCTTTCTCCGGAACTGGCGCTGTATTTTTTTCCTCTGGTACTGCTGGCCGGTGCGGCTGCAGCCGCCCTGGCCGGAATGCTGGTGGCCATTCCCTCTTTTAAAACACGGGGGGATTATCTGGCCATTATCACCATTGCCGCCAATTTTATTGTCACCAGCACCATTATCAATATAAATGCCATTGGCGGGGCCAGAGGATTTATGGGTATGAAAAAAATCACATTCGCAATGGAGGATGTGATAGAACTTCCGTGGATGCTGATTTGGGTGATCCTGGGAACCATTTTTTCCATATGGCTGATCCGCCGTTATGTCTCCTCCACTTACGGAAAAGGCATTATTGCCATCAATCAGGATGAAGTGGCAGCGGAAATCATGAGTGTGAATACCAACCGAATGAAACTGATGGCTTTTATGATTTCTTCGGGACTGGCCGGACTGGCCGGGGGGCTTTTTGCCCATATTCTGGGCTATATCAATCCCAATTCCTTCGGCATCCTCAAATCCACGGAATGCCTGGTCATGGTCTATCTGGGAGGTATGGGTTCCCTGAGCGGTTCCGTCATTTCCGCCATTGTATTTACCCTGCTGCTGGAAGGACTCCGCTTTGTTATTCCCTGGATTGATTCCGGTCTGCACTGGCTGCACCTGATTCCCGATGCCTACCAGGTCAGTCAGGTCTGGAAATGGGTGCTGATTCCGCTGATTCTCGTTCTGCTTATGCAGTTCCGCCCCGAAGGCATTATGGGAAACAAAGAATTGTCGGATATTTTCCCGAAAATAAAAAAATGGTACCGGTTCAGATAAGGGGAGGGAATCTTCGGGAACCGGGGATTTTCCCCGCTGTCAAATGACAACTGTATCGGATATCTGATACATTCGGGATCTGTGAGAACCTATGGCATAGGCCCTCACAGAAATTCTTTTATTTCAGTGTTTACAGAAGGTTTCCTCCTATTGACGGCACAGGCGGAAACCGGTCACTTACAGGACAGTCCGCAGTTGCCGGAAAATAAAATCAGTACATTATGCCTGCAGTCGGCAACGCGGGCAGGTCTTTAAGAAAACAAATATGATAACACCTTAAAAGTATGGATTATAACAATGGCAAGATATAAAGAGGAACTTGAAAAATTCAAAGAAGTACTGGTGAAAAATGATAATTTCAGAGATATTTACACCTATTTCATGGACAATTTCGGGGAAGATCCTGATTTTCTTCAATACGGAAAAGTGAAAAAAAATCCCATACTCAAACAGCTTATGAAGAGTGTGGCGGAAAAACTTTTCAAAAAAGATGTTGAGATCATACACCTGCTGCTTCACAAAATTCCCAAAACATCTTTTGTTCACGGCCCCTGCTTTATCAACAGCAAAATGGCTTCCGTGTTTTATTTTGAGGATATCCGGGTGGGAATGCTCATAGTTGCGCAGTTCAACGGAGAAACCCAGTTTATCCGTTTTTCCGGTATGGAAGCGGCAGAAGACGGGAGAGAAGCGGGCGACACCTTTGTCCCGGCCTTCCGCAGCAGGGCAGTTCACTGATACAGATGCAGCAGATCGGAAAGTTTTTGAAGGATTGCAAAAACTGCATTTCCGCATAAGGAAACCGGAAGGTGCGGCTGTGCAAAAATAGAGTTGCCGCACGCCGGGACAGTCATATAACCGCATCCGGGGATGCTTTGCCATCTGCTGAAGTTTCCGGAAAATTCCTGTTTTAATAATATCAATGCCGTTTCCTTAGGGGTGACGGAGTCCCGAACGTTCGGCTGAGTCCACGTCGAAGTCTGAAAGTTTGGCGCACTGAAATGATTCAGAAAAATACTGCCAAACTTTCCGTTTGGCACTCCCTGATTTTCTGAAGGAAACGACATTGTTAATAATATTGGGCAATACAGCAAAAAATAATGGCTTTACTTGAAATCAGAAATCTTATTCAAAACTTCGGGGGACTGCGGGCTGTTTCGGATTTTAGCGAAACATTTGAAGGACGGGAACTGACCGGACTGATCGGGCCTAACGGGGCAGGAAAAACAACGGTTTTCAATCTGGTCAGCGGTTTTTACCGACCTTCCGGCGGCAGCATTGTGTTTAAAGGAAAAAATACTGCCGGTATGAAACCCCATCAGGTAACCGCACTGGGAATTGCCAGAACCTTTCAGAATATCCGCCTGTGGAATGATATGACGGTACTGGATAATATCCGGATTTCCCAGCACTATCACATGGGTTATTCTCTCTGGGACTGCCTGATCCGTTCCAAAAAATATATGGAAGGTGAAGCCCGGCTTCTGAAGACAGCCCTGGAAATGCTGGAGGCTCTGGATCTCCTGCAGTTCAAAGATGAACTGCCCAAAAACCTGCCTTACGGAATTCAGCGGAAAGTGGAAATTGCCCGTGCACTCTCTGTCAAACCCTCTCTTTTGCTGCTGGATGAACCGGCTGCCGGTCTCAATTCTGCGGATGTGCAGGAACTCATTCAACTGATTCGCCGGATTTTCAATGAATTCAATATTGCCATCTGGATGATTGAGCACCAGATGGCCGTGGTCATGTCCCTGTGTACCCGGATCAAAGTAATTGATTTCGGCATTAGCATTGCCGAAGGCAGTCCCGAGGAAATTCAGAACAACCCGGATGTTATCAAAGCCTATCTCGGAGATGAAAATATCTGATGCTGCTGGAAATCAAAGATCTCTATGTCAAATACGGCAATATCGAGGCCCTTCACGGTATCTCTTTTTATGTCAGTCAGGGGGAAATTGTCACCCTTATCGGAGCCAACGGTGCGGGGAAAACCACAACGCTCCACACCATTACCCGTGTTCCTCCGCCCGAAGGTCCCCGGGTTTCCGGCGGTGATATCCTCTATAAAGGGGAATCCATCCTCAAAACCGAGGCCCATGCCGTGGTGCAGAATCTCCATATTGCCCTGGCCCCGGAAGGCCGCCATATTTTCGGCAACCTGAGTGTGGAAGACAACCTGACTTTGGCCACCTATGCCCGGAAAAATGATTCCAGAGTGGAATCGGATTACCAGCGGGTTTATGAACTTTTTCCCCGTCTGGCAGAACGGCGGAAACAGCGCAGCGAATCCCTCAGCGGCGGAGAGCAGCAGATGCTGGCCGTAGGACGGGCAATCATGACCGGCTGCAATTTCATTCTGCTGGATGAACCGTCCATGGGACTGGCCCCCCTGCTCATGTATGATATGTTCCGCACCCTGCGCAAACTCAATGAAGAAGGTATGACCATCCTGCTCATTGAGCAGAATGCCCGCCTGGCCCTGAAATTTGCCCACCGGGCCTATGTGCTGGATACCGGAGAAATTGTTATGGAAGGCCCGGCGCAGGAACTGGCGGATAATCCGGAGATACAGAAAGCCTATCTGGGATAGGACCTATGCATTACGGTAAGCAGAAAATCCCCCTCCCCCGGCTCCCAATGCTACTGCCTTAAGACTCCCCTCCCTTGAGGGATGGCAGGGGGAGGGTGGAAAATGTTATTATTTTCAGGATATTGCTTTCTCCCCCCTCCCGACCTCCCCCGCCGGGGGAGGAGAAAAAGACTTAAGGCACTCAGCAAAAAATAACTGCCCCGTTTCATCTGATCAGGGGACGGAATGCACAGTTTCTGTTTATCCGCAGAATATTTCCGGAGGATTTATTTCTTACCGGGTCCCTAAGACAGCAGTATTGCCCCCTGCCCCCAATACTGCTGCCTTAAGGGAGGGGAGTCTTAAGGAAACGGCGTTGATTTAACAGTATCACAATGCCGGAAATCCCTTTCTGCTTTTCCCGAACCCCAGAATATATCTCATCTGCGATACAGGAGGACTCGCCATGGAATTTTTGCAGACAGGACACGAAAACCAAAACATAAAAATCATCAGACCTCCGGACAGTATTCCCCCGGAAGAGGAAATTTCCGAAGACGGGAAAGCCGTCAGCGAGGCCGAATACCGGGAGAAATACTACAGTCATCCGGTTTTCAGTTATGAATGGAATAACGGATATCTGGAGGAAAAAACGGGGACTGATCATGGCGGTTTTCTGATGTACCGGTGGCTTTTGGGTATTCTCGATCCTTTCCTTACCGTCAATCCCGGCGCACAGATAACAGGTCTGGATATCGGTTTCCGCCTTGATTTTCCGGGAGGAAACAGTATCCGCAAACCGGATATGGGTGTGATCCGCAAGGATAATCCTGTACAGATCGGCCTGACAGAATTTTCCTATTCCGGGACTTTCGATCTCTGC
>JAABRU010000013.1 GCA_011390755.1 Desulfobacteraceae bacterium | reverse complement strand
CCGCGCAGCTTTCATGTTTCGTTGTGAGTCACGGCTCATAGCCGTTTATCTGAAAAAAACCGCTTTTCAGATTTATAAATAATCCGGGTTACGAACTGATGTCAATATATCCGGAATCACAGGTGGAAAAAACACTTTCCACCTCAATACGCCATTCACACAGCGCTGTATCCGCCAGCGGCAGAACATGGGGAATGAGCAGATATTCATTTTGGGGAAGATTATGGAAAAAACGTTCATCCAGATTCCCCTGCCCCTTCGCAATTGCAGTATACCACTCCGTGCTGTCGGAATTGGGATAATATGTAAATAAATCAAAGCTGTATTCGCATTCACCGCTTTGGATGATTCGGAATTCGGTATTGCTGTAGGCATGGAAAGGCAGGTGTATATTTTCCGCTGTGTATTCATAATAAAAAGCAGAAGGGCAGTCCGGTGCTGTAATGACGGCAGGGCCGCTGTCCCCGTCATCCATACCGCCCGAATCTCCGCATCCTGTAAATGCAATAATGAATACCGCGGAAAGCAGCAAAAACAGCGGCCGGGAAAATATGCAGTCAGATACTGGTTTCATAAAAAGCCTTTGGCAGGAATTAATCAGTTCAGAATATAGTTTCCCGGATCAACCGGTACACTGTTCAGACGGACTTCATAATGCAGATGGGGCCCTGTGCTTCTGCCGGTGTTTCCCATTGTCGCAATTTTTTCTCCTCTTTTCACCGTATCTCCCACCTTTTTTGCAAAATCATCCAGATGTGCGTAGCGGGTGACAATACCGAACCCGTGGTTGATGACCATGAGTTTTCCGAAAGAACCTTTCCGATCCGCAAAGGTCACTTTGCCGTCAGCCGGAGCAATCACATCTGTTCCGACCGGTGCGGCAATGTCCAGCCCTTTATGAAATTCACTGCCCCCGGTGAAAGGGGATTCTCTTTCACCGAATAAAGAAGTCAGCACACCTTCTGCCGGGCGGATAGCCGGGGTGCATTTGAGCAGATTTTTCTGCTCACCCAGTTCTTTTATCAGGGATTCAAAGCCTTTCTGCTGTACAATACCTGCCTGCATTAACTGATTGCTGTGTTCATGCATTTCCCGCATCAGACTGTTATGTTTTTCTTTCAGTCCTGTTTTCGGGTCCAGATCTTCCGGAGCGGAACCGCCGACACCGAAAAGACCGCTGCGGGCTTCCGGATGATCCAGGTTGGCAATCACCCGGATCTGTTTTTCAAAAGAGTTAAGTGCAAGGATTTGTTTTTTCAAAAGATTGATTTCTTTTGCAAAGGCCCGGATCTGTTTGCGCTGAATATAGATAATATCCTTTTTACCTTCCAGATCTTTGGAAAGTTCATGATTGTATGTTTTTGCGGTTCTGAGATTATAATAATCATAGGCTCCCAGTCCCACCGCAGCGAGAAAGGCCGTTATCAGCAGGAAAACAGAGGCGATAAAGGGTTTGGATACGGTATACTGCCGCACGCGGGCACCGCGGTTACTCATGGCATAAAGGGTGATTTTTTTACTCATGGGGGAAACCTCCTTGTACTGTTTCATTCATCACAGTGTCATTGCCCCGGGCCGGAAATGATTTTTCCGGAGTTCCGGACTGAAAATTTGGGATACTGAAATAATGCAAAAAAACACTGCCGGACTTTCAGTACGGCAGGCACTGATTTTCTTGCGTCAATGACATTGGCGTTCATCCGTCATATGGATCTCCGGCGGATTTCCGGCAGAATGCTGCGCGGGGGAAATCTGTAACCACTGTTTTTCAGTATGATTTTCAGGAAAATCCGCAATATAATTTTTTTTATATCAGTTACGGTAAATTGCTGTATGAAATAGCATTTTTTCAGCGGAACTGTCAAGGCAGGAAGGATTCCGGGAGGGAAGATTTCTTCCCCCCCTCTTGCTGTGTATCCCGTATTATTCATAAATTCCAATAGCTTGCCCGAAAATAAAGAAAATGGTGAAAATCAGTTTTACAAGGCTGTTTTCAGATGAAGATTATGATTCGGAAAGTTGTTCAGGTTTATAAATAATCCGGGTGATGAATCAGAAAACCGGAATTTATTCAATTCCCAGTTTGAATTTCAGGGATTTCAGGGTATTGAGCATAAGCATGGTAATGGTCATGGGACCCACACCGCCCGGAACCGGGGTAATGCATCCGGCTATTTCTTTGGCCGCGTCAAAATCCACATCTCCTTTAAGAATGGCTTTTCCGCTTTTCTCGTTGACACCGACCCGGTTGACCCCCACATCAATAACACATGCACCCGGTTTGATCCATTCGGGTTTGACCAAATCCGGAACGCCCGCGGCCACAATCAGAATATCGGCCCGTTTGCAGTGGGCAGCCAGATCTTTGGTACGGGTGTGAACGATGGTAACAGTGGCGTTTGCGCCTTTGCCTTTCTGCAGCATCATATTGGCAATGGGTTTGCCTACGATATTGGAACGGCCGACAACCACAACTTCGGCACCGCTGGTTTCCACACCGGCCCGGATGATCATTTCCTGAATACCGGCAGGGGTGCAGGGCGGAAATTTCACTTCATCCCCGCCGATCATCAGACGCCCCACATTTACCGGATGAAAACCGTCCACATCTTTATCCGGATCAATGGCATTGAGAACTTTTTTGTCATCAATATGTTTGGGCAGCGGCACCTGGACAAGGATGCCGTTAATGGAGTCATCTTTATTGTATTTGTCTATCAGGGCCAGCAGATCCGCTTCGGATATATCAACGGGCTGTGTATCCTGAATTTCGGTAAATCCCACCCGGTGGGCTGTTTTGATTTTCAGGGTTACATAAGAAATGGAAGCGGGATTTTCTCCGACCAGGATCGTGACAAGTCCGGGAACAACACCGTGTTTTTCTTTAATCTGAGCTACTTCGGCTGTAATTTCTTCCAGGATCTGTTCACGGATTTCTGTTCCTTTGATTAACTGTGCTGACATTTGCATCTCCTTTCAAAAGTTATTAATGATTTTCCCTCTGACATACTAGGGCGCTGTCAAATTTGAAATTATGGATTAAAAAACCGGAGTCACAGATTCAAAACTGACAGTGCACTGTGGCATAAGAGTAAACTTCTTAATCCAATAACGGTTTTATGTCAAGAAACAGTGTACAGAGTTTCCGAAAAAAACAGTATGTCTTCCCGAAAATGATTGCCGTACACCCGTGAAAAGGCATGGCTCAAAAACCGAAACGCTTGATGATATCGTCCACTTTTTCCTTCTGTTTTTTTTCAATTATCAGCATTTTCTGTGCCTGGGCCTTTTTGATTTTTTCAGTGAGTTTTTCCATATCTGCCGGTTTTTCAATAAAATCCATTGCTCCTTCTTTAATGGCCGCCACTCCTTTTTCCACGGTTCCGTGACCCGTCAGCAGGATAATCTGTATTTCCGGCCGGATTTCCTTAATGGCTTTCAGTGCTTCCAAACCGTCCATTTCAGGCATCTGCAGGTCCAGTACCACCGCATCATACGATGTGTTTTTTATTTTTTCAATTGCCTCTTTTGCGGATGCGGATGCGGATACTTCCATGCCGCGGGTTTCCATTCTCTGGGTCATAATATCCAGAAAGTCTTTTTCATCATCTACCAGCAATACTTTTTCTGACATGGTTTTTCTCCTTTCATTATGTGTCTGTATTATTGATTATTAAATCATGAAAGTCTTTCCCTTACAATTTCAGGGGCAGGATTGTTTTTTCTTCTGCCTGTCCTTTAAAGCATACAGGGATTTTTGTAAAGGAATATCCCCTGAATATTCATATTTGCATGCGGGAAACTGTCACAGAAAACAGCGGCAGAAAAACAGATAAACCGACTGAAAAAGTTATGCTTTCCGAAGAGACAGGATTTTCCGGTTGCGGGATTTGACAATTTTTTCCGCCAGAATACGCGGTTTTGCGCTTTTATCCAGCAGATCCGCTGCACCCATTTTGATGGCACGGACACCTTTTTTTACGGTAACATGTCCGCTCAGAAGAAATATTTCCGGTTCCGGCCGTATCTGCTTCAGCATTTTCAGCTCATCGGCCCCGTCATTTCCGGGAACCGTAAGACTGATGAGAATGATGCGGAAATGATCCTTTGCCGCCATTTCAAGTCCTTCCTGTAAAGATACCGCTCTGGAAACATGCATCCCCCTGGCCCGGATCTGTTCGGACAGGTCAGCAAGAAAATCTTCTTCTTCTCCGAGCAGTAATAATTTTTCAGACATGCAGGTTCTCCCGGGGTAAAATGTCCTGATTGCGCGAAAGCGGTTTTTTACTCAAAATGCTTAAAACAAAACTGACAAAGCCCTGTCTTTGCGGAAACCGGTGCAGGCGGTAAAAAGTCAGAAAAACCGTTTCTCCGGTCAAAACCGGAGTCCGGAAACGTGTGAAATGAAAGGATTCCGCTTTTCGCCGGAATGACGGAAAATTTGAAATTCGGAATGATTTACAGGTGCATCACCTATGACAAACGGAGGGGAAGCATAAGAATCACTTCTTTTTTGTCTGTTTCTGCCACAATTTCGGCGTGAAGGGCCCCCAGCAGTTCTTTTTGTTCCCTCAGAATTTCCGGATCAGAAGGCATCTGATCCAGTTTACAGAAGCGGATACGGCTTCCCTGTTCTGTTTTTTCCGGAATCAGACCGATCTCTTTTTCTTCCCCCACCCAGTCCATAAAGGATTCGATACAGTCCCAGCACAGATGCAGCAGTCCGTAGGCGGATGTATGGACACAAAGGGGGGATGCCGGTTTGTCCAGGTAAACACGGATGCCCCGGTTGGATGTGATCCGGCGGGTCAGGGCAAGCAGGAGTGCCAGTGTTTCGGGGATATCCGTCTTTGCGGCGGGAATATCCACACTGTGGGCAAAGGCATTCATATTTTTGAGAATACTGTCTGCATGTTTTACCTTTTCCATAACTTTGCTGCCCACACCTTTGATGCGGGCGGGATCAAGGGGATGCCCTTTTTCCGACATATGCACCAGATCGGTCAGCAGACCGGCATTTTCGTTAATAACGGCCAGCGCGTTTTTCAATTCATGGGAAAGCGAGGCCGAAATTTTTCCGAAAAACTGTAATCCCGTATTGCCGAATATATCATGTTCCTTTTTCATTCCTGATTCCTTTATCTGAGAAATTCATTTATTTTTGCAAGCAGCTGCCCGATATCCACCGGTTTTATCAGATAAGAATGTCCTTTGCGGGTTCCGGCCAGATAATCTTCTTCAGAACCGTGGCCGGTCAGAAAAATAAATTTCATCCGGGGCTGCATTTCTGCCAGCTGCCGCTGCAGTTCCAGACCGCCGATTTTGGGCATTTTGACATCCAGTACAGCCAGATCGCATTTTTCTTTCTGCGCATACTGCAGGGCAGCATTCCCGTTGGTAAACCAGTGGGCATCAAAACCTCTCATCTCCAATCTTTCCGCCAGTGTTGAAACCAGCTCCTGCTCGTCATCAACCAGTAAAATTTTCACGGGGAATTCTCCTCTTTTCCTTTCATTGTCAGAGGAAGGGTTACACTGAAAGTCGTGCCTTCTCCCTCCGTACTCTGCACTTCAATATTGCCGCCGATTTCATGAACCAGGTTATATGTGATGGGAAGTCCCAGACCGGTTCCGCCTTTTTTGGTTTTGGTGGAAAAGAAGGGTTCGAAAACCCGGTTCAGATCCCCGGGCGGAATCCCGCAGCCGCTGTCGCTGACCCGCACAATGATACTGTCATCTTTCTGTTCCGAAGAAATACGCAGACAGTCTTCCGTATCCATGGCCGCAAAAGCATTGTTGATCAGATTCAGGAATATCTGCTGCAGTTTGCTGCGGTCACTTTCCACCCGGGGAACATCTTCGGGAATATCCAGTTCCACGCAGATGGAGCGGTATTCGGCTTCCTTTCCTGTAAAACTGAGTACTTCCCGGATCAGTTCCCGGATGTGGATATGCTGTATATGGACATCCGGATGACGGGCAAAGGCAAGAAGCCGCTTGGTAATAATGGCACAGCGTTTGACCGAGGAAATAATGGAATCAATAATGTTGTTCAGCCGGGGATCATCCGCATATTCTTTTTTTAATGTAAAAAGATCCTTCATCAGTCCGGCTTTTTCATTGATAATGGCAAGGGGATTATTGATTTCATGGGCAATACCGGCCGCCAGTCTGCCGATGGATGCCATTTTGCTGGCGTATTCCACCTCATGCAGTCCCATCAGGCGTTTCTGATCGGCAATATACAGGTTGTTCACCATATAGGTGGTCACATGAAAAATTACCATCAGAATAACGGTAATGCTGAAAACCAGAAAACCGATCAGTTCCATCCGCGTCTGATACCAGGGTTTCATCAGTTCTTCTTTCTGCTTAACCACCATCAGAATAAAAGGTGTATCCGGAATATAGGCATAACTGATAATCAGGGGCATTCCACTGCTGTCTTTTTTTTCCGCGGCTTCGGTTTTTTCCGAAAATGCCGGAATTTTCAATGATGTTTTTTCCAGCATATTCCCGTAATACCGTGTCGGTGTCTGCAAAATGCCCTGGCGGTTGATGATAAATGCTTCGCCCTTGCCGCTCATTTCCAGTTTGGAAAGCATATCATTTAAACGGGATGTATTGACCGAAGAGCGGAGAACATAAAAAGAGCCGTCCGGCATTTGGTATTTTACCGCAATTACCAGGTGGGGAATTTCCCGGAATCCCATAAATACATCACTGATATACATCCCTTTTTCAACCACTTTCTCAAACCAGGGCTGTTTGCTGTAGTCTCTTCCCTCCAGCCGGTAATTATAGGGGCCCACATAGGTGCGCTGACGACCGTCCGCATCAATCACGCTGAGGTCCTCAAAACCGCCGCCAAAACCTTTTTGCAGATTTTCCAGAATATCGGCAAGATGCTCTTCGTCATTGAGCGAATCAAAACTGTTGTCATGCACCAGAAAGTCCAGTGCATATTTCCGCTCGGTCAGAAAAAAGGACAGGCTCCGTTTGGCATTGGAGGTGATCCTGGAGGTACGCATCAGAATGTCCGACTCAATGGCCCGCTGGGTAAAATTATAATCCACCAGGGTAATGATAATCAGGGGGAGCAGGGTAACAGCAGACATAAGACTGATGCTCAGTTTCCATATCTGCCGGAAATTGAACATATGTGTGAACAGACCGCCGGCCTGTTCCGAATGATCCCAGAACTGCGGTCTTAATTTTCTGAGTAGGGAAATCATAAGGGATTCCTGTTGCTTTGCGGTATGCTGTTTTCAGAAAACCGGCCGGGACAGACTTTGCTGATCCGACCGGATCGCTTTTACGCTGTTTTCTTTTGTTTTATCTTCTCATTGGCCGCTTTCAGGGTTTCGCTCAGCACGTCAATATCCACAGGTTTGTGCAGATAGGCAAATGCCCCCAGATCCATACAGACCTGCCGGTCTGCTTCGGAACCGTGACCTGTGAGAATAATGACTTCAATATCGGGGCGGGTTTCCTTTACCCGGCGCAGCACTTCAATGCCGTCAATACCCGGCATTTTCAGGTCCAGAATCATGACTTCGGGATCATCGTCGCGGACAATATCCAGTGCGGACTCACCGTCATATGCCACGGCAGAACCCATATCCCGCATCATGAGACGTTCGGAAAGGGTCTGGACAAATTCGCGCTCATCATCCACCAGCAGCACCTTGGAGGGGATTTCAAAATCAACCTTGCGGTAGATATCGCTGCGGTGGAAATTTTTCCCGATTACCGTGACAACAGATGCAACCCCCGGCACTTTTTCGGCAATGGATTTGAGTTCTTCTTCCAGCCGGGCAAGCATGAGAACATGTTTGTTAATGGTAAGAATCACCGCACCGGCTTTGGCATTGACCCCGACATTGTGCCCTTCCCCGGTCAGCACGGTTTCCACCCTGGCGGCCAGCTGAAAATCTTTTACCGCATTTTTTGACCGTTCTGTCATTTTCAGCACATCCGCGGCAGCATTATCGGCAATCAGCGCGGCCGCTTCGGCCGGGGATGTTTTATCTGTGGGAATCACAATATCATACAATGTTGTTTCCCAGGGATCCTCCTTATCACATATCATCTTTACCCATGCCGCGCAATCTTCATCATGTCTGCGGATCAGATTCACGGCCTCTTTTTCAGAATATGTGCCGGATGCCTGTGCCGCGGCCAGGCGGTTTTTCATATCCGAGATCAGACATACCCCCAGCGCGTGGGTTACGGACTTGGGAATCAGATGGACACAGAAACCCGAGAGCAGCAGATTGTCTTCTTCCAGTATTTCTGCCAGGGCCTGCCGCATATGGGCCACAGCACGCTCTTTTTCATGGGTGAAACGGTTAAAAAGTGAAGTTTTGGCAGAAAAGGCACTGCGGATCTTTTTTTCCGTCATCCCGGCCAGTCCGGCCGCCCGCTGAAGGAATTCCGTTTCTTCAATTTTCCGGTATCCGGTCTTTTCCTGTACTGCCTGAAACACCTCTTCCTCTTTACAAAAATTTCCGCTGAATATTGAAATTACAGACATGATATTTTCTCCTTCATTCACCCGGGCTGCCACCTGATGGGACGGTAACTGAAAATCAGACAGTTACATCATTCCCGAAAACTGCCGGAACGAAAAATCAGCAGCTGATGCCTGCAGGCGGCAAACGGGGTTTCATTATTATGCAATACGGCACACGGTTGTCAGGGGGCAGTTTTCTTCCGTTTCATCATGGGAATGGACATGCACCGCACAGATGGCTTTTTCCATGGTCGGAAAAATATGATCCCTGCCGATTTTATCAATGAGATGGGTGCGCTGCAGCACGGCCATCACAGATTCGTTCACTCCGCTCAGAGAAATATCCACCCCCGAACTCCGGATATTGTCTATGAGCAGAGAAAGCACTTCTTCCCCCGATGCATCCATATCATTGATGCCGTTTGCCACCAGCACAATATGTTTCAGATTCCTGCGCTGCTGCAGACGGTCGTTGATTTTGTCTTCCAGATAACTGGCGTTGGCAAAAAACAGGGGCCCGTCAAAGCGGATCAGATCCACAAATTCACACTGATGCAGACCGTGGGCCATGGCATCCCGCAGTCCTTCATCATCATGCCGGGACAGGGAGGGCACGGTGGGACGCATACTCTTGTACAGAAAGACCAGCAGGGAAAGAACAACACCGACCATAATCCCCTTGTCCAGATGGGGCGCAAAGGCCAGGGTGCAGATAAAGGAAAGTACGGAGATGATGCCGTCATAACGCTGGGCATGCCAGGCATGGACAAAGCCCGATATGTTAATCAGCCCGATGACGGCCATCATAATTACCGCAGCAAGAACGGACTGGGGCAGATGATAAAGCAGGGGGGTGAAAAAAAGAAGGGTGATCACCACGGCCAGACTGGTGAATACACTGGAAAGACCTGTGAGGGCACCGGCCTGGAGGTTTACGGCGGAGCGGGAAAAGGAACCGGATGTGGGATAGCTTTTGCCCATGGCACCGAAAATATTGGCCAGTCCCTGACCAATGAGTTCCTGGTTGGGGTCAAGGCGCTGCCCGGTTTTGGCGGCCATGGCCTTGGCAATGGAAATGGCTTCCATAAAACCCAGCAGGGAAATAATGGCCGCATAGGGGAAGAGGTGAAAAATTACCCCCATGTCAATTTTGGGCATACGCAGAGAGGGCAGTCCCTTGGGAACCGTGCCGACCACTGCCCCGCCTCCGGTAACAGGCAGTTTTTCCGTATCCAGTATTTTATTGCCGATTTTGATGCGCCAGGTGCGGCCGTCGCCCTCGCTTCCTGCCGGAAGACTGTCTTTGGGATAAAGCATCAGAGAACCGTCCGCCTGTGCAAGCCCTTCAAAATGCATATGGCGGAGTTGTGCGCGGTACTGATGCGCCTCATGTTTCAGGCGTTTCATCTGCACATTGATGACATTGATGTCATGTTCAATATCCAGTACCCTGATCACATCTCCGGCCTTTCTGGCCTTATCCAGCTGCTGATTCATCTGTGCCCGTTCTTCTCCCAGTCGGGTGATTTCTGCAACAGAATGATTGAAATTTTTAATCATTCCGACAGCTTCCGGTGAAGTAAGACGGCTGTGGGGGATTGTTTCATTGTGCTCAAAACCGATACCCCAGGAAATCAGGGTGGTGACCGCCACGGCAACCAGGACGTTGGGGATTTTGGGGTAGAATTTTTTCAAAGCATACATAATGGCAAAAGCCAATGCCCCCATAAAGAGGGTGGGCCAGTGCGTGTAATGAAAAGCCGCACTGCATACCCGCATGATGGTTTCATAATGATGCTCGGCCTTGTCCACATACACCCCGAACATTTTGGACAGCTGGGAAGAGGCAATAATGATGGCCGCCGCATTGGTAAAACCGTTGACCACCGGGTGGGAGAGAAAATTCACCACCAGTCCGAGGCGCAGAATCCCCAGGGATAACTGAAAGATCCCCACCATCAGGGCCAGCATGACCGCATAGGCAATATAGCCCTCACTTCCGGCCGTGGCCAGGGGTTCCAGAGAGGCGGAGGTCATTAAGGACACAACCGCCACCGGGCCGGTGGCCAGCTGCCGGCTCGATCCGAAGAGAGCCGCAATCATGGGGGGCAGAAAAGAGGCATACAGCCCGTAATAGGAGGGCAGGCCCGCCAGCTGCGCGTAGGCCATGGACTGGGGAATGAGCACCAGCGCTACGGTAAGACCTGCAATGGCATCCGTTTTGAATGCATCTTTTCCATAGTTCCGGAACCATCCGATAAAAGGAAACACTTTTTCAATCATACATACCACCTGTTGTAAAATAGTTATTGTTTAGGATTTTCAAGCATCCTTCTGCACAGTTCCATCAGATTGTTATACAGGGCACCTGCATTGTATAACTGATATGTTTTGAAACGCACCACACCGTCCACCATGGAAAGGATCACCAGGGCGGTTTTATGGGCAGGTATATCCCGGATGGAGCCGTCGGCCCTCCCCCGGCGGATGGCCCGCTCAAACACATCGGTGAAGCAGTTGTAAATCACTTCAAGATAGCGGCGGCATACCGGGTTGACTTCGGCCAGCCGGTAGGGATGGTTGCGGTGCAGCAGCAGGAACCATTCTTCTTTGTGTCCGGCCATGAACAGGAAATAGGAAATTACGCCTTCCACCATTTCCAGGCCGTTTTTAAAAACATTTCCTGCAAAGTATTCGTCAAAGGATTTCAGAATGCCGTCTTTCACCTGTTCCAGCACGGCCAGGAACAGTTCTTCTTTATTTTTGAAATGATAAAAAATTGTCGCTCCGGCAATATCCGTCAGTTCGGCCAGCTCGGCCATGGATGTACCGTTAAAACCTTTCTCTGCAAAGAGTTTGGCCCCGGCCAGCAGAATTGCCTCTTTTTTGGTCATATTCTCTCCTGAATATTAAACTGATTACACAGTCAGTCTGACTGATTACACAGTCAGTTTTTTTAAAATTTATTTATATTTCTTTGTACGGGATGTCAAGGGAAAAATCGGGGATGGTGAAAAATCTGAAAAAAAGTATGTTTACCGGCAGGATACCGCTTGCGGCGCATGAGTGATCAGATTGTTAATCTGCATTAGAATCTATCCGAAAACCTGTCTTTCGGTATTCTGCCCCCCTGTTTTCACTGGTTCCAAAAACCGGTTTCGGAGGTTTTCAGATAGACTCTTACTTTAGGAATGAGTCCGAAATAAGTTGCTCATTTCATCCTGCGGATCCCCTGAAAAACGGATGTGCCGGTTTCCGGCAGGGGGTCAGATCCGCTGATCTGTCATCAGGAAACAGAATCCTCCCTGCGGTAAAACACAGAGGGTCGGAGGGATGTAAAAGAGTTTTTCCCTGTGTCTCTCTGTGAAAACCCTGTGTTCTCTGTGGTTATAAAAATCAACCGGTCTGACCCGCTACCCGATTTTCAAATGGTCAGGTTATTTCGTACCCGTTCCTTAACATCCCGATACCATGTCCAAGATCAATTTTTATGGGGATATCATAGTCGTTGAATTTTTCATTGTTATATATTCTTCCTTGTATTGTAAATTCAACTCCTGCATCAGATGTTTCTATTTCAATTATATTATAATGATTTTTGGATATTTCGCCAAGTTCTCCCCTTTCTGCTCCGGTACTTCCGGAACCGATAATCGCCATGGGACTTTGTCTTTCTGTTCCATACAGACGGATATCCGCGCAGAAGGGCTGATGCTTATGACCATGCAGTATTGCGGCAAAATTTAAATCATATAAATCTCTTAATACCATGGATGCATCCATGACCAGGCTGAAATTTTTGTCTTCTTTCGGAATATGGAGGTCCTGCTCTACCGGAAGTAAATGATGGTGCATTGCCGCTATTTTCAAACAGTCCGGATGGTCTTTTTCAATTTCTCTGATTTTTTCTTTTAATAATGATCTTTGCTTATGACCAATAAAACCGATACCGGCCCGATCCGGTTTTTCCAATACGCATGAATCAAGCCCGGCAATCAAAACATTTTTCTTTTCAATAAACTGTATATGGAAAAAACGGTCATCCTCCTCCGGGTATTTTCCATATAACCCTCTGTAGAAAAAGCGGTATGCTGCTTTTGAAGCTGTATTTCCACTATTGTCTGACTGCCATGTAATGTCGTGATTACCGGGGACGATTATAATATTTTCTAAAGAAATATCGAATATTCGTTGCAGGTATTCGATTTCATTTAAGGCAGATTCAAATTCATCACTACTGCCAATATTTGTAATATCGCCGGAAATTACAAGTATATCAACTAATATATTATTATTTTCAAGGTCATGGGATAATAATCCGCCAAGTGTCGGAATATCATCGGCTGGCAGATCTTTATTTGGCTGAAACCGGTGAGAAGTACCAAAATGGAGGTCAGAAATATGCAGTATGCTGATTTTTCCTGTATGCGCTGAAACAGTCGGTTCATTATTTTTACGATAGCAGACAGAACCAAGAATGTTTTCCATGCGTTTCCCCAGTTTACAAAGGTCAAGCTGACCTTTGTGGAAAATTCCGACCACATTGTACTCGTTTATCATTTCTGTCATCAGATTGACATCATCAATATATGCGCTGACAACAATTATGGGTATCTGATATTTTTGTAAGGATCGGGCCAGATTTCTCCAGGGGAACTGCGTTTTATCTTCATCCAGCATAAAATCGGTAATCGCCAAATCAAATTTGCGGGAACGAATCAGTTTTTCAGCTTCATCCGGATTTTCTGCAATTGCAATTGAATTCGGGCAGTTTTTATCCAAATTCTGTAAAAAATCGCATCTCATTATTGATTTGCGCCAACCGGGATCGTCTTCCACTATCAGGATTTTCCGTTCCGAATAAAACATTTTTTCACCTTTCCTCACAATAGTTGCTATCTGTCATATTCGGCTTTTGACTGTATGGCACGGAAATGAAGAAAAGATATATTTTTTTAATGATTTCAGCAGACAGGAAGCTGTTTCCGCACCGTATAGGAAATTTCCGGAATGCAGATTACTAACTTCCTGATATATTTTATTGATTGTATCTACAAAGTCTTTTCGGGTAAAACTGCCTTTTTCAAAATACAGGGACCCGATTTTATCAGCAGCTTCCCTTTTAGATGGGTCGGAATATCCTGTGATAACAATGCTTTTATTTAATTTCCCCTGGTTTTTCAGATTTGTCAGAAGGCGGATACCGTCAATATTCGCATGATCTTCATCCACCAGCCGGATATCGGTGACAATCAGATCCGGTTTTATGTTATCCGCTTTTTGTAATGCATCATCAAAATTAACTGCTGTTACAATTTCATAACCGGCTTCATTATGCAGACGGCTTAAGGTTCTTAACCAGGAAGCATTGTCATCAATGATCAAAGCTTTCGGAGTTCGTGTTGACATTATTGATTTTCTCCTTCATTAAGAAGTGGAATATACAAAGAGAAAGATGTTCCGGTATTTTCTTTACTGCTAAAATGTATTTTGGTGGCAGTGGCATCACAGATACGCTTTACAGACCATAAACCGTATCCCAATCCGCCTGATTTTTTGCTGTAATCAATGTTATATATTCTATGGTGATCTTTCTCCGGTATTCCTTTTCCGGAATCTGCAATTGTCAGAACTGCATATTCTGTTCCTTCCATTTGACAGGTATTTGCCCCGAGAACAAGTTTTCCCCCTTCCGGCATGGCATCAAATGCATTGGAGATGAGGTTGTCAAGGGCTTCAACAAATAAGGATTCAAAGGTTTCGATATAAAGAGTCTTTTTTCTGTAATCTTTCTGTATGCTGAATTTATTCATTTTTTCTTCATTCAGGCCAAGGGAATAATTCAGCGCTTTATCCAGCAGAACAATTGCATCCGCTTTTTGAAATATTTTTGACTGTTTGCTTTCCTGCAGTTTTCGGGTTGATTTCTGCACCCGCCTTGCCATTTGTACCAGATAGCTGATCTGTTCTGAAATGTTATTTAAATCTTCATAGGTTGTTTCGTCAACACCTTTTTTTACCAGACTGTCCTTCATATAGTCAATATCTATCGGGATATTTCCGACAAGATTATTGATTTTATGTACAAAACGGCCAGCAAGATCGTTAAGACTCAGCAGTTCGGTAAGTGCCTCTTTCTGCCGGGTACGCTCCTGAACTTTGTCCTCCAGCTGCTCATTGAGTTCCCGAAGCTCTCTTGTACGCTCCTGAACTTTGTCCTCCAGCTGCCTGTTTGCATCCTCCAGTTGCCGGGTACGCTCCTGAACTTTGTCCTCCAGTTGCCTGTTTGCATCCTCCAGCTGCCTGTTTGCATCCTCCAGTTGCCGGGTACGCTCCTGAACTTTGTCCTCCAGTTGCCTGTTTGCATCCTCCAGTTGCCGGGTACGCTCCTGAACTTTGTCCTCCAGTTGCCTGTTTGCATCCTCCAGCTGCCTGTATAATTTTGCATTGTTGAAGGCCGCTGCCGCTGCGTCGGCCATCATGGACAAAACCTGCAAATCATCTTCATTATATACATAATCATCTGTAGAATGATATGTGGCAATGACTCCCAGAAGATTACCGCCAATCATTACAGGAACACCAAGCCAGGATGCAAAGGTTTTACCGATAAATTCCTTATGTCCCAATTTTTTATACCATGCCTGGGATTCCGCCCGGGTTTTATTGAATATTTCTTTTTTTGTGCATAGGATTACTTCTGTTCTGCCGTACTGCCCGGCTACCGGTTTTCTTGACCAGGGGGGCCTTTCTTTCCCATCTTCATACATGAGATGAAAATGGATGGTTCCGTTGAGGATATTTTCTTCCGGATTTTTCTCATTATATTGATCGACTTTGTCGGGATCAGCTTCGTATAATGCGATATACATATTATCCGTATCCATCAACTGGCTTGCATTTTGATATATCAGTTCACATATTTCTTTTTCATTCCGCTGAATATTATCATTCAGGCTGATTCCCAGTTCATGAAGTACCCGGAAGCGGTCTCTCTGCCGCTCCAGGCGGTCTCTCTGCCGGGCATTTTCAATTGCCATAGCCGTCTGCCGGGCAATAGTGGAAAGCAGATCGCTTTCCCTGCTGCCATAGACTTCAGCCTTCAGGTAATTTTCGACAACCAATGCGCCGATAGGAGAATCGTCCACCACCAGGGGAACTCCCAGCCAGGACTGGGGTAGGTCTGAATCCGGCCAATAGCGAAGATGATTTGATTCTCTTATTGTATCCTGACGGATTCGTATCGTTTTCCCTTTTTCCATCAGCAAATCCGGCAAGGTATCCTTTTGGAAATTTCTTTCCGGCCAGTCAGATTGTTTTCCCTGATCATTTACCAGCGGAAACTGAAGGATGGATCGTCGGGGATCATAAAGAACAACATAAAACCTGTCAAAATCCATTAATTTCTGCACGGTTTCACAGACTTTTTTCAGGATATGCCGGATTCGCCTGCTATGCATATGTTTGACCTTTCTCATAAAACTGTATGTTATTGGCAGGAACTTCCGCCAGTCTTTTTTTCAGCAGTAATCTGGGAATGCCATGCCGTTTTTCAAATTCTCTTATTTTCTCCGACTGCATTATTTTTTTCTTTTTCAGGGAATCATCCAGATGCCGAAAACCTTTCTGCAGCGTTTTTTCAAATCGTTTTGTTTCATCACGAATATATTCCATTGCCTTGTCTCCGGCAGTCATCAGATGCGGGGACTGATCTTTATACAGCTTCAGTACTGTATCTTTCAGATATTCCGGAAAATTGGGATTTGTAATCTCCAGCATTTTTTGGGCTGTCAGCATCTGCCGCACCAGTTTCCGCATCAGCCGGGCACGTCCGCCTTTACCGGGTGGCGGTGCTCCGTCTGCTGTCAGAAACAAAAGTGCCCGTATATGATCCGCAATCATTCTTTCAAAAAGAAGTGTATTCTTCCCGGCTGTTCCGGTATTCGTCCGGATATATTCAATCAGGGGCAGAATCATATCTGTGTCAAAGACGGAAAATCTTCCCTGAAGCAGCATTGCCAGACGTTCCAAACCGATCACCGTTTCTGTAAAGGGTTCATCCAGATCTTTCACCGTTCCGTTTACTTCTTCCAGGTGAAAGGAAATGAAAAGGGTATTCATGATTTCCACAAAGCGGCCGCATCCGCAACCCGGCAGACAATGAATACCGCAGGATTTGTCTGCGCCCCGGTCAAAGAAAATTTCAGTATTGGGGCCGCATTTGGCAGCATGATTTTCCCCCACAATACCGGGCCCCTGTTTCCAGAAATTATGATCCGCATTCAACGGAACGATCTGTTTATCCGGAATCCCGGCCCTTTTCCATGCTTCGCGGGTTTCTGCATCCGGTTCAAAAAAAATCCCGCAGATATTGCCCCCTTTAAAATATGTGGCCCATAAGGAATCCGAAGGCAGGTTATAAATACCGCTTAGGAGATGCCGGATATCTGCAATGCATTTTTCTTTGTTCTGCGGGCCAAAAGTAAATGCACCGGGCATTTGAAAGAGACTGAGATGGTGAGGACTTTTGCCAATCTGCGGAAGGTCGAAATAACGAAAGCAGTTTTGGATCATGGTATAACGGTTTCCACTGCTGTCCCCCTGAAAACCTGCCGACGTTTCCACCTGCACCAGCCCCGCACTCATGACAAAGGTCATGGGGACAGAAGGATCCAGCAAAGAGCTTCCCGGAATGATTTTGTAGTCCAAAGATTGGTAATATTCCAGAAATCTTCGTCCGATTTCATCTGTGGTATATGATTCTTTTCTCTTCTTACTTGACAGCATGAGAAATATTCGCTCAGATTGTTTTCGGGATCAGTTTAACCCCTGATTCAGTTGTCCTGAAAAAGTCTGCATTATTTTCAGATCATTTACCGTCTGCCGCAAATTTTCATCCAGGCTTTCCGCCTTCATTTCCAGTTGTCTGTTTGCCTGTTCCAGTTGCCTGTTTTTTTGCCTGAGTTCTTCTCCCAAAGCAATGGCAATGGAAGCCTGATTTGCCAGAGACTGAAGAAAGTCAATCTGGAATTGACTGGAAAATTCACCCGCTTTCGTGCTTTCCACATACATTGTACCGATCACTTCATTATTGCTTTTCAAAGGCACGCACATATAGGGTTTTTCATCCGAGTTGATAATGGCTTTACCTCTCTGAGCAACCTGCCCGCAGATAGAGTTATTATCTATTGGAAGGGTTTCATAGCTATCCTTATCCCTTCCACTGGTAGCAATGGGGTTGAGACATTTACCGTTTTCACTTTTCATCCGCAGCGAGGCATAACTTGCCCCGGTCAGTTCCCTGATTTTATTTGTAATCAGTTCCATTACACCATCTCTGGAGTTTTCAACAATGGCACTGTTGATATCGTTTATTGCAGAAATTACATTCCGAATCCGTAAACGCCGCCGTTCTTTTCTTTCGATTAATCTGGCATTCTGAACGGCAGTGCTGATCTGATTGGCAAAAATCTGGAGATAATTAATTTGCAGAAAATCACAGTCTTTGGAATCCGGACCATAGATGCTCAGTGAACCCAGAGCTTCATCTTCGCTTCCCAGCAGGGGGACGCAGACGAAATATCTCCACCCTGCTTTTTGGGCTTCTTTAAGATTATAAAATTTCGGTTCTTCATTGTCATTTTGAATATCCGGTCGGCATACGGGCATCCGACTGTGCAAAGCATAACCTGTTACGGAGCCTTCCAAAGGCGTTTCCGCTTTTTGGGCATAGTCTTCATCCAGTCCCCGGTGTGCTTTGATTTTCAGGCAGGAATTTACATCATCCAGCAGCCATAAAACAGTAACCATACCGGTTAAATCATAAACTGCATCAACAACGTAATCAAACAGCCCTTCAATTTTTTCAGCTAAAGCCAGACGGCTGACTTCCTGCATATGCCGGATCAGTTTTTCTGAAATATCTGAGGTTGGGGATAATGGGGAAATGCTTTGATTTGGCATAGAGACTCCCTGAATATGCTATCGTCTTCCGGATAATAATTGATGATTCCTTATCTGCCGGGGATGTATTTATGTACTATCCCCTCCCTGCCAGAAATTATTACCTGGAAACCTGATATGATGAATCGTATGTATTTGACTGAGGAATATTTTTGAAAACTATCGTGTTTAAGATAATTGTTTCGGGGTAGGTTGGGATGAACGCAGTGAACCCCAACATGCTGAATCTGCCGGGGTTCGTTCCTCACCCAAACCTGCAGAAAAGCCCAAAACCACTTTCTTAAAGTCTATATAGGCAAAGTTCGGGTATTTGTCCATCTAAAATATTTTAAGATTTCATTTTTTCTGTAAATACGCACGGCCGTGCGTCTTTACTACAGGTTTTCAGATAATATTTTTGGAGTAGGTTGGGGTGAGGAACCCCAGCACTTTTAATTTGTTGGGGTTCGTTCCTCACCCCAACCTACAGGAAACCCCAAAACTGTTTTCATAAGGTCAGTAGATCGAAAAGTTTCCCCCGGATACGGTTTTACATCTGCCCCGGAGTGCAAAAATTGTATTTTTGCACCGCCGCATCTCCCGGTTACCCCGTGCAAAAATACAATTTTTGCACTCCTCCGGAAACGTTTCGATCTACTCAAAAACGACACCCTGATGTCATTTTGGAAACTTGGCATCTGTAATTTCAATAAGTTGAAGCTGATAAAATATAAAGCCGCCATTTTTTACTGAACAAAAGTATTCGCTTTAACCATTTTAATTTATTTGATTTTGTCTGAATTAATGTCAGACAGATGTCATTTTTGAGGATCTACTGAAGGTCTGTATATCCCCCTGAATCAGATCATCCGTCATTTTAATGCTGGCAGAGCAAGGGGAAATCTTCAGATTACAGAGTGTTCCCATGTTTCTGCTCAGACTTACAAAACAAGTCCTTCCAGTTCTTCCTGATTGAAGCGGTAGAATCTGCGGCAGAATTCGCAGTTTAAATCCGCTCCGCCCTGCTCGGAAATGATGGCCCGGATTTCTTCTTTTCCCAGTGTAATCAAAGCCCTTTCCATCCTTTCCCTGCTGCAAGTGCATTGAAAGGCAAGGTAATGTTTTTCCAGTACATCGCAGGGAATTTCCGCAAAGATGGTTTCCAGCAGATTTTCCGGGCTGCTGCCGTCCCGGAGCGTTTCTGTTACCGAAGGCATGGATTGGATCCGAAGCGTGATTTTTTCAGTCATTTCTTCATTCTCCCCTTCCTTTTGCGAAGGAAGGGACTGAATGAGAAAACCGCCCGAAGCCAGCACCCCTTTTTCCGGATCAATATGGGTTCCCAGTCCCACAGCCGAGGGGATCTGTTCCGACTCTGTAAAATACCAGGCCAGGTCTTCTGCGATTTCGCTGGTATAAAGCTGCACAATGCCGCGGTAGGGTTCTTTCATGCCCAAATCTTTGTTCACGGTGAGAAAACCGGCCCGGCCCATGGCCCCGGGCACATCAAATTTTCCATCCCGCGGAGGCAGATCTGCCTGCGGTTCACCCACATACCCCCGGACAGCCCCCTTACTGTCGGCTTCCACCAGAATTTTTTTCAGAGGGCAGCTGCCTTCAAACTTTAATGCAACTCTCTGCCCGCTTTTCAGCAATGCTCCCATCAGCGCACCGCCGGTCAGTGCCCGGCCAAGGGCCACCCCTGCTGTGGGCAGGGTATTGTGCAGGCGGCAGGCTTCCTGTGTCAGTGCGGTGGTCACGCAGGCCAGGCCCCGTATGCTGCCTTCCCGGCTGATAACCCTTACCAGATAATCTGTAAAACTGTCTTCCCCGGTGTTCATCATTGTATTTTCAGTTTTCCCCTGTATGTTGCAGGAGTTACACAGTTGAATTTTAACTGTTTGAATTTATTGTATGTCTTAAAAATTGACAGTCAATAAAAACAGCAGATTATATTTCAACTGCGTAAGTCCTATGTTGTTAAAGATATAAAAATCCTGTATTCCCAGTGACTGTAAATATTTATTATTCATTATTCATCCGCCGGTTTTTATTCCGGAATGAATGCAAAATATCATTCCGGGAGGATAAAGTAAAGCAGACTGTTCAATATGCTTTTCAATATGGCAGAATTCTGCTATAAATTTATCTGAAAGTCTTTCACCCACCCTACTTTCATGCTTTGCTGTGAGTCACTGCTCATGGCCGTTTATAAAAAACGGGATGAATCCGTACCTTTTCGGAAAGGAGAAAAATATGTGCAAAAAACTGATAATGACTGCTATCATCTGTTTTGTCTTCCCCTGTTTTTCCCACGCGGATCAGGCGGCATGGGTGGAAAAAGAAAAAGCGGATAAAGCCGCACAGATGATTAAAACCGGCAGTGAAATCCGGCTGTTCTGCGCTCCCTGCGGTGATACGGTGTGGACATCCCGCACTGTGAAGAAAACTGAGGTGAAAAACCAGTCGGGTTCCTTTTATCAGGTCTGTGTAAACGGGGAAGAACTTGATCTGGCCTATACCTATATACTGCAGGACGGAAAATGGCAGAATCTGGCGATGCTGCTGAAACTTTCTGTTGCGGATGTGCCGGAATTTCTGCCCGAACCCGGGGAAGGCGGCAGTTCTGCCCAGGAAATTGCAGCGGATGAACATCCTCTGGATACGGAACTCAACGCATGTGTGGATGCGGAACCTTCCACGGCCAACATCCTCAACTGCATCTACAGCATCACAGAAAAATGGGATGCGGAACTCAACCGTGTCTATCAGGAGCTCCGAAAACGCCTGAATGCGGAGGGCCGGAAGGCTTTGCAGGAATCCCAGCGGGCCTGGATCAGATACCGGGATCTGGAATTCAGACAGATTGACGAGCTGTATAAAAATTTTGACGGAAGCATGTACCGCCCCATGCGTGCTGAAGATCGCATGGAAATTATCCGGAACCGGGTTTCAGAACTGCATTCTTACCTTGCCCTGTTTGAAATGGGAGATTAAAACCTATTTTTAAAGGGCCCCTGTGTTACCCAACTGCACCTCAATATCATTGACGTAAGCAGAATATTCCCCTCCCCCGGCGGGAGGGGTCAGGGGAGGGGGAAGCAGGGGACTGTGATGAAAGCCCCTTTTCACCCTCCCTCAGGGAGGGGAGTCTTACGTCAATGACATTGATCTGCACCTATAAAATAACCTGCTGATTTTCCGTTCCGGCAACTTTCGGCTATCCTGCAAATCCTCCCATATCCTTCCCTGTTCCGGTTTTCATTAACTTCTAACACAATCCTAACACAATTCTAACAATGGGGTGCTATATTGCCTTCAAGCACTTTGGAAAGGTGTGTTGTATATTTATTTATATTTTTGAAATTCAAAACAAAACGGAGGAAAAAAAGAGATGAAAAAAAGAAACATGATGGTAACTGTTATGCTGGCCCTGGCAATGATTCTGGGTCCCAACCTGCTTCTGGCGGGTGAAATTGTCATGAAAGGTTCCACTACGGTTCTGCCTATTGCCCAGGAAGTGGCCGAGGCCTACATGAAAGAAAATCCGGATGTGAAGATTTCCATTTCCGGCGGCGGTTCCGGTAACGGCATTAAGGCCATTATTGACGGCACTACGGATATTGGGAACTCTTCCCGTTTTATCAAAGGCAAAGAGGTGAAACTGGCTTTGGAAAGAGGAGCCTACCCGGTTCCTTTCGGCGTGGCCTATGACTGTATTATCCCGGTGGTTCATCCTTCCAACAGTGTGAGCAACCTGAGCATGGATCAGCTGAAAGATATTTATATGGGGAAAATCAATAACTGGAAAGATGTGGGCGGCCCGGATATGAAAATTACGGTGATTTCCCGCGACACCTCTTCCGGAACATATGAAGTGTGGGAAGAAAAAGTCATGAAAAAAGAAAGGGTTTTCCCCGGCGCGCTGCTGCAGGCTTCCAACGGTGCGGTTGTTACCGGTGTGGCACAGAACAAAAATGCCGTCGGTTATATTGGAATCGGTTATCTGAATGCCGAAGTCAAAGGACTGACCGTTGACGGTGTTCAGGGAACCAAGGAAACCACTTTAAACGGGGCATTCCCCGTTTCCAGAGCACTGTACATGTTTACCAGGGGCTGGCCCACGGGTGATGCTGCAAAATTCATGAATTATATGATGCATCCGGAAAAAGGGCAGAAATATGTGGAAAAAACCGGATATGTGCCGCTGTACTAAGGGTGAACTGAGAATCCGGAATGCGGAATGCAGTACATGACCCCACTGTTTTTTTGACAATCCCTTCCCAATGTCATTGACGTAAGCAGAATATTCCCCTCCCCCGGCGGGAGGGGTCAGGGGAGGGGGCAGCAGGGGACTGTAATGAAAGCCCCTTTTCACCCTCCCCTGCCCTCCCTCAGGAAGGGGAGTCTTGCGTCAATGACATTGAATCCCTTCCTGGTAACAGCGCTGAGACGCACTGCCGTGCGCCTCTGCTGAAAATCCGGAAACGAAGGATTTTTTTGATATAAAAAGCAGTATGGTCGTGTGCTAAAATGCAGAATGCAGAAGTAAGGGACAGTGGGGCAAATCCGTTGATTTTTCTGTAAGGGGGTATTGCATATGTCCCCGGACAACCCGCTGAAGGGCGTATGCAGTACGCCCCTGCAATGAGAAATTCCATTCATCAACGGATTTGACCCACTACCAGGTAAAGAATGCAGGGACGGTCAAAAAACCGCCCCTGCCCCGCGTGTATAAAGGGAGAAAAAATACATTGGCAAATAAACAGCATACAAAAGCAAAAACCATGCAGAGTCTTTTTTTCTGCATTGCGACAGCTTCGGTGGGAATTCTTTTCATGATTATGATCTTTCTTTTCATGGAAGGAATACCGCTTTTCAAAATCGTGTCCCCCAATGATTTTCTTTTGGGGAAATACTGGTATCCCACATCCGATCCCCCGGATTTCGGCATTTTTCCCCTGATTCTGGCATCTCTGTATGTAACACTGCTTTCTTCGGTGATTGCCATTCCCCTGGGAGTGATGACGGCCATTTATCTGGCGGAGCTGGCTTCTCCCAGGGTGGCGGAAATTGTCAAACCGGTGGTGGAACTGCTGGCGGCCCTGCCTTCGGTGGTCATCGGATTTTTCGGAATGGTAATTGTGGCACCCTTTCTGCAAAAGACCTTCGGGCTTGCCACCGGTCTCAATCTTTTTAATGCGGCCCTGATGCTGGCTTTTATGTCCATTCCCACCATCTGCAGCCTGTCCGAAGATGCTGTTTACAGCGTGCCCACCGGATTAAAAGAAGGTTCTCTGGCTTTGGGGGCAACCCACTGGGAAACCATCATCCGGGTGATTCTGCCCGCGTCCGTATCCGGTATCAGCACGGCTGTTATCCTGGGGATGTCCAGGGCCATTGGTGAAACCATGGTGGTGCTGATGGTGGCCGGAGGAGCAGCCATGATTCCCGGTTCCCTTTTTGATCCGGTGCGGCCCCTGCCGGCCAGTATTGCGGCGGAAATGGCAGAGGCCCCTTTCCGGGGTGATCATTATTATGCATTATTTGCCACCGGTATTGTTCTTTTTCTGTTTACACTGCTTTTTAATATTGTGGCAGATTTTATTTCTCACAAATACCGGCAGGTCGGCGAGGCTTCCTTATAATGATGGATGGAGATAAAATGGAAATAACAAAAAACGGATTTCCGGATGACAGATCTGAAACCGGGGAAAAGGATCCGAATCAGACCGGAATAAAAGTGATGAAAACAGAATGTGCGGACAGTGAAACAGAGATACAGAAAGCCGTAAAAAAACTGCAGTCGCGCAGGCGGTTTACACAGAAATTTCTTTTCGGCCTTTTCCGCTGCGCGGCTCTGGTGAACGGATTGGCTTTGCTGATTATTGTTTTTTTTATGCTGAAAAACGGTATCTCCGCAATTACATGGGAATTTCTTACGGATGTTCCCAGAGAGTCCATGACCAAAGGGGGAATTCTGCCCTGCATTGTGGGAACTGTTCTCATGAGTCTGGGGGGCATTCTGGTGGCCATGCCTATCGGTGTGGCTTCGGCTGTCCATCTCAATGAATATGCCCGGCCCGGAAAAATGCTGCGGATTATCCGCCTGGGGATCAATAATCTGGCGGGCGTTCCCTCGGTGGTTTTCGGTCTTTTCGGTCTGGCTTTTTTTGTCACCTTTCTGAAAATGGGTGTCAGTCTGGCGGCCGGTGCACTGACTCTGGGCGCGCTGACCCTTCCCGTCATCATCGGTTCCACTGAAGAAGCCCTGAAGTCTGTTCCCAATACATACCGGGAGGCATCTTTGGGTCTGGGGGCCAGCAAATGGCAGACCATTTACCGGGTTGTTCTTCCTGCTGCCATGCCGGGAATTCTTACGGGCGGCATTCTGGGGCTGAGCCGGGCCGCCGGGGAAACCGCTCCCATTATGTTTACCGCGGCCGTATTTTTTACCCCTGATCTGCCTTCTTCTGTTTTCAGTGAAATCATGGCCCTTCCGTATCATATTTATGTGCTGGCAACAGCCGGAACCAATATTGAGGCCACCCGGCCTTTGCAGTACGGAACGTCCCTGGTGCTTATATCGCTGGTTTTGGGGATGAATCTTGTGGCCATTATCTGGCGGAGCCGCTTAAGAAGAAAACTCAAATAACATGAATCAGGGGGTGCTGCGGGTGACGGGTCATGAGTGATGGGCTGGGTGATGAGTGGCGGGTGAAAAAATTCCTCTGAATGATAAGGTTTGATATATGAACGAAAAAGTGAAAGACAAAAGCAAAAAAAACGGCTTTAAAATGAAATCCGAAAATCTGGATTTCTTTTACGGAGATTTTCAGGCCCTGCATGATATTTCTCTGAATTTTGAATCCCGGCAGGTTACGGCGCTTATCGGGCCTTCCGGCTGTGGGAAAAGTACCTATCTGCGCTGCCTGAACCGTATGAATGATCTGATTCCCATCAGCCGGGTAAAAGGAAAAGTGCTGCTGGATGGGGAAAATATTTATGATCCTTCTCTGGATGTGGTAATGCTGCGCCGCCGGGTCGGTATGGTATTTCAGAAACCCAATCCTTTTCCCAAATCCGTATCGGAAAATGTGGCATACGGTCTGCGGGTCAACGGCATAAAAAACAAATCATTTATCCGGGAAAGAGTGGAAGAAAGTCTGGAAAAAGCAGCCCTGTGGGAAGAAGTCAAAGACCGCCTGGATGATTCTGCTCTGGGGCTTTCCGGCGGACAGCAGCAGCGTCTGTGCATTGCACGGGCTTTGGCGGTGGAGCCGGATGTGCTGCTGATGGATGAACCGGCTTCGGCTCTTGATCCCATCGCCACACAGAAAATTGAGGAGCTGATACACCGCTTAAAGAAAAATTATACCATTATTATTGTCACCCACAGTATGCAGCAGGCCGCCCGTGTTTCTGACAGAACCGCCTTTTTCTATATGGGAAAACTGATAGAAGAGGGGGAAACCGACACTATTTTCACCCGGCCCAAACTGAGACAGACCGAAGATTATATTACCGGCCGTTTCGGTTAATGTATCCGCTGCTGATTCCCGTAAGAGCCTTTGCAGAAATATGAAAACAGAAGAGGACAGAAGATATGTCAAAACATTTGGACAGAGAGCTGGATAAAATCAAAAAAAGGGTGCTGGCTTTGGGTGCAAAGGTGGAAGAACGTCTGCAGCAGACCGTGAAGGCTGTTGAAACGCAGAGTCTGTATGATGCCGAACGCATTATCCGGACCGATTATGAAATTGATCAGGAAGAAGTGGAAATTGAAGAGGAATGTCTGAAAATACTGGCACTGCACCAGCCCGTTGCCATTGATCTGCGCTTTCTGATTATCACGGTTAAAATCAATAATGATCTGGAACGGATCGCGGATGAAACCTCCAATATTGCCCGCCGCGTGAAACGGGCTATTCAGAAAAAAAACGGCTGCAATATGGTCTATGATTATTCTGAAATGCTGGAAAAATGCCAGTCCATGCTGAAAAACAGTCTGGATTCCCTCATCAGAATGGATGTGGATACGGCCTTTAAGGTGCTCATCACCGATGATGAAATCGATCAGATTGACAGAATTATGTATCAGAAAATGGTGGACGATATTAAAATAAAACCCGAGTGCAATGAATATCTCATCAATATCTACTGGATGTCCCGTCATCTGGAACGGATTGCCGATCATGCCACCAATATTGCCGAAGAGGTGATTTATCTGATCGAAGGGGAAATTGTCCGACACCGCTCATATTAAAAAAACAGGAAATGTGCAATGGAAAAAAAAAGAGTCTTGTTTATATGTGTCCATAACAGCGGCAGAAGCCAGATGGCAGAGGCTTTTCTCAAAGAAGTCGCAGGAGAAGATTTTCAGGTGGAAAGTGCCGGTCTGGAACCCACAGTTGTTAACCCGCTGGTGGCTGAGGTCATGAAAGAACGCGGCATTGATCTGAGCCGGAAATCCACGCAGAGTGTTTTTGATCTTTTTAAAAACGGATGCCTTTTTGATTATGTTATTACGGTCTGTGACGATGCTTCAGAAGAAAAATGTCCGATTTTTCCGGGAATCAGTCAGCGACTGCACTGGCCTTTTCCCGATCCCGAAGCACTTGCGGGAAGCAAAGAGGAAAAACTGGCGCAGCTGCGGATGATACGGGATGATATAAAGAAAAAAATCGAAGAATGGCGGCAGTCAGATATTTAATGATTACATATTATCAGTAGATCGAAAAGTTTTCCGCCGACCGGTTTCAGAACGGTTCCCGGAGTGCAGAAATTGTATTTTTGCATAAATGCCCGGCAGAAAACGCTCCGTTTTACCCATGTTCAGCGGTGCAAAAATACAATTTCTGGACTCCTCCGGAAACGTTTCGATCTACTGAATGTCATTGACTTAAGCAGAGTATTCCCCTCCCCCGGCGGGAGGGGGAAAACAGCATTTGATTACAGCCTCTTACCTTCCCCCTCCCACCGGGGGAGGGGGATTTTGGGCTTAACTTAATGGCATTGGCGCGGAGTGTGGGAACGAGAAGCGCACCGTAAATTATAAATTCCGGTGCGTTACGGCTGTCGCCTAACGCACCCTGCTTTCATGCTTCGTTGTGAGTGAATGCATGTCATGGCCGTTTATCAGAAAGAGAAGGGGGCAGAAATATGGGAAGCGGAGAAAAAATATCATACCAGGAACTGAACAGGGAGGATCTGGTCGGTTTCTTTCGTGAAATTGCAGATAAACTGGAAGGCAGGGAAGACAACGGACAGATTTCTTTTTCTTTGGATGATTTCCGGAAACTCAAAGTCGGTGTTAAAAAGGATGCAGACGGTTTTTCTATGAAAATCAAAATGAAATCCTATTCCTCTTCCGAATCTGAAAAACAACTTGGGGAACAGGCAGAAAAAACAAAAAAAAACAGATATAAAGAAATTAAAAAAAGGATGAAGAAATCATTTAAAGATATGAACGGAAGTCTTATTATGGATATACTGCCCTCGGAATCTTTGGTGACTTCCTTTTTACAGGATTCCAAACTCATGATCAGTTATAATGAATACGGGGCAGAATATTATCCCGAATATGACAAAATCTGCTCGGATTTCAGAAAAGCCTTTGAAAGCAAAAACCCGGAAGGCTGTAAATCGGCATATCTGGAATTGAACCGCATGAAAAAAGAATGCCACAAACGGCATAAATAAAAATCGGGAAAAGATATTCATAGGACTTACGCAGTTGAAATATAATCTGCTGTTTTTATTGACTGTCAATTTTTAAGGCACATAATAAATTCAAACAGTTAAAATTCAACTGCGTAAGTCCTAATTCATTCAACATTTGACATTTGGCAGTGGTCCAAATCCGCTGATAAGGTCTCCCCGCCCCTGAGGGAGGGGCAGGGGGAGGGTGTAAGCATCCGTTATTTGCCCCCTCCCCTGACCCCTCCCGCCGGGGGAGGGGAATATTCGGATCAACGGATTTGACCTACCATTCAACATTTGACATTACAACATTAAACATTACTTATGGCAAAACGACTCGAATACAAAAGCAGAATAGAACCCATCTCAATGATTCCCAATGACATTCCCGAAGACATCACGGACAGGGAAAAAGAATATTTTCTCAAAGTGGTTTCTGTGGATCTCAATGAAGGTCAGCGACGGCAGATTTTGGAAATACCGGCTGTCTATCCCCGGCAGGAATCTGTTCTGGCTGCCCACTGGCATCCGGAGCATGTGCCCATGGATCTGATTTCCCGGCGCATTGAAAGCATGTTTCCCAACAAAAAGCAGGAACTCATTATTCCCACGCAGCACAATGAAATCATGAGTTACGGGCCTTATTCGGGTGTGGAAGTGGACTGCTATGCATCCGGATTCAACCAGAAAGTGCAGCTGCTGCTGCATTTTGAAAATGAACGGGTGAAAGAGGCCCATATGCTCAAACAGATGCTGGCACATACCTTTAAATACCGTTCTTCCCAGTTGTTTGATTTTATGGAAACCATTACCCGACCTCATACGGACAGACTGGAAGCGGCCGCCCTCCAGACCGGTGCCAATGATGATCTGGTCCGTTTTGTGCAAAGTTATGTGCGGAAAATTGAAAAACTGATTGATGAATATTACAGTAATATATCTCCCCAGTCTGTCAAAAACAAAGTGCTGCGGAATTTTTTTGACTGCCTGCGCAATGATTACAGTGATGCCCTCATTGACAGGGCGCAGACCTTTCTGACAGCTGTGAAAAAAATTGTGAAACAGCACTTTCCCCTGCAGTATTTTTACAGGGCATCGGAAATCATAGAAGAAGCCCGTTCTTTACATGCCGGAATCGTGATTCCCCATCCGGAACAGTTCTGGCCGGTGCTCATGGCCGGATATGATGTGGACGGTGTGGAAGTATGGAACCCCCAGTCCCACCGCTATACCCAGTTTCTGATTTCCGTGCTGAACGAAAAAAACCGGTACACCTCCCCCACAGACAGACCTTTGCTGATTTTTATGGGGGATGATACCCATATGGGAGAAAAAACCCGTGATCCCAAAGAACAGAATCCGGAAAAAGCCTCCCGTGAAATCGGTCTGCAGACAGCATGGGATGATCTGTGTATCCGTAAAACCCTGATTATGAACGGCTGCAACCGGAAGCAGGTTATTGCAGAATACAAAAACCGCCTGGCCGGATAATTCAGAAAAACCCGGCAGATCGAAACTTTTTCCGAATCCGGAATTGTATTTCCGCACGACTGCACCTTCCCGGCCCTTATGCGCAAATACAGTTTCCGCACTCCTTCGGAAACTTTTTGATTTACTGAAACCGGATAAACAGATTGTGTCCTGTGATAATTGAAAAGACCCTGCGTCCGTCTGTTAATGCACTGATTCTGAAACGGATCGGATAATTTTCTGAATCATTTGCAAAAGCCCGGCGGATAAGGCTTTTCAGTCAGGGCAGGACACTAATGATAAACAAGGAGATACCATAATGACCGCCAAAGAAATATTCGAACATGAATCTGTGCAGGATAACCGGACCATCAGCAGATATCTCCATGCCCTGAACGAAGGTTTTGAAAAGGGGCGGGTGATTTTTGAATCCCCGGACAGGCAGTTGCTGCTGTCTCCCAATAACCTCCTGAATTTCAGCATGAAGGTGAAAAAAAAAGGGGATAAAAGCAAAATTACCTTAAAAATATCCTGGAAAGAATCCGGCGGGGGAATGCTGTCGGATTCCGGTTTAAAAATCAGCAGTGAAAACCGGTAATATACATGAAGAGTATTATTGAAAATTTTAAATTTCTGGTCATTGAAACCGAGAATCAGGTAAAACTGACCTACGGACTGCTTTCAGAGGCCGATTCCTCCCTGCTGCGCAAAATATTATCCAAAGATGATTATATTGACAATCTGAAAACCACTGTGGAAAATGACTGCTTTTCCAAAATACACAGCCTGCCCAAAAATACAAATCCCAACAGAATCAATGATATTCGGGCTATTCATATCATCTGTGTAAACCTGGAAAGAATTGCGGATTTCTGTGTGAATGTGGCCCGCCAGACACTTTATCTTTCGGATCCCCGTTTTATCCATAAATATAATTTCAAATCCATGTTTTCCGAAATCCGGGAGGCTTTGGGGCAGATTGCAGTCGTTTTTGACAGTCGGGATATGTCCGCTGCTTTGAATATCTGCCGGGCAGAATTTAACCTGGATCAGTTATACAAAGAAAATTTTGACCGGATGATGGCCGAACTGAAAAGAAGCAACCGGGTGGAAGATCCGGTTACGGCCATTTTTATCTTCCGCTATCTGGAACGCATCGGGGATTCCATTCTCAATATCGGAGAGGCCCTGATCTTTGCCATTATCGGGGACAGGATCAAAATCCGCCAGATTGACGCTTTGCAGAAAACCCTTTCGGAATCCGGCTTTAAAGGCACTTTGTCGGATATTGATTTTGCATCCATATGGGGGTCCCGTTCCGGATGCCGCATCAGCCGGGTGGGGGACAAGCGGCTTGCGGGATTCAAAGCCCAGGGCATTTTCAAAGAAGGATCCCTGGCAAAGATAAAAAAAGAAAAAAATAATATTGAAAAATGGAACCGGCTGTTTCCCGGAATTGCCCCGACGATTTTCGGGTATTATGAAAAAATGACAACGGCTTCCCTGCTGGTGGAATTTCTGACCGGATGCACTCTGGATCAGGTCATTCTGACAGAAAGCACGGATGTTATCCGCAATGTTATCTTTCTTTTTGAGCAGACCGTGCGGGAAATCTGGGAAAGCACCCTGCGCCCGGGGACTTTCCGGACGGATTATATAAAGCAGCTGCGAACCCGTGTGGCCAATATATACCGGGTGCATCCCTATTTTACCCGTCCCTGTCAGCAGATCGGGAATATGGAAATTCTTTCCGCGCACAGTCTTATTGAAAACTGTGAACGCCTGGAAAAAGAAATCCCCGCCGCCTTCAGCATATTTATTCACGGAGATTTCAATACCAATAATGTGGTCTACAATCATTCGGAGCAGAAAATCAATTATATTGATCTGTACCGCTCCAGACAGGCCGATTATGTGCAGGATGCCTCGGTTTTTCTGGTTTCCCATTTCCGTCTTCCGGTTTTTGATACCGAACTGCGGGAAAGACTCAATACCGTCACCCTGTATTTTTATGAATTTTTTTCAGAATTTGCCCGGAAATATGAAGATCACAACTTTGAAGCCCGCATGGCCCTTGCCCTTGCCCGGTCTTTTTATACATCCACCCGTTTTGAACTCAATTTTGCATTTGCCAAAGAAATGTATCTTCGTGCCTGCTATCTGCTGGAACAGATCTGCGAACATGAAGGCAGGGACTGGAAAGATTTCCGTCTGCCGGAAGATATACTGTTTTATTAAAAATCACTATAGTTTTGCATTTTTTTATAAGCATTTGATTTTATTTTAACCACGAAAGACACGAAAAACACGGAAGGCTACCGGAAAATATTTATATCCTATTGTTTTTTTAGATATTTTTTCGTGTATTTTGTGTATTTCGTGGTTTCCTGTAAAAAAAATGCAAAAGTACAGAACCTGAATTATTCATAAACTTGAATAACCCGCTGAATCATAATGCTTTAGCTGAAAACCGATTTGTAAATCCGATTTTCTGCATTGCCTTTATTTTCGGATAGCTATCAACATTTATGAATAATGCAGGAGAAAAATCAGAAAGGAAAAAAATATAATGCCAAGAATCGGAGTTGTGGGAATCCGCGGCGGCTGGTCTTCGGAAGCCCTGGCCAACGCGGTGGAACAGAAAACCGCTTATAAACTGCTCATTGAACTGGATAAAATCAGCCTGGATCTTTCCACCGGAAGTGCATGGTTTGAAGGAAGCGATATTTCCAAACTGGACGGCCTGATTATCAAAAAAGCAGGTGCCCGGTATTCCCCCCTTCTGCTGGATCGTCTGGAGCTGCTGCGTTTTCTGCAGGAAAGGGGAATGAAAATTTTTTCCAACCCCTATAACATCATGCGGGTGCTGGATCGTCTCAGCTGCACAGTCACACTGCGTTCGGGCGGCATCCCCATGCCGGAAACCACAATAACGGAAAATACCGAAGAGGCCCTGCGGGCTGTAAACCGCTACAAAGATGCTGTTTTCAAACCGCTCTACAGCACCAAGGCCCGGGGAATGGAAATCATCAGCGCGGGCCCGCAGGCCCCGGCAAAAATTGAAGCATTTACGCAGCAGTTCGGTATTATGTATATTCAGAAAAAACTGGATATTGGCGGTCAGGACCTGGGAGTGGTTTTCATGGGCGGAGAATATCTGACCACCTATGCCCGCTGCGGAGACGGTTCCTCCTGGAACACCACCACCCGATCCGGCGGAAAATATCAGGCATATACCCCTTCGGAAGAAACCCTTGCCATAGCAAAAAAAGCCCAGGATCTTTTCGGGCTGGATTTCACCTGCGTGGATGTGGCCGAAAGCGGGGGAAACGGTCCCATTGTTTTTGAAGTATCCGCATTCGGCGGTTTCCGCGGCATACAGACGGCCACAGGAATGGATGCCGCGGAATTATATGCGGATTATGTTTTGAAAAAATTATGAAAACCCAAAACGGGGGAGATATGAAACGAGCGGATATTATCCGGGATATCAGAGAAAAAGACAGGGCGGTTCATAAAACCCATCTGACATTCGGCAACTGCTGCATTGAAGTGGCAGCGAATCAGAAAGAAATCATTTCGGATTTACAATCTTATTTCGGCCCTTTTGTGCAGTCAAAGGGAATGGCGGAAATTGTCATCACCGTACATGAAACGCAAACACCGCCTTTTGAAAAAGCGTCCTTTACCATAAAAGAACCGGATCCCGGCAAAACAAAAGTCAAAGAAGAATATATTGATCTGGCAGACGGACGCATTGTACGCAAAAGGCTGACGGGCATGGTCTTTGTTTTCGGAGAGGGGGAAAATGCGGCCATCGGCCCCTGCCGGGAAAATATCAATCAGGTCATTAATTTTATCAACAACCGTTTTATTGAATGGGAACTCTGCCGGGGCTGTCTGCTGGGACATGCGGCCGGGGTTATATGGAAAGGAAAGGGACTGGCACTGGCGGGATTTTCCGGAGCCGGAAAATCCACCCTGGCCCTGCATATTATGAATCACGGCGCAGTGTTTGTGAGCAATGACCGCCTGATGATAGAGAAAAAAAACAAAAAAGTGAAAATGTACGGGGTGGCCAAACTGCCCCGCATCAATCCCGGCACCATTCTGAACAACCCCAGTCTGCAAAAGATTATGAGCGATGAGGAAAGGGAATATTTTTCCGATTTGCCCAAAGAGGAACTCTGGGAACTGGAACATAAATTCGATGCACCGATTGACGAATGTTTCGGCCCCAACCGCTTTGTGCTGGACGCGCCCATGTATGCCCTGGCCATCCTCAACTGGAAACACAATGCAGGGCCTGTGCAGGTAAAAGAGGTGAATCCTGCGGAACGCAGAGACCTGCTGCCTGCATTCATGAAAGACACCGGGCTGTTTTTTACTCCGTATAACGGATGCCGGATGCCGGAGCCTTCGGATGAGAATTATATTGCCCATCTGTCTCTCTGCAATGTGCTGGAATTCTCCGGGGGTGTTGATTTTGAAACTGCAGCCGAAAAATGTATCTCATTTCTGGAAAAGGGGAGTCTCTGAAGTGAAAATCCGCATTCCCCGCACCGTATCCCTGCCCTCTCCCCTTATTCTGGAAAGATACCGCCGCACACCCGAACTGGGCCCCAAAGTGCTGTTTTTCAGCGGGGGCAGCGCGCTGAAAGATACCTCCCTGGAACTGGTCCGCTATACCCATAATTCCATTCATATCATTACCCCTTTTGATTCCGGCGGAAGTTCGGCCCTGCTGCGGGAAGCCTTTCATATGCCCGCCATCGGTGATGTACGCAACCGTCTTCTGGCCCTGGCCGACAGAAGTCTGCACGGAAATCCGGAAATCTTCCGTCTTTTTGCCCACCGCTTCCCCCCGGACGGGGATCCGGAGAATCTGGCAGGGGAGCTGGAAAAAATGATCAAAGGGGAGCATGAACTGGTTTCCTGCATTCCCGATCCCATGCGCAAAATCATCCGGCATAATCTGTATCTTTTCCGGGGCTTTATGCCGCACAGTTTTGATTTGCGCAAAGCCAGTCTGGGCAACCTGATTCTTAGCGGCGGTTATCTGGATAACCGCCGGAATTTTGACACCATTATCTATATTTTTTCCAAACTGGTGCAGGTGCGGGGCACCGTCCGGCCCGTGGTGAACAAATATCTGCATCTGATAACAGAACTGGAAGACGGTTCTGTGATTATCGGGCAGCATAATCTTACCGGCAAAGAATCTTCCCCCATATCTTCCAAAGTAAAAAAAATTTTTCTCAGCAGCAGTCGGGAAAATCCCTTTCCGGCTGATGTCCGCATCCGGAATAAAATGAAAGAAATGATCGGAGAGGCCGATCTTATCTGCTATCCCATGGGCAGTTTCTGGTCCAGTCTTGTGGCAAATCTGCTTCCCTCGGGTGCCGGAAGTGCTGTGGCAGCCAACCTCTGCCCCAAGCTGTTTATCCCCAATACAGGCGGAAAGGATCCTGAAACCTTCGGCATGACACTTATGGAACAGGTGGAACAGCTGACGGAATATCTGCGGAAAGATGATCCCCGGAAGCTCTCTGTCAAAGATGTGCTGAATTTTATTGTCATAGACAGCAGAAACGGGGATTACGGGGGGGATGCGGATACGGACCTGCTGAAGCAGCAGGGCGTTGAAATTATAGATATTCCCCTCATCAGCCCGGAATCCCGCCCTTATATAGACGAAAAACTGCTGGTTCCCGTTCTTCTTTCTCTGGCCTGAGACTGAATACTCCGGGGTGCGTTAGGCCCCCCGGCCCTAACGCACCGGAACAGAACAGCATATTTGATTTTGTATTCCGCTTTTGTAACGGTGCGTTACGCTATCTCGCTAAGGCACCCTGCATGATACTGCGGATAAAACAGCCGCCCCCGCCGGAACTTTCCCCGGAGTCGGGAATTTCTGTTTCAGAATTTTTGAAATTCATACCGTTCAGGGGATCGGTATTTTCCCTGATTTCCTGCCCGTCCTCTGCCTGATCCCCGTCACTGTCCGCATCAGCTGGATTGCAGCCGCGGGTGAATTCTTCGGAAGTGTCCAGGCCGTCGCTGTCTCTGTCCTCCGCAGCATCCGCCGGGTCGGAGGCACTGTATCCGCTGCGCTCTTCCCACCAGTCCGGCAGACCGTCCGCATCGCTGTCGGCAATGATATTTCCGGGAACCATGCGGCTGTCCAAAGGATCGGAGCCATTGTGCCGTTCTTCCCCGTCACTGAAACCGTCATTGTCCGTATCCGCATCCGAGGGATCGGTATCATTAATGAATTCCCCAATATTCCGCAGACCGTCGCCGTCCCGATCCCCGGCTGCGTCCGAAGGCTCGGAGGGATTGAATTCATTTCGGATTTCCCACCAGTCAGGCAGGCCGTCCTTATCCGTATCCTGCACATGTTCCGGAAGAAACAGAGCTGCGTCCAGGGGGTCAATGCCGGTTTTGCGTTCATCCCCGTCATTTACCCCGTCTCCGTCCGTATCCGGATTAAAAGGATTTGTGCTGTTGATGTATTCGGAAATATTGATAAGTCCGTCTTCATCCGGGTCCTGCATGGCATCATCGGGATTATCAGGGTTCATGCCCTGTTCTTCTTCCCAGGTGTCAGGCAGGCCGTCCCCGTCCCGATCTTCTCCGTCTGCCGGGGACATTCGGGTGATCTCACCGCTGCGGCGGCTGAAAGGCGTTGTGCCGCCGCTGTTTCCCGCATCGGTTCTTTGTCCGCTTTTTCCGCGGGAACCGTCCCAGGCCCGGAAGAAGAGGGAGGCAATATCCCCCTCCGATTCGTTTCCATCCGGCAGAAAACGCAGGTAGCTGTATGCATCCGCGGAAAGCAGCAGGGCATTTTCTTCGGAAATATCCGTGAGGGGAAACCAGTTTTCCCCGCTGTCTTCGCTGTACTGCCACTGTCCGGAATCTGCACTGATGCCGGTGAGGACCAGGCCCCATTGCGTCAAGCGGTCAATATCCGCAAATGCACCGGGGCCGGAAGCAATAATAATATCCGCCGGGGACTCCCAGGCTTTTTCCATCTCATATACCAGTGCTTCAGACAGAAGAGGGGCATTGTTGATGCGGTCAGACAAAACATAGCCGCTATCGGGACGGGTTGCAAATTTTCCTCCGGAGGTAAAAACCGGAGACAGGGGACTGCCCAGGGTCATCACCCGGTTGGCGTACCGGAGACCGGCAATCTGTCCGCCCGCGGCAGATGTCAGATGATGAGGGAGTCTGTACTGCGCGGCATCTGCTGTGAAAGCAAGGATGAAAATAAGGGCAAGTGCCGTTATAATTGAATATATTTTTTGCATGGTTCCCCTCCTGTAATTCCCGCGGGGTGCGTCAGGCCGCAGGCCTAAGACACCGGAACAGAGTTCCGCATCGCTGCCGTGTTCCGTTTTGCAATGGTGTGTTCATGTTTTGCAACGGTGCGTTACGCTGTCGCCAAGGCACCCTACTGCGATAATATTTTTTCTATGATCTGCTCAAAAAGCGGCTGGGGCTGGGCCCCGTTTATCAGCACCCCGTTAAGGATAAAAGAAGGGGTTCCGGTGATGCCGAGGGCATTGATTTTTGTCTTTTCACCGGCTATCTGTTTTGCAATCTCTTCCGACTTACGGTCTTTTTCAAACAGTTCCATGTCAAGGGACAGATCTTTGGCAATTTTTGTAAACATGTCCTCTGTAAGATCGGGGCCGTTAAAAAAAAGCAGGTCATGATAGAGCCAGAATTTTCCCTGGCGGTGCGCGGCCAGGGCAGCCGCTGCGGCCTGGAGAGAAAACGGGTGATCTTCCAGAGGGTTGTTTTTGAAAACCCGCCGGATTTTTCCGGGATATTTTTGCATCAGCCGCTCAAGCATCTGCGATGCATTCGCGCAGTGGGGGCATTGAAAGTCGGAATATTCTATGATCGTGATAACGGCGTTTTCTTCTCCTTTTGCGGGATTGTCCGCTGTTACCGTGTCCTCCACAGGATTTTTCAAAGCATTTTCAATCTGCTGTTTCTGCTGCGCCTCTTTCTGTTTCTGTATGTGCCGGTTAACCGTTTCATATACCAGTTCCGGGTTTTCACGGATGACCTGTTTGATGAATTCCCGTAATTGGTTTTCAAATCGGTTTTCCTGCGCGGGAGCCGGGGATGTGTTGAAAAGCAATAGAGTTATAAAGAGTGATATGATTGTTTTCATGTTTCTCCTATTTATTGTTTTTTCTGGTTTCCAAGTTCCGGCTTTGGAATCCGGGTATTGGAAGTTCCTGCGTTCCCAAGGCGGACCTTCAATGCCGTTAAGTTAAGGAATCAAAGGAGTGCCAAACTGAAAGTTTTGCAGGGTAATCTGTAATCATTATCAGTGTCCCAAACTTTCAGTTCGGGACTCCTCCGCTCTTAACTTAATGACATTGAAGCCGGACATTGGGAACGAGTGACAAATTTATGGTACAAGACATATCGCATATGCAATATTCGTATCAACCCACGGCAACTGGCATGTAAACGAATCAGGTGTATCGCCGTCATTGCATAATACTCCGCCACAAGTCGGATAACCTTTTCTAGCAGTTACTGTAGGCGGTGCCCAACAGCCTCCTCCGGTCAGTATTTCACCGGCATTGCATGTAGCTGTATTGTACTCGGCTGATGCAGCTACTCTCCTTATCACCGTACTCGGCGAGAATGAACCGCCGCTGTCATCACCGCAAATCCAACGGGAATTGGTATTGTCCCATTTGAGAACCTGGTTATCCGTACAGGCACTGTTGTTCGGACGGTAGGACATATATACACCTGCATTATTTTGTATTTCTGAATAATCAACACCGTCTTTAACAGAAGCGATAACAGTCGGATCAGTTTCATCTATTGCTGTACTGTCAACTTTGCTGTTATTGTCAGTATCATAAACTGATTTAAGCATATCTCCGCCGCCTGCGACTGCCTGCCATGTGGCATTTCCCGAAGCATCCGCTGTAAGCACATTTCCGGCTGTTGCGGAAGTTCCAACCTGCAATGTGCTGAATGCGCCCGCCGCCTGTGTTGTTGTGCCGATTGCAGTAGCGTCAATTGCACCTCCGGTAACTGCAACAGCGGTGGCATTCTGAGTGGACATTGTTCCAAGACCGCTTATCTTTGTATTGGAAATCGCAGCGGTAGCGCTGATGTCTGCATCAACAATGGTTCCATCAGTAATCTCAGCCGAATCTATCGAACCGGTCGCGGCTGCGGTTATTCTGCCCTGTGCATCTACTGTGATATCCGCTGTTGTATAACTGCCTGCGCTGACAGCAGTATCGGCAAGCCCCAGGGTTACAGTCGGTCCTGCCGCGCTGCCCGCAGTAACTGCCAGACCCGTACCTGCATTGACATCGGTAAAATCTCCGCCTGCGGCTGCCTGCCATGTGGCATTGCCCGAAGCATCTGCCGTAAGCACATTTCCGGCTGTTGCGGAAGTTCCAACCTGCAATGTGCTGAATGCGCCCGCCGCCTGTGTTGTTGTACCGATTGCAGTACCGTTGATTGTACTGCCTGTGATTGTGCCGCCTGATATTGTCAGATTATCCGCAACCTCGCTGTCTTCCCAGGGATTAGCCGTGTTGATCCAGTCCGCCGAGATTGTCTCCGCAACGCCCAGATGCGCCACATCAGCTGAAAGACGGGCATCGTCAAGAGTTCCGCCTGTGATGTTGGAGGCATCGGTATTTGTTGCATCATCCCCGCATATCCAGCGACTGTTTGCGCTGTCCCATTTGAGCACCTGATCCGCACCGCAGGCCGTGCCGTCCGGTGCATATGAAAAATATATCCCGGTTCCGCCGGTCAGTTCGGAGAAATCAACATCGGCAACACCGTTGTCATCGGTATCATAAACTGATTTCAGCATGTCCCCGCCGCCCGGAAGTGCCTGCCATGTGGCATTTCCCGAAGCATCCGCTGTAAGCACATTCCCGGCTGTTGCGGAAGTTCCAACCTGCAATGTGCTGAATGCGCCCGCCGCCTGTGTTGTTGTACCGATTGCAGTACCGTTGATTGTACTGCCTGTGATTGTGCCGCCTGATATTGTCAGATTATCCGCAACCTCGCTGTCTTCCCAGGGATTAGCCGTGTTGATCCAGTCCGCCGAGATTGTCTCCGCAACGCCCAGATGCGCCACATCAGCTGAAAGACGGGCATCGTCAAGAGTTCCGCCTGTGATGTTGGAGGCATCGGTATTTGTTGCATCATCCCCGCATATCCAGCGACTGTTTGCGCTGTCCCATTTGAGCACCTGATCCGCACCGCAGGCCGTGCCGTCCGGTGCATATGAAAAATATATCCCGGTTCCGCCGGTCAGTTCCGAAAAACTCACACCGTCCTTGACCGAAGCCGCAACAGTGGGATCACTTTCGGATGTGAGATAACCGTTGTCCGCAACCGCAGCATCTATTTCGACTTCCGTTGCCTTGGTGTCGGTGTCATCGGCACAGGCCCATGCCGTGCCGTCCCATTTGGCCACCTGCCCGCTGCCGCAGCCTGTGAGACTTCCCAGAGTGTCCGTATTGGGAATTGTTGTATCCGTGTCAACATCATCCCCGCATATCCAGGCTGTCCCGTTCCACTTGGCCACCTGACCGTTGTTACAACCTGTGAGACTTCCCAATGTATCGGTATCGGGAATTGTGGTGTCGGTATCAACATCATCCCCGCATACCCATGTATTCCCCATCCGTTTGGGAACCTGCCCCTCTGCGCAGTGCAGGGAGGCCAGCAGATCCGTATTGCTGCTGCCGGAACCGTAAGCGTCATACCCGCAAATCCAGCGATTTTCCCATTCATTCCACTTGAGAACCTGACCGGACACGCATTTCAGCCCTTCAAGACTGTCTTTGTCATCAGACCAGGCAAAACCGCCGTTTCCGTCCGAAACCGGTATCTGGCCTTTATTGCCGGAAAAATCCAGCCCCTGCAGTTTGGCGGATGTCACGGACTGATCCGCCAGATCCGATGCGGTAATACTACCGTCCGCAATACTTTCGGAATTTACGGAACCGGCACTGATTTCCGTGCCTTCACCCTGCCGGACCAGGGAATGCCAGTTCTGTGCATCGCTGACAAGGGTCAAAGACTGTCCTTCAGTCCCCAGCACGATAATCTCCGCACCGTCCACAGTCTGTTTTTCCAGTATCTCCCCTTCCTCATTTTTCTGTACAAAGGGAATGACTGAAACAGTGCTGCCTCCCCCGTCTGTTTTTTTCACAGTGATGATTCTGCCGGATTTCGGGGAGGCGGAGGGCAGAAATATTTTCATATTTCCGGATACCAGCAGCACATCCTCGTCTTCCCCCAGGATATGTTCCGCGGCTTCCTCCTCTGTATTTTTCAGCACCGTCACCAGACGGCCCCCGGAAGTGGCGGAACGGAAGGCCGAGGCCGCGCTGGAAAAAGCCGGGAGTTTTCCCTGCGACAGCATGAAATTGTCCCCGTTGACCCGGATACCCAGAAAATACGGAGAGGAAAAACCGAGGGCATCCGCAGTTTCCGCATCTCCGTCCGGATTGGAAAAAGGCACAAGGGAACCTAAGGAAACACTGTAAACACCGCCTTTTACCGGCACGGATGCATGGATTTCCTCCCAGAGTTTCACGGCTCCTTCCGCATCCGGATTTTCATTGTTCCAAATGCTGAAAGTGAGGGTATAATTTCCGTCCGGCACGGCAGTATCTTCCGTATCGGTCAGAAAACCCTGAAAATTAACGGTTTGAGGAATCTGCGCCTGAGCTGTTCCGCAAAATAGCAGAAAGCAGATAGGCAGAAAAAAGACCGGCAGCCATCTGAAAAAAAGGATTCTTACCTGCATTTCCACCTCCGTGTGTGTATAAGATTTTGAATTTTATCTTTTTAAAACATGACAGTTTCGTAAAAAGTCCGAAAATCAGGTTTTGATACATATTAATGTAGCGAAGGAGTGCCAAACTGAAAGTCCGGCAGTGCCTGACAGACGGCAGTCCGCTTACAGACTTTCCGTTTATGACTCCTGCAGAAGCGCTGCATTCATATTTGGAAATCGCCTTATATCAAAATATGATTGCCGGGTAACAGTGGGTTACACTTCGTTAAGGCACCGGAACCGGGCCGGATATTTGCTTTTGTATTCCGCTTTTGCAACTGCGGGACAGGGGGGATGCGGGGGGAAGATAAGGGGGCTTCGGTGCAGCCCTGAAACACCTTAATTTTCAGGCGTCGCTGTCCGCATATCTTTGCTGGATGGAGCGCATAATGTCCAGACTGGAAAAAAAGATTTCCACCAGTTCCGGATCAAAATGACTGCCGGAATCATTGCGGATGGTTTCCAGCACCCTGTCTTCTGTCCAGGCTTCTTTGTACACACGCGCGGAAGAAAGAGCGTCAAAGACATCGGCCAGGGCCACAATTCTGCCGAAAATGGGGATTTCCTCCCCTTTTTTTCCCCTGGGTTTTCCGTCTTCCCCCGCATATTCGGGTATGGCCTTTCCCGTAAAGGGATCCACATAGCCCGGATACCCCTTCCCGTCCCAGCGTTCATGATGATTCAGGGCCACATCGGCCGCGGCCTCATCAAAATCAGAACGGCTGCCTTCAAAAAGTTTGGAACCCAGCACAGTATGCTGCTTCATAATTTCATATTCTTCCGGGGTAAAACGGGCCGGTTTTTTTAAAATGGTATCGGAAATCCCCACTTTCCCCACATCGTGGAGCATGGCGGCCATGCGCAGAATATCCCGGTTGCTGTCCACCTCCTGCCGGGAATAACCGTGCCGGTAGGCCCATTTTTCATAAAGTTCCACAGCATAACCGCCCACCCGGTTGACATGTGCCCCGGTTTCTTTGGGATCCCGCATTTCGGCCATGCGGATGGTCCGCAGGATCATGTCACGGGTCATCTGTGCCCGTTCCAGAGCCACGGATGCAATACTGGCAAAGAGCATCATGATTTTTTCATTTTCCGGGGAAAAGGGAACAATCATCCCGGATTCATTCTGGGCATTGAGAATCTGCAAAACACCCAGCACATCGCCCTTGCTGTTTTTCAAAGGAATGGTCAGCATGGAACCGGTATGATAATGACTGGCCCGATCAAAGCGGTCGCTGAAACCGTAGGGCAGGGCGGGATCAATGCGGTACACATCGGGCAGATTTAACAGTTCGCCGGTTGCGGCCGCATATCCGGCAATGCTTTTTTTATCCACCGGAATGGAAAAGGTGGAATAAATGAGTTTTTCCCCCGGGCAGAGCCGCTGCTGCAGAGTATCATTCTGGGTATAGGAAAAATGAAGCTGATTCCTGCTGCGGATGTAAATGGAACCTGCATCCGCGTTGACAAAACGCCGTGCTTCCGTAAGAATCCGCTCCATAAGCAGGTCCAGATCCTGTACCTGATTTAAATCTATGCCCAGACGGGTCAGGGTTTCCAGTTTTTCTTTTTCACTTAACATAATATTCCGGCCTTTCCTGTTTCGGGTAAATATTTTGCAGGAAATCACTCAGTCTTTTCCGTTTCCGCTTTCCCGGAGGGCCAGGTCTTTACCAGTTCATCAATCTGCCGCATAAAATCCGGGGAAATTCCGTCAAACTCACAGCCCATTGCCATATGTTCCAGAGAACGGTGGTTGATTACCCAGCGGATTTTCATCTCCGGCCCGCACATAAATGCCAGACGGGGTTCTGTAGTTTTCAGAATTGTCAGCCGGTCACCGGAAACAAGCTGGGGGCATTCATCTTTATGAAAACGGATGCCGATGCCTTTGGCATTCAGATCGGTGATGACGGCAACTGCAATCCGGGAATAGGGAGCATCCAGTCTGAAAAAACCGGTAATTTCCGCATCGGCAGAAAAAAATATTCTCTGAAAGCGTCTTCTGTCCTGATTCATATTTTTTTAAACTCTTCTTTTTTTAAACTCTTCTCTGAATATCTGAAATACCGCACTGTTCCCCTGCCTGCCGCACCGGCAGAAAAAATCGGTAGTGGGTCAAATCCGTTGCAAAAGACTCCCCTCCCGCCGGGGGAGGGGAATATTCGGATCAGCGGATTTGACCCACCACCAAAAAATCATACACCGGTGGCTATGGCTATTTTGCAGAATTCTTACTGAAAGTACGGACTTTCGGAAAAAATAATGAATTATCATAATCCGATTCCTTTCTGCAAATCAATATTTTTTAAATACTTTTTCTGAAAACCCGACTTGTTTATTCCCTTTCTGTCTGATATATCATTGAAATATTTTTTATTGAATAAAGTGCGGAAGTACTGCTTTTACAGAAAATACAGGGAAAGTTATCAACTAAAATGAATACAGACAATCCGATACCGGCAATGACGGAAAAAAAAGAACTGGTGGCAAACTGGGAAACTCTGGAACGGATATTTATCCGGCCCGAAGATGAGGCATCCCGTACAGCCCTGGTAAAGTATATGGAGCAGATTCTTTTCGGTCTGCATGATTTTCTGCGCAAACATGTGGGGATTACGCGGGAGGCAAGTCTGGAAGAGCTTTCCCGGCGTTTTACCGAAAGCCGGATCAGCCGGAATCCCCGGAAAAAACTGACCGATGTGATCAAAGGCATTATTGAGGAAATTGCCCCCCACGCGGTGAATGTCACCTCTCCCTATTTTATCGGGCATATGACCTCGGCCATTCCCTTTTTTATGGTGCATCTGCAGACCATTATGAGCGCGCTGCACCAGAACCCGGTCAAACTGGAAACCTCCAAAGTGGTATCCATACTGGAAAGGCAGGTTCTGGCCAAGATCCACCGGACGATTTATAATCAGGACGAATCGTTTTATGAAAAACATATTCAGGCCCCGGAAAGCACACTGGGCAGTTTTACGGATGACGGAACCCTGGCCAATCTGACGGCCCTGTGGGTGGCCCGCAATGCCTTTTTCCGTTCCCGCGGCCGTTTCAGAGGAGTGGAGGAAGAGGGCATGGCCTGCGCTTTGAAGACTTACGGATATGACCGCTGCGTGGTGCTGACCTCCCGGCTGGGACATTATTCACTGCGCAAGGCCGGAGGTGTTCTGGGCATCGGCAGTGCCAATGTGATTCCCGTGGAAGTGGACAGAAACAGCCGTATGGATACCCGCTGTCTCCGGCAGATGATCCGTGAGATTCACAAAGACAGCCAAAAAAGCCGGGTACTGGCCGTGGTGGGAATTGCCGGGGCCACAGAAACCGGAACTGTGGATCCCCTGCCGGAGATTGCGGAGATCTGTGCGGAAAACCGGATTCATTTTCATGCGGATGCGGCATGGGGAGGGCCCACCCTGCTTTCGGAAAAATACAGGAGTCTGCTGCAAGGAATTGAACAGGCCGATTCTGTTACCATAGACGGACACAAACAGTTTTATATGCCCATGGGCTGCGGTATGGTCTATTTCAAAGATCCCGGTGCGGCGGATCATATTGCCTACCATGCCGCCTATGTGATTCGGCCCGGTTCTGTGGATCTGGGCATCCGCTCCATTGAAGGCTCACGGGCCGCCACCTCCCTGATACTGGGAAGCGCGCTGGAGATCATGGGCGCGGGCGGTTATGCCCTGCTCATTGAACACGGCATAGAAACCGCAAAGGAATTTGCAGCGGAAATCTCCTCCCGTCCTTTTTTTGAACTGGTGACCGCCCCCCAGCTTAATATTCTCACCTACCGGCTTTTTCCTCCGGAACTGAGGGAAAAATGGGAAACAGGGGACAGGGAAAAGCGGAAAAAAATCAATTCGGAAGTAAATCAGATCAATATCCTGCTCCAGCGTCTGCAGCGGGAAGCCGGAAAAAGTTTTGTTTCCCGCACCACCCTGCGCCGGAAAAACCGGGAAGATACCGTGGTTCTCCGCTCGGTCATCATGAATCCCATGACCGACATGCATATTATCCGGGAAATCCTGGACGAACAGGAAGAAATTTATTACTCCCATATACAGACTTCCGGAAACTGTTCAGAATAGACATTATCGGAAACAAATTCTGCAGGGTGCGTCAGCGTACTTCTGCTTCGATCAGAAATAACGGTGTGTTACGGCTATCGCCCAAGACATACGGCAGCGGGGCAAATCCGCTGATTTTTTTCTGCTTCCCCGGCTCCGGTCTGGGAACCCCGGCCCCGGCAGCTCTGCTTCCTCTGCCGACCGGTGCTTCAATGCCATTAACTTAATTACCCGGCAAAAAATAAACCCTCAGAAACTGTCCGGCAGAAACATGCCAAACCTTTGTTTCGTTTCTGCTGACGGGATGAACCGGGGGAATTATCTTTTTCCGAGTCCCTTAATGCCATGCAAAGGAGAACAGATATTGGAAGAGAGTAAACATTCTGAACGCTTTCAGTGGGGAGGCGTTCTTTTAATTTCCTTTTGCCATTTTATTCATGATATTTTTACCAGTTTTCTTTCACCGCTCCTGCCCCTGCTTGTGGAAAAACTTTCCATAAACCTGACCCTGGCAGGACTTCTGGGAACCATCACCCAGCTTCCGGCCCTGTTAAATCCCTTCCTGGGAAAATGGGCGGATCGGGGCAAAACCATCCGATGGTTTATTATTCTTGCGCCCAGCCTCACATCCGTTCCCATGTGCCTTCTTGGTCTGGCCCCTTCCTACGGAGTGGTGGTTTTACTGCTTCTCATGGTGGGTGTCAGCACATCCCTGTTCCATGTGCCTGCCCCGGTCATCGTGGCCCAGCTGTCCGGGGCCAGTAAAGGACGGGGAATGAGCTTTTTCATGATCGGCGGGGAATTTTCCAGGACAGTGGGCCCCATTGCCGCTGTGGGGGCAGTGTCTCTCTGGGGGCTTGAGGGATATTACCCGGTGATGATAATCGGCATACTGTCTTCAATCCTGATTTATTTCCGGCTCAGAGACCTGCCCCTGACCTTTAAAATGAAAGAACCGGTTTCATTAAAGGACTCCTGGAAAGAGATAAAAACAGTGATGGGGCCCCTGTCCGGCATCCTTTTTGCCAGGGGATTCATGCACGGTTCCCTGGCCATATTTCTGCCTCTTTTCATTAAACAGGAAACCGGAAGTCTGTGGCTGGCCGGAGCCGGACTGGCGATATATGAAGCTGCGGGCGTAGTGGGGATTTCTTCTGCCGGGCCCGTAAGCGACAGGCTCGGAAGAAAACGGGTTCTGGGATACCAGATTGCGGCAGCGCCCTTCTTTCTGTTCCTTTTTGTAGCAGCCCCCCAATGGCTGAAAGTTCCTGCGCTGGTCTGCACGGGTTTTACTCTCTTATCCACAACACCGGTCATGCTGGCCATGATCCAGGAACATGCAGAAAACAGCCCTTCCGCGGCCAACGGTTTCTTCATGCTGGTTTCGTTTATGGCAAGGTCAGCCGTGATTTTCCTGGTGGGAATCAGCGGGGACCTGGTGGGGCTGAAAACAACCTATTATATCTGCGCCCTCTTCGGGCTCATGGGTATTCCCTTTTTATTCATGCTTCCGGGCAGCAAAGAGCAGGCGGTCTCAATCAGTAAACTGCCATAAAAAAAGTAGTGGGACAAATCCCTTGATTTTTCCTGTAAGGGCGTATATCATACGCCCCCGGGCACCCTGCTGACGGGCGTATGCACTAGTGAGAAATCCCATTCATCAGCGGATTTGACCCACTGCCGAAAAAAATAGCGGGCTTTCGCTGCAAACAGATGATTCTTTGGCCAAAACACGGATGGAAGACTTTATTTCCCACAGGAAAATTCCCAAAACAACCTATTGCTCTGTCAAATTTGAAATTAGGGGTTAAAACACCGGATTTTTACAAAATTTCAGATGTTTCAGTGCAACTGAAGTCACAGATTCAAAGTTGGCAATGCACTATCCTAATTTTACACTGTTTTCATAAACTCATAACTAATCAGGATGAGGTGAAAATCATGGCGAAAAAAACAAAAAACCGGAATAAACAGAATCTCAAAAAAGCCAAAAAACAAAAAAAGCGGCAGGAAAGAATCAGGAAACAGTCGCTGTCAAAAAATGCGGCATCTCTGCCGGATATTGAAGATATGGTGGACTATGCTTTGGAACTTATGGACAAAGGAGATTTGAAGGGCGGAGAGAAGATTCTTGATACGTTACAGAAAAAATTCAAACATCATTCTCATATTTATTACGGACTTGGTGTTCTTGCCGCATTTGATCAAAATTATGATGAGGCAATTCAAAACTTTACTGCGGCTGTACAAATCTTACCTGATTTTGTTGAGGCTCATTACAATTTGGGTGTCGTTTATCAAAAACAGTTAAAAATTCCTGAAATGATAACAGTATTCAGGCGGGTAGTGAAAATCGGGGAACCGGGCAGTGAGGTGGTTCATCATGCACAGGATATGCTTCGTAAACTGGAACAGCAGATACAGGATAGCGATGGTATCCGTTTGGATGAATATATGAAAGGCTTTCAGTTTTTCGAGCAGGGTATGGAATATATGGAATCCGGAAACTGGGAAGCCGCAATTGCCGGGTTCAGCGATACGCTCAGAATCAACCCGAACCATACGCAGTCTTACGGCAATCTTGGTATCTGTTATGCGAGTATTGGAAAAATTCAATTGGCACTTGAGGCTTTTGACAAAGCTCTTGAATCAGATCCGAACTATGAACCTGCAATGGTGAACCGTAAAATTGTGCAATCCTTTGAAGAAGGTGAATGTTTGGGGAAAGAGTTAAAAACGATTGAATATTACAAAGATTATCCTCTTAAAAACAGATCATTTATTAAAGAGTTTGCAGCGGATCAGGGTCTTCTTCCAGACAAAGAACAAAGCGGACAGGAAAACTGAAAGCATTTCGCCAGGGCAGTCTCACGTCCGGCAAATGCTCATTTACTAACGAATCCGATGGCAGATTATTAAATGGGATTCGTATAAGGTGATTTCCTGAAAAGAGCACCCCGGCTGTTTCCGGGGCCGGAGTAATTCCGAAGAAAGCGGAAATATTATTGATGAATATGTAAAAAGTCCGAAATCCGGGTATTTCAGCAGTTTAACATGCTGATTTTACTAAGGCTGAATTCTGGAAAAATGACTTTTTACCGGTTCATCATTATTTCTCAGAAACTGCCTTCGGCTTTTTGAAACCGGATTTCTGACAATCTGAAAAATCAGGGTCTTGACAACTTCAAAAATGCTCCCATTATTTTACAAAAAATGACTGTATGTACAGGGCGGAAATCCGGTTTTCGGAAAACCCGGATTTCTGCAGTCCGGTTTTTGCTCTTACAACGGAATTGTAATTTTATTCAAATCATTATGAAATGCTGGGAGGTACAGAAGTAATGGAAACGAAAAAAGAAACCCGTCAGTTTAACACAGAAGTGCAGCAGATTCTGAAACTGATTATCAACTCACTCTATTCCAACAGGGACATCTTTCTGCGGGAGCTGATTTCCAACGCGTCCGATGCCATTGACAAACTCCGTTTCAAATCCCAGACCGAACCGGAAATTCTGGGAGATGATACTGAATTCCGCATCCGCATCACCGCGGACCCGGAAAAGAAGACCCTGGAAATTTCCGACAACGGCATCGGCATGAGCTATGATGAAGTGGCCGAGAATATCGGAACCATTGCCAAAAGCGGAACCGCCGCATTTATGCAGGCGATGGAACATGCCAAAAGCCAGGATACCCTCACTCCGGAGCTCATCGGTCAGTTCGGTGTGGGTTTTTACAGTGCATTCATGGTGGCGGAAAAAATCACCCTTATCACAAGGGCGGCGGGCGAAGAAAAAGGCGTGAAATGGGAATCTGCCGGGGACGGTTCCTATACCATTGAAGAGACGGAAAAAAAGAGCCGCGGTACGGATATTATCCTCAAACTTAAGGAAAAAGAGGAGGGGGATTCCGATTATACCCGGGAATGGACCATCCGGGGGATTATCAAGCAGCATTCGGACTTTGTGGCCTATCCCATCATTATGGAGGTGGAAAAAGAGGAACCCATCCCCGAAGCTGAACAGTTGAGGGACAAAGACGGCAAACCCATGGGGGAAACCACCCGGAAGGTGCGGCAGGATGAAACCCTCAACTCCATGAAGGCCATCTGGACCCGGAACAAAAACGATGTTTCCGAAGATGAGTATAAGGAATTCTATAAGCATATCAGCCATGACTGGAATGATCCCCTGACGCAGATCCATATGAAACTGGAAGGTGTGACCGAATATGACGCACTGCTTTATATTCCCTCCCAGGCTCCCTTTGACCTGTTTTTCCCGGAACGCAAACACGGCATCCGTCTGTACTGCAAACGGGTTTTTATTATGGAGGACTGCAGGGAACTGCTGCCCGAATACCTGCGTTTTGTCAAAGGGGTGGTGGATGCCCCCGATCTGAACCTCAATGTGAGCCGTGAAATCCTGCAGCAGGACCGCCTGGTGCGCAATATCCGCAAAAATCTGGTGAAAAAACTCCTGGATCTGTTCAAAGGCATGGACGCGGAGCAGTATGACAAATTTTATACTGAATTCGGGCAGGTGCTCAAAGAGGGCATTCATACGGACTGGGAAAACAAGGATAAAATCTCCGATCTGATTCAGTACAAAAGCACCAAATCCGGGGATAAATACGTCCGCCTGAAAGATTATGTATCCAATATGAAACCGGACCAGAAAGAAATCTATTTTATTACCGGTGACAATCTTTCCATGCTCATGAACAGTCCCCACCTGGAAGCCCTGAAGGATAAGGATTATGAAGTACTGCTCATGACGGACCCGGTGGATGAATGGGTGGCCCAGTCTTTGACGGAATATGATGGCAAAAAACTGAAAAGTGCGGAAAAGGGCGATCTGGAACTGGATGAAAAGGATAAAGACAAAAAGGATGATGAAAAATACAAGGCACTTTTCAGCCACATCAAATCCGCATTGGATGAAAAAATCAAAGAGGTGAAAGCCTCTTCCCATCTGAAAGCCTCTGTGGCCTGTCTGTCCGGGAGCGACTATGATATGAGCGCGTATATGGAAAAACTGCTGAAAGCCTCCGGCGGCAGTGTGCCCGATGCCAAACGGGTGCTGGAACTCAATACCGCACACCCGGTGATTGAAAAAATCAATGCCCTGTACGAAAAAGATCGGAATGATGCATCCATCAAAGATTACAGTCAGCTGCTTCTGGATATGGCCATTATCAGCGAAGGCGGCAAGATTGACAATCCCGCCCGTTTTAATAAAATGGTCGGTGATCTGATGGGCAAAGCCATTTCCTGAAGGAAAGCATGAGGATATTATTTCCCTGTTCTCCGCTATTCCGTCAGGGTTCGGGGGCAGGTGTCCGGTGTCCGGTGTCCGGTGTCCGGTGTCAGGTGTCCGGTGTCCGGTGTCCGGTGTCAGGCCCCCGAACCCCAATGCTGTTGCCTTAAGAAAAACCGGAGTGCCGAACTTACAGTTTAGCACGTCTTTTTCTCAATAATTTCAGCCTGCCAGACTGTAAGATTCGGCACTCCTCCGACCTTACGTTAACAGCACTGACCCCGAACCCTGCCCCCCCAAATTCCAAATCCTGAACAGGGATGGGCATTGTTTGTCAGGTCAGCAGCATTGCAGAAAATGGATACATCCCTTCTCTACTATTCCTTCATAAAATCAGTTTTTTATTTATTCTTCTGTTTATTGCCTATTGACACGGAAGGAAAAAAAAATTATTAGTTAATGTTTTATCATTTTATCTTTCGCATCTGTTAGGGCCGGAAGAAAGGTGTGGGGAAAATCTGTATTTTATGGTAAACAGACGGCACATGACCGGATTGTGTTTTTGATAATCCGCTCTGCATCCTGTGCCTTTGTCCGGAACAGCGGATTTTTAAACATAAAAAGCAGTGCGGTCGTGCAGTAGCGGAAGATAACTGCTAGCGGAACATCATTGAATTTCTGACAACGAATTTCTGACAACTGAAAGGAGAAAAAGAAAGAATGGGCAGCAAAAAGAAAGAAGAAAAAGAGAAACCTCTGGAAAAAATGACATCAAAGGAACTTCGGGAAATCGCAAAAGATATTGACGGTATTACCGGGGTTTACGGCATGAACAAAGTTGAACTTCTCGGTGAAATCCGGAAAGTCAGGGGCATTACGGAGCCGGTGAAAAAAGCGAATTCCAATGTGCGTGAAATCAAAAAGAAAATCAAGGAACTTAAAGAGAAAAGAGCCGAAGTGATTGCGGCCGATGATGAAAAAATGGCGGCCATTTACCGGAAACGTATTGTCCGCCTGAAAAAGAAAAGCAGAAAAGCTGCCTGATTCATCGGACGGGCAGTGCACCATATCTCTGATTTATACCCTTTCAGACGATGTTCTGTGTGTATAAAAATCAGCAGAGTTGACTGCTCTCATCGAATGAAGCAAATATCGGCGGGCTTTTTCCGGACAAATCATGAAGCGGAAAGGATAATATTCTGCAAATAAAAACAGATGACATGACAGATAAAAAGATAGACCCCGACTTGCTTGCCTTTGATATTGACGGTGTGGTAGCGGACACCATGCATCTTTTTCTGGAAATTGCCCGTGAGGATCACGGCATCCGCGGCATCCGTTATGAGGACATCACGGGCTATATTCTGGAAGACTGCCTGAATCTGGACACAGAGCTGATAAACGATGTTATCGCCAAACTGCTGGACGGAAGCCGGGATGAGGGATTGCGCCCCGTCAGCGGTGCGCGGGAAGTGCTGATGCGGATTGGAGAAAACTGCGGACGGCTCTGTTTTGTTACGGCCCGCCCTTCCCCGGCATCCATCCGCAGATGGATGCTGAATCTGCTTTCTCCGGAACCTTCCGCTATGATAGACCTGGTGGCAACCGGTTCTTTTGAAGCCAAAGCAGATGTGCTGAAAGAAAAAGGTATCTCCTTTTTTGTGGAAGACCGGCTGGAAACCTGCTTTCTGCTCAAAGAGGAAGGCATTGTCCCGATACTGTTCCGGCAGCCCTGGAACCGGGAGAAACATCCTTTTCAGGAAGTTGGGAACTGGGAGGAACTGGAAAAACTTATTGCTTTCTGAATGGGAAATCATATATGGAAAAAACTTTTCACGGAACAACCATACTGGCCGTCCGGCACAGGGACAGATTATGTGTGGCCGGTGACGGTCAGGTTACACTGGGCCAGAATGTGGTTAAACACAATGCGATCAAAGTCCGGCGGGTCTATCATGACAAAATTATTGTGGGATTTGCCGGAGCCACGGCCGATGCCCTGAATCTTTCGGAACGCCTGGACGGGAAACTGGAACAGTATAACGGCAACCTGACCCGTGCGGCTGTGGAGCTGGCCAGGGAATGGCGTACTGATAAATACTTACGCCGTCTGGAAGCCCTGATGATAGCCGCGGATGAAAGCCGCATGTATGTGATTTCCGGTAACGGGGATGTGATTGAACCGGATGACGGGGTTATCGCCATCGGTTCCGGCGGTGTGGCCGCACAGTCGGCTGCGACCGCGCTGGTACATCACAGCGATATGGATGCCCGCAGTATCGCGGAGGAAGCCATGAAAATAGCAGCATCTTTGTGTATTTACACCAATAACGCCGTCATTTTTGAGGAACTGACTTAAACCATGAGTGAACTGAAACCGTCTGAAATTGTAACTGAACTGGACAAATACATTGTCGGTCAGGATAAAGCAAAAAAATCCGTTGCCATTGCCCTGAGAAACCGATGGCGCCGCCAGCAGGTGGACCCGGAGCTGCGGGATGAAATTGCACCGAAAAATATTATCCTCATCGGACCGACCGGTGTGGGAAAAACAGAAATTGCCCGGCGACTGTCCCGCATGACAGATTCCCCTTTTAACAAGGTGGAAGCCTCCAAATATACGGAAGTCGGTTATGTGGGACGGGATGTGGAATCCATGATCAGGGATCTGGTGGAGATGACTGTCAACCAGCTGCGTTCACGGGAGCAGGAAGCGGTACTGGACAAGGCCGGGCAGATTGCCGAAGAACGTATACTGGATATGCTGCTGCCCAAATCCGGGGATCAGCCGACCCATGAGGACGGCCCGGTTTCCGTGGAAGTTGTCACCCCGGGCCAGGCATCCTCTTCCACGCGGGAAAAACTCCGCACCATGCTCCGCAGGGGGAAACTGGACGACCGCTATATAGATCTGGATGTTACAGACCGATCCATGCCCATGGTGGAAATTTTCTCCAATGTGGGAATGGAGGAAATGGGAATTAATTTCAAAGACATGTTCAGTAATATCATGCCCCGGAACACCAAACGCCGCAAAATGAAGGTGGCCGAGGCCAGGGAAATGCTGATTCAGGATGAAGCCCAGAATCTGGTGGATATGGACAAGGTTGTCGCGCAGGCCATTGAAAAAGTGGAGCAGTCCGGTATTGTTTTTCTGGATGAGATAGACAAAGTGGCCGGGAAAGACAGCGGACACGGTCCGGATGTTTCCCGCGGCGGGGTACAGCGGGATCTGCTGCCCCTGGTGGAAGGCACGACCGTGGCCTGCAAATACGGTTTTGTCAAAACCGACCATATTCTTTTCATCGCTTCCGGGGCCTTTCATGTATCCAAGCCATCGGATCTGATTCCGGAACTGCAGGGGCGTTTTCCCATACGGGTGGAACTGGATTCTTTGAAAAGAAAAGAGTTTATCCGCATTCTGACGGAACCGCAGAATGCCCTGCTGCTGCAGTATGTGGCATTGCTGCGGACAGAAGGGGTGGAACTGGTTTTTGAGGATGACGCGGTGGAGCAGATTGCGCGGGATGCCGAAGAAGTCAACAACATGACCGAAAATATCGGTGCCCGGCGGCTGCACACCATTATGGAATGCCTGCTGGAAGACATCCTCTTTGATGCACCGGATATGGAAAAAAAGAAAGTGGTGATAGATAGGATCTATGTGGAAAACAAACTGAAATCCATCAAAGCCAGTGAGGATCTGAGCCGCTATATTCTCTAGGGTCCGGGGGACAGGATTCGGGGATCGGGAAGTGTATTCCCGCCAATTTTTTTTGCCCCGTGTACGGGCGTATTGCATACGCCCAATAACACAATCCTCTCTGTCAGCAGATTTCAGTCTTTCGTCAACAGCAGCATTACCCGCACGCTACCGGGCGGGCCGTCATCCTTATCTGAAAATGAAGAGGAACAGCCATTATGACAATGATGCTGGAAAAAGTCGGAAAAGACGGACATATTTTTTTAGGAAAAAAATATGCAGGCAGAGATGTTGTGATAGATCAGATACGGGACGGTGTGTGGTTTGTAAAAGCAGGAAAATTCATACCCGATGATGAGCAATGGCTCCATCAGCCTGATGTTTCGGCAACTCTTGATGCAGCAATTGAATGGGCAGAACAGAACCCGCCTGAAGAATCCGATATAAGCACTCTGGAAGAAAAACTGAATCAATGATGGAAACAGATTTTTTTACTAAAGCGAAAGACAACCTCAAAGTCGCTGAAATCTGTTTGGATGCAGGATATTATGACGCTGTTGCAAACCGCAGTTATTACGCAGCATTTCAGGCGGTAATCGCTGCACTTGCAAAAGAAAAAATCAGACGGGATAAAATTGACCATAAATGGGTACAGGCAGAATTCAGCGGCAAACTGATAAAACAGCGGAAAATCTATCCTGCCCGATTGCGCTCATATCTGCCGGATATGCAGGCGGTCAGGGATCAGGCGGATTATAAAAGTGATAAAGTAAGAAAAAAAGTTGCAATAAAAATGTTCAGTATGGCAAAGGAAATTATTTCTGAAATTGAAAAGGAATTTGAAAATGATAAACTTTAAACAGGAAGAACTTATCCAGATTCTTTTAAGGAAAATCAGGGAAAAATTTCCTGAAGTGTCATTCATCAGTGTCACGGAAAGCTGCGAAGACCCCGATACTCTCTGGATAAATGTTACTGCTCCCGAAGATGAGGACAGAGAGATTGAACTGAGGGAATTCGGTGCGGAAAAAGTGACGGATATCCTGCTGGATTACGGTTATCATATGCTCCTGATGCCGACACAGAAAGAAACCGCCTGACCAGCATTAAACATTCATCATTCAACATTATTTAATATGAATCCAAATACAGCAGATATTCTGATTGAGGCACTGCCCTATATCCGCAGTTTCAAGGGCATGACCGTTGTTATCAAATACGGCGGACATGCTATGGTGGATGAGCAGTTAAAAGAAGACTTTGCCAGGGATATCACCCTGCTCAAGTTTATCGGGGTGAACCCGGTGGTCATCCACGGGGGCGGTCCCCAGATCAGCAAAGTGCTGGAGCAGATGGGCATGACCTCCACCTTTGTCCGGGGAATGCGCCTGACCGATGCCCCCACAATGGATGTGGTGGAGATGGTGCTGGGCGGCAAGGTGAACAAAGGCATTGTCCATCAGATCAACCGCCAGGGCGGCAAAGCCGTGGGACTGAGCGGGAAGGACGGGGGACTGATCCGCGCCCGGAAGATGCACATCGTCTATCAGGAGGATGAAAACAAACCGCCGGAGATACTTGATCCGGGGCTGGTGGGCGAAGTCACCCATGTGGATCCTGACATCATAAACACCCTGACGGAAAAAGGCTTTATCCCCATTATCGCGCCGGTGGGAACAGGGGATGAGGGGGAAACCTATAATATCAATGCCGATCTGGTGGCCGGAAAGGTGGCCCAGGCCCTGAACGCGGGGAGATTTGTCCTCATGACCGATGTGGATGGGGTTCTCGGCCCGGAGGGTTCCCTGATTTCCTCCATTGACGCGGAAACCGCACGGAAAATGATAGATGAAAAAAGCATTTCCGGCGGTATGATTCCCAAAATCGAATGCGCGCTGGATGCACTGAAAAACGGTGTGGGAAAAACCCATATCATCAACGGAAAAAAACACCATGCCCTGCTGCTGGAACTTTTCACAGATCAGGGAATCGGAACACAGGTAACTGTATGACAGCAGAAATTATCAAAAAAGCGGATGCAGTCATGGCGGCCACATACACACGGCCGCCGATTGTTTTTGAAAAAGGGGAAGGAAGCACGCTCCGGGATACGCAGGGGAAAAGTTATACGGATTTTATCGCAGGCATAGCCGTCTGCAACCTGGGTCATGCCCATCCCGGTATTACAAAGGCTCTGGCAGAACAGGCCGGAAAACTTTTTCATACTTCCAATCTGTATTATACCCTTCCGCAGACCGAACTGGCAGACTGGCTGGTGCGGCACAGCTTTGCGGACAGGGTTTTTTTCTGCAACAGCGGGGCGGAGGCCAATGAGGCCGCCATTAAACTGGCCCGCCGCTATTTTTATGAAAAAGGGATAAACGGGCGTTACCGGATCATCACTGCCCTGAAATCCTTCCACGGCAGAACCATGGGAACCCTTTCCGCGACCGGTCAGGATAAAATCAAAACCGGTTTTTCCCCGGTGCTGGAAGGTTTTTCATTTGTTCCTTTCAATGATTTTGCAGCATTGGAAAAGGAAACGGATGAGAGTGTCGCGGCCGTTCTGCTGGAACCCATACAGGGGGAAGGCGGAGTCATCTGCCCGGATCCCGATTACCTGCAAAAGGTGCGCGGTTTGTGCAGTGAAAAGGGAATCCTGCTGATTTTGGATGAAATCCAGACCGGCATCGGCAGAACCGGAAAACTTTTTGCATATGAACATTTCGGCATGGAACCGGATATCATGACCCTGGCCAAAGCCCTGGGCAACGGTCTGCCCATCGGGGCCATGCTGGCAAAAGAGGAAGTCATGTCGGCCTTCGGCCCGGGTGCCCATGCATCCACTTTCGGCGGCACACCTGTCATTACAGCCGCAGCCCTGGAAACCCTTCGCATTCTCACAGAAGAAGGTGTTATGGAAAAGGGGGCTGAAACCGGGGCATATTTTCGGGAAAAACTGACGGAACTCAAAGAAAAACATGATTCGGCAGTGGAAATCCGGGGAAAGGGACTGCTGCTGGCAATGGAACTGAATACCGAAGGTGCTCCTTTGGTGCAGAAATGCCTGGAAAAGGGTTTTCTCATTAACTGCATACAGGGAAATGTGCTGCGTTTTGCCCCGCCTTTGATTATCAAAAAAGAAGAAATTGATGCACTCATTGCCTTTCTGGATGAAATTCTGTAGGGTGCCTTAGGTCAGACACACCGCAACCAGGAAATAAGGCACTCGGCAAAAAATAAACCCTCTGAAACTGTCCGGCAGAAACATGCCAAACCTTTGTTTCGTCTCTGCTGACGGGGCGAACCGGGGGAATTATCTTTTTCTGCGTCCCTAAGTACTCGGCCGCAAATTTTTCCGGATAATGATTTCGGAATATCCTGAAAATCAATACAGACGGTATTCTGTTTACCGAAGAACTTGCGGCCTGTTACCTGTCGCTGCATTAGGGCTTTCGCCTGCCCCACGGGACGAAAATCCTCATTTCTGATAATGCCGGCAGATCGAAAAATTTCCGGAGGAGTGCAAAAATTATATTTTTGCACGGGGGTGATCAGAAGCTGCGATTGTGCAAAAATACAATTTTTGCACTCCCGGACAGCCGTAAAACCGTATCCGGGGAAAACTTTTCGATCTGCTGAATGTATAGTGAAAGGAGAATATATGCAATTCGGCGGAATGCAGAAAAACTCATTTATTGACTATCCGGAAAAAATTTCCTGCGTGCTTTTCTGCCAGGGCTGCAATTTTCACTGCCCCTACTGCCATAATCCGGAACTGGTCCCCAAACAGAAAAAAGGGGAGCAGTCCGGCATTTCTGAGAAAGAAGTATTGGATTTTCTGCAGTCCCGCCGGAAAATGCTGGACGGGGTTGTGATTTCCGGGGGGGAACCCTGTTTACAGACGGATCTGCCGGACTTCTGTAAAAAAATAAAGGAAATGGGTTATCCCCTGAAAGTGGACAGCAACGGCAGCCGGCCGGAAGTTCTCCGCTCCCTGCTGGAAAAGGGACTGGCGGATTATATTGCCATGGACATCAAAAGCGATCTCCGGCATTATGCCCCCCTTATCCGGAAAAACACAGGGGAATCCTTTTCCGAAAAAATCCGCAGCAGTATCCGGCTCATTATGGAATCCGGTCTGCCTTATGAATTCCGCTCAACCTGCATCCGCCCTTTGCTCAGTGAAAAAATCCTCATGAATATCTGTGAACTGATCCGGGGCGCTGAACTCTATGCACTGCAGCAGTTTCAGCCGGATAAAGTGCTGCATCCGGAATTTTTTGAAGGAAAGGATTATATTTTTTCCGCTGCGGAACTGGAAAAATTCAGAGAAACAGCGGAAAAGAATGTGCGGCAGTGTATTGTGCGGTAAATCACTGCTGCCCGGCCTTTTTCCCCGAACCGATATCCTGAAATTCCATACCCAGATCCATTGCCGCTTTGGCCCCCAGCAGTTCCAGCATGGTCATGGCGTTGTTCTGCTGACCGTTCCCCTGCCCCATCTGCACAGTGGGAACAAGCCGGGCCCGGGACATATACTGATATTTGGCAATTTCCACTTCTTTCCAGGCCTGTAATTTTTTTTCAAATACAATCTGGGGATCCAGCGCGTTTTCCGCTGCCTTGGCCCTGGCCTGGGCCATGACCATCAGACCGTCGGCCTCTTTTTTCTGCAGTTCCAGGGTCTGCTCCTGTTTCAGATTTTTCTGCCGGGCCACTTCCACTTCGCGGCGGGCATTGATCTCGGCCACGGCTTTTTCTTTTTCCGCCTGAATTTCGGCCTGCAGTTTCTCCCGCTCCGAAGCGGCACGGGCCTCGGCAATGGCTTTTTCTCCCAAAGCCTTGGCGGTTTTTGCCTCCTGCTGGGCCTTTTTCAGATTCTGCCGGGCCAGGGCTTCGTCGGCTGCGGCCTGTTTCTGCGCGGCCAGACGTGCGTCCACCCGCTGCTCATAGTCCACTTCTTCAATGGACGCGGAAATGACCGAAATATTATAATCCGCCAGGCTGTTTTTGGTGCGGATATAAATGCCTTTGTTGTCTTTGCGTTTGACTACCAGCACCCGCTGCCGCCGATCCAGGGTTTCCCTGCCATGAATATCCGGATCCCTATCCTGCTTTTCTCCAGGAGAAACCGGCAGATATTCGGTGACCTGATCCACGACAAAAATACCGCTGCGGAGCTGATCGTCAAAATCCAGGGACATCTGCCCGGCCCCTCCCGAATAATGCTCTTCCACCGACATGGTCCGGGCCGAGGCCTTGGCCGATTCTTTCACCATCCGCTCCAGAAGATTGGAGGCAAGAGACCCCTGGCTGCCGAATTCCCGATGAATTTTAAACATATCCTGTTCCCCCGTGGGCAGGCGGAAACGGGCCACCCCTTTGGCCTCCCCGATGGAAGTATCCAGAAAACGGACTTTGATTTTGTCCAGCACCGATGCTGCCGTAACCCCGCTTTCCCCCGTAAAATTGACGGCAATCACCTTTTTATACACATAGGGTTTGCCAAAAAACCGCAAATAGGGCCCCGGTTCGGTAATGACACTCAGATTCCCGGTGGCGGACTGAAGGACAATGGTGCTGTCCGCATCATTGGAATCCACCACCTGAAACAGCAGAAAAATGACCGCCAGACAACCGATACCGAAAATGATTATTTTACTGATAAATTTTCTGACCCCACTGCCGGGATTTTTCAAAGGATTTTCCACCATGTCTGACTCCTTTCTTTATCATCTTATAAATCCCCCGGTTCCCATTCTTTGCAGAGACACAGTGCCCCGCGTCTCTGCTGCACGACTGATTTCAATACCCTTTCCCCGGGACTCCCCTCCCCTGCGGGACAATACTGCTGCCGTAGGGAATTTTTTTCCGTAGGGGCGTATTGCACAGGCCCTTACAGACCCCGGTTTTGCTTAGGTCAGCAGCATTGCCTCCCAGCAGGGGAGGCAGTATTTTTCTTAAGGAAACGACACTGCTACTGTATTCATTACTGCCAACAACAAAAAATCGCAAGATAATTCTGATACAGACTCTGTTCCTGCTCGCGCGGCGTTTACTGCCTTACCCCGAATCTGCAAAGGAAAACACTTGCTTTCGCCGGACGGTCTGATATATAAAATAAAAAATTTTATCCGCGGGAAGCAGGCAGCCGGGGTGCGTCAGGTGCCGGCCGTAACGCACCGTGCGGAGTGTGCTGCGGTGCAACGATTCGCGGAATGCACCCCAGGGTATTCAGGACTTTCATATAAACACATCGCCTCTTTTCAGGGGGGAGAAAAATTTCTTAAAACAGGTGTATTGAATCTGTACATCTGCTGAAATTTCTGACAGGATTCACTTTGAAAAAATTAGATATTTTCAACAAAAATTTTATTCTGCCCGTAAAAAATGCAGGGTCGCAGAAATCCATGCGGTTTTTCATGGGGATGCTGATAGTGATATCCGCACTGACTGTATTTTTATTTCCTGCCCGGTTGCGCGGGGAAGATGCTGCAGACAGCAATGCAGAAGGGGCTGTCCGCATTCTTACGGACACACCCGGTCTGAAAGTGTATTTCAACGGGGAGGCAGAAGGGCTGGCGCATCCGGACAGTCCTCTGCTGCGGGAATATCTGCCCGCGGGCTCTCTTATCATTTCGGTCAGAACCGGAAACAATGAAAAAAAATCGCAGACAGTCAATATTCTGCCCGGAAAAACACAGGAAGTTTACTTCCGTTTCCGTGCCGCACCGGCTCCGCCTTTGCCCGAAAAAAAACCGTCTGCCCCCGATACTGCAAAAGACCGTCCCATCCGGACAGCAGAAGACCTGCTCCGGGCCGGGGATGAATTATTTCAAAGGGAACGGTACCTGCTGCCGAAAAATGAAAATGCCTTTGAAATGTACAGAGCCGTACTCATGGCAGAACCGGAGAATGCCCATGCCCGGACAAAAATTTTTGAAATGATTGACATTTATAAAAAAATGGAGAAAAAAACGCCGGAAGGGGATCTGGAGAAAAGAGCATATTATCTGGAAAAAAGTTTTGCCCTCATGGATTATACTGTCAAACAGATGAAAGACAGCAGATGGCAAAAAGAATATTCGGAAACCGGCACACAGCTCAAAGAACTGGAAATGCGCCTCCGCCAATCCGAAGCACTGTGCAAAGAGGGAGACACTTATTTTATCGCGCAGCATTATACCACTCCCGCAGATAAAAATGCCTTTGAAAGTTACCGGGCGGCTCTGGAAAAAAACCCGGGAAATGATTATGCCCGGAAACGGATTCGGGAAATTGCCGCATTCTATAAAAACAGGGGAGATAAGTCCCTGGAAAAGGGCGATAATGCAAATGCCGAAAGTTATTACCGCCAGTATCTGCCGGTGGGACAGTATATTGCGGCAGGTTTCGGAAACCGGGCAGAAAGGCAGGAGACGGAAAAAATCAGCCGCTGGCTGCTGCGCAAAGAAACAACTGACAATTTTCTGAGCAAAGCCGGGGAATACGCTGAAAAAGGACAGATTGTATCTCCGGAAAAGGAAAATGCTTTATACTGCTATAAAGAAGTACTGAAAAATGATCCGGAAAATGCAAAAGCCCGCACAGGTATTCAGGAACTGCTGAGAGATGCTTATGCAAGAGCCGGAAATGCCTTTGAAAGCGGGCAATACGAAGAAGCCGGGAAATGGGGAGAACTGTACATAAAAATTTCCGACCGCATTCCCGGACATCAGGATATCCTGCTGCCAGGAGCGGAAAGAGAGGATATCCGTCATCTCCTCAGGGATGTGGAACAGCATCTTCTGGCTGTAAACCTCAAATCACTTCACAGCAGGATGAGGGATAATTATGAAACATATCGGAAACTCCTGGAAAAAGAAGAAAAAAATGAGGATGTCAGTCATGAAATCATTCCGCTGATGAAAGCTATCATCGGAAATCTGGAACAGATTGAAGATATTTACCTGCATTTTCCGGGAAATACCGCTGCGGAAAAAACAGAGGGGGAGAATACCGCGGACATACCGGAGGATATGGAAGAAAAAATGAAAAGAATCCGTACACTCCGCGCAGAAATGGAACAGGAAGTTGCCATACGGGAGGGAAAAATCTATTAAAGGAGGAATCAGAAATATGCAGAAATCATGCAGGGGGCTCTTATTTTTTCTCATCATGTGTCTTTTATCCGCCTGTGCTTTTTTATCCGGTTTTACAGCAGAAGAAGTGCGGAAAAGGATTGATGAGGCCCGTGAATACCATAACGCGGTAAAAGGGCTGAAAACAGATGAAATACAGTCGGCAGAATATCAGCAGGCCGGGGCATTTCTGGCAGAAGCCGAATCCCGTTTCCGCATGGGACGCAGGAAAGCCGCTGCGGCATCTGCCGAAAAAAGCCTGGCACTTTCCAGAAAAATACTCAGCCGTTATTATAACGACAATATTGCCCGTCTGGCCCGCAAAGTCCGGAGTGAACTGGAAATCAAAAGCCAGGGGGATCCGGACAGTCCGCTGACGGATTATATCCCGCGGGTGGAAGGCATACTGAGCTATGCACAGAAAGTCAGCGGAGAACCGCATATTGTGCGCCTGGAAAAAGTGCTCAGTGATCTGGAAGATGTATTGCAGATCACCCGCACTGTCCGTTCCAATCAAAGCAGAACCCTGTCTTCGGATATTTCTTTCCGGGCAGGGGAATACAGACTTTCAGAGCAGGGAAAAAAGACAATTCAGATGATGATCGGGGATATGCTGGAAAATCTGAAAAATTTTATGAATGAAAAAGGGACGACCCTCAATATCCGGATTGTCGGTTATACCGATCAGTTGAATTTCGGGCGCGGCACCGGGCTTGTTGCCGATTTGACAGAGGGAGTAAAGGAAGGGATGCCGGGGCAGGAACCGGCCCGCCGGATATTTCTGAATCAGCGGCTTTCACTTTTCCGGGCCGAAAATATCGGCAATTATATCCGGGAGCAGATGGAAAAAAACGGCCCGGAAAAACTGCCGGAAGGAGTGAACATCCGTGTGGATACCATGGGCCGGGGCGAACAGCTTCCTTCGGGCCTGTCCTCCCCCTATCCGGTATCAGACACCCGGCGAAGGATATGTAAAATCCATGTTTATATCACAAACCCCTGAATATGCCCTTTCTCCCTGTTCTCTGCCGGATTCCTTTGGGGAAAAAGGGGGGGCTTTCCTCAA
>JAABRU010000254.1 GCA_011390755.1 Desulfobacteraceae bacterium | reverse complement strand
CGGATTGTGAAAAAATGACCGTTCCGGACTGAAAAACTGCTGAAAAAGGTCAGAAAAGTGCTGTTTTCAGGACACAGCAGTTTTTGTGCCCGGAAAAACCAAAATTGGAGTACTATCCTGAATTATTCACAGATTCACTTTTTGCTGTAAATTCAGGATATGGCAAAAAACTGAGTTTGAAAACCGTTTTTCTGATTTTTTCTGTTTATCAGTAATATAGTCTGATTTTGGCGAAACGTATGAATAATTCAGGCTATATATCCTATTTTTTTTGTGTATTTCGTGGTTTCCTGTAAAAAAATGCAAAAGTACAGATTCATGATTCTGCACCCGGATTATTCATAGCTCTGAATGGGTTTTTGGGTGCCGGGTTTTGGGTTCCGGGTGTTTTTGCCTATCGCCCGCGTTTCCGGCTGTGTTTACGGAGTTGAACCACCCGGGTCCTGATTCTGTATTCCTTTGTACAGATGCCTTCCCAGCATATAATTATAGGATGTCCAGGCTTCATCCGGGCTTTCTCCGGCAATAAATTCCCGCAGTCCGTTCATTTTGGCATCTATATCATCAATCAGATTCAGCAGGACGGCCTCAATGATTTTCGGGGGTTCCGGAGAACCGAATTCCCGGCTTCCGTGATGACTGACAATCATATGTTTCAGCAGCAGGGCGGTTTCTTCGGGAAACTCTTCCATCTGCCGGATTTTTTCATCCAGCATACCGCAGCCGATAACAATATGGGTCAGCAGTTTTCCCTCATCAGAATAGTCTATACTGTATTCATATGCAAATTCACGGGTTTTACCTATGTCATGGAGAATGGCCCCGGCCAGCAGAATGTCCAGCCTGATTCCGCTGTAATGTTTGGCAATTTCTTTGGCCAAAATGCTCATGGAAAGGGTATGTTCCAGCAGACCGCCCAGGTAGGCATGGTGCATTTTTTTGGCGGCGGGGGCTGTTTTGAACATCCGGACAAAATCATCATCATCCCAGAAAGACTGAAACAGTTTCCGGATATGGGGATCCCGGATACATTCTTCCGCGGTTGCCTGCAGCCGCCGGAACATGCTTTCGGTATTGCGTGCTGTTACCGGCAGGAAATCCGCAGGATCAATGCTTTCTTTTTCGCAGAAAAACATTTCCTTTACCGATAACTGCAGACTGCCCCGGTATTCCGACACGGCCGCACGGACCCGGACAAAATCCCCGCTGTTTCCGGCGGCCCCGATCTGCTCCACCTGATCCCAGGCCACCCCTTTGATTTCACCGCTTTTGTCTCCGAAAATAAAGGAAAGATAGTTTTCCCCGTTTTTTTTCTGCGAAAGGTTTTTCTGTTTGATGAGCAGAATGTCATCCACCTGTCCGCCCGGAGCAAAGTCCCTGATATATTGTTTTTTCATGTAATCCCATTCTTATTTTTTTTCAATAAATTTTTCCCGGAAATCTGCTGCATGAGCAATCCGGTTTTCATATTTTCAGGAATCACTTTTCGTCAGTTTCACCCGGACAGAACACTACAGCAAAGCATCGGCCCGCTGTTTCAGCAGCAGATGATAAATCAGATCGCAGTAACGGTCCAGTTTTATCATGCCTTTTTCCGCCGCGGCATATCGCCAGAATCCGTAAAGTTTGGTGAGGTTAATGAGTTTGTGACTGTAGAGATCCCAGGTATATTTTTCCCGGACTCTCCGGATGCCGTTTTCGGATATTTCTTCCCAGTATTCCGGATTTTTTTCACACCTGTGCATAAAAGACCATATCACATCCGCAATCAGTTCTGTTTTACTGGTATTCATCAGAAATCCGTTTTTTCCGTTGATGATGATTTCCGAAGGCCCTCCGAATTCCGGGCCGAAAGTGGGAAGTCCGGAAAGCATGGCCTCCAGAATGGTCAGACCGAAGGCCTCAAAGAGCGCGGGCTGGACAAAAACGCCGCGGGCATCCGCAATAATCCGGTATACTTCCCCGGTGTCACCTTTGGGAATACTGGGCAGCCAGCGCATTTTTCCCTGCAGTTTCAGTTCATCAGTGAGACGGTAGGCCCTGCGGATCTGATCCTGCTCTTCCCTGTCATCGGATTCTTCCAGGCGGATGGTTCCCGCTGCAAAAATCAGGTTGCAGGATTCCCGCAGATTTTCATGATTTCCGAATGCCTCAATAAGACCGGTGATATTTTTGATTTTGTCAAAACGGGCCATGGTGAAGATCGGCGGTTTTTCCGGATTGTCCAGGTGGCCGAAAACATCATCGCCCGTATCGCTGAAAAGCCTGTTTTTCCAATATTCCGTATGGGATGCAGCACGTTTTTCTTTTTTGCCATAGGGAAAATAATTGCTTTCATCCACACCCGGGGGCACAATATTGAATTTGGGTGTAAAAAGATTGATTCCGCCCACGGCCCGGTAAAGTCCCGGCAGGGTGAAAAACTGATGGGCCTCATACTGGCCGATACTTTCTTCGGTTCCTGCAATTTCCTGAAAAGTGCTGGCTATGACAAAATCGGATTTGTTCATGGCTATCATATCAGCGGTAAACTGCAGGGAAAAATTATAATCCTTTTCCATTTTCTGCCAGCAGAGATCGGAAAAAAGATATTTGGTTTTTTCCAAAGCATGGGCAATGGTACACTGGATTACATCCATCTGATCCGAAAGCAGGGTGGCCACCAGGTTGCCGTCGGAATAATTGCCGATAATCAGATGGGGACGGCCTTCAAATTCGGCCAGCAGTTCCCGGCGGGAATCATAGGCAAAACGATCCAGATAGGGCCAGATATGAAAGCGGGAAATCCAATGCCGGACGGTTTCCTGCTGCTGATCTGTGAAAGGAACCCGGAGAATCCAGCAGTTGTCTGTGCGGTAGATTTTTTCCAGTCGCTGGTCGCAGGTGGTATTCCCGGCTTCGGGGATCAGGCGGGTCAGGACGACAATTTTGGGAACCGCATCAATTCCGGCCAGTTCAAAACGCCGGAGCAGGTAGTTTTCCAGTGCCCGCACCTGATCCAGAATATAAATCACCTGTCCGCCCGTATCGGGTTTTCCCAGCACATTTTCCTGACCGAACCAGCCATGGGGAGAAATGACGGCAATTTTGGAGATCATGGGAATGCGGGAAATGAATTGTTCCAGCAGCTCACTGTCCGGTTCATTTAAAAGATCCGATAAAAGTTCCATGCTTTCCCGGATGCGCCCGGCATTTTTGCCCCAGCCGCATTCAAAGCCCTGTTTTTTCAGTCCTTCTTCCAATTCCGCCAAAGAAGTTTCCGCATCTTTTTCCTGTAAACCGCGGCAGGTTTTTTCCAGCTGATCCCGCAGCTCTTCCAGACTGCTGAGAATAGCCCCGTTCACCAGCAGGGGAATACCGTCAATGGTATGCATTTTGATAAATTCATACAGGTGCTGCCCCCAGCGATCCTGATCCTGAAACAGACTGCTGGATAAATGCTTGTTCAGAAAACGGATACCGTTGCCGATATTTTTACTGTCGCGCATATGCGGCGAATAGTCGCTGAAGGGCCGGAAATCAATGCGGAGGGGAGGACTGCGCAGCGCGGATTTGCCCAGTGCAAATATATCTTTGTATTTTAGATATTCCGATACGCTGATTTCCTCAATATAGTCACCGCAGAAATTCAGACGGTAAAAACGGTATCTGGCAATGCCATGGCGGTGGAGAATCAGAATCTGATCTTCGATAATAAACATTTCCGGAACCTGCTGTAAAAAAAGAGCCAGGGAGGATTGTTCTTCCGGATCTTTTTCCTGACAGATTTCCCGGAATTTGAGGAGAATATCGTTGCGCAGCAGGTGTTTGTTTTCCAGTTGGCAGATAATAAAAATAAAATCTTTAAAATCCTGATGTTCGGATTCATCAATGAGTTCGGATAATATATTTTTCATTTTTCTCCTTTTTCACTGTGCTGAAAATGTCTGGCCTTTTCAATGAGGCGGTAATGTTCCAGACCGTCCATGATCCCCCCGGCATGGGAACGGGGGGAAAAACGGATGCGTTTTCTGCCTTTGAGTTTTTCCAGTTCCGAGCGGTAATTGCTGACAATAAGGCCCAGACTGCTGCCGCTGAGCATCTCCTCATCATTGCCGGAGTCACCGCAGACCATGATATTTTTTAAGGGTATTTCCCATTTATAACTCAGATAACGCACGGCTTTGCCCTTGGATGCCCGGTAAGGGAGAATGTCCAGAAATTTGTCATTGGAATAGATAATATTGCAGTGGCATTTGTTCCGGGTCAGCAACTCCCGCAGCATGGGAATCCGGTCTTTTCCCGGGGGCATATAATAACTGATTTTAAAGGGACGCTGGGTTTCTTCTTCCTGATAATAAAGAAAATCAAAACCATCCAGCAAATCTTTGATTTTATCCCGGTGCCACCATTTGGAAATATGGGCCTGCCATCCTTTGTCCGGAATGGAGGCCCGCCGGTAATACATTTCCGCGCCCACGGAAGAAATAATCAGATCCGGGGTGATCAGTCCCATTTCCTCAAAAATTTCCACCGTGGATTCCGCTGTCCTGCCGGTCGCCACACCGAAACCGATATAATCCCGATGTTCTCTGAGCGTATTCATCAGCTCTTCCAATGCTTTTTCATCTCCCAGCAGGGTATCGTCAACATCGGTAATGAGAAAAAAATGCAGCCCGGTCAGTCGGTCCCCCACCGGACTGGTGCCGGACCGTTTAAAATGAAATTCACCGCCGACTTTTTTGAACTCTCTGATTTTTTCCAGATATTTTTTCACATGGGCATCCCAGCTGTAATGCTGCTGCACCCCTTTGATGCCGTTACCGGAAAATGTTTTCCATTTTTCCGGATCCACCAGAATACTTTTTACAGCCCGGCTGATGGAGCCGGGATCAGTCGGATCCACCAGCAGACCGTTTTCACAGTTGCGGATAATATCCCTCGGCCCGCCGTCATTGGTGGTCACAATGGGCACACCGCAGGAAGCGGCTTCGATAAGTGTCAGACCAAAGGGTTCTGTCAGGGCCGCATTGACAAATACCCCTTTTTTTTCCCCGGTAATACGGTACAGCTCGGGCACTTCATAGGTAAAATCATGCTTTTTGGGAATGGCCATTTTGCCGTAAAGATCGTATTTGTCCATAAGCAGCAGCATTTCCGTGAGCACATCTTTTTCATTTTCTTCCATTTCCGTAATATTTTTCCGGATACCGGCAAAAATTGCCAGATTGGCAATGGCCTGCAGCTCTTTGTCCTGTCCGAAGGCCTCAATGAGTCCCCGGATATTTTTCCGTTTGTCCGCCCGGCACAGGGCCAGAATCAGGGGTTTGTCCGGGGTTTTGAAAAAGCGTTTCAGCTCTTCCACAACCGAGACATAGGCCATTACGGATTCTTCACTGCGGTGCTGCTCAGGCATGAGATTCCGGTGACAGGGATAAAATTTTTCCAGGTTAATCCCCGGGGGAATCACGCAGTAACGCGCCAGGTCTTTGTTATCATACATGCCGTACTGATCTTTTGCTTCCTGGTGCGTACTGGTAATAATCAGATCCGCATTTTTGATGATTTCCTCTTCCGCGGCAATGCGGTGGGAAATAAAATATTTCTTTTCAATGTCCTTTTCTTCCATGCCTTCGGCCAGCAGCCGCGCTTTTTTGGAACGTCCCATGGAATGACCGGTATAAACAAAAGGGGTGCCGAAATATTCCGAAAGACAGATACCCACATATCCGGCATCCGGATAATGCCCGTGAATAATATCGGGAACCATTTTCTGCCTGCGGATAAATTTGATGGTTTTATCTATATATTCATCCAGATGGGACCATAACAGCTCTTTGCGCATATATTTTTTCCCCCCGCACTGTATACGGATAATCCGGAAATTATCCGTAATTTCTTCCACCGCGCGGCTGTAATCTTTTGAAACCCTTTTGTCTGAAATGAGCCGGGTAAAAAGATCCACCTGTCTGACTTTTTCATGCTGCCCCAGTGCCCCGGCCAGTTCCACCACATATTTGATCTGTCCGCCGGTGTCCGCATCCCGTCCCAGTTCCATATTTTCATAACGGAGCAGTCCGTGTATGCTGAATAACTGAATATATATTCCCTCTTTCATTCACTATTCTCCTTTGTCCATTCTGTATAGGGGGCGTAAAAGTCTGTATCATGGGGGATCGCTCCCGCGATACCGCAGACGGCCCCGGCAAATGCCGCAGCCCGTTTCAGGATTATTCCGGGTTCCCAGTTTTTCAGAAAACCGGCCGCCAGAATTGCCGCAAAAGCATCCCCTGCCCCGACGGTATCGCGTACCCGGATATCCTCCGGTGTATCCGCAGACCACAATCCCCCCTTTGTAAACAGACTGCTTCCCTCTTTGCCGCGGGTGAGACAGAGCATTTCAATGGCATAATTATGCATGAGACCTTCTATAAAAAAAGGATCCGGGGTATCGGCCCGGAGCAGGGATTTGAGAATGCCCAGTTCATCGTCGCTGAGTTTGAGCACATCACAGTGTATCAGGGATTTGATAATCGCATTCCTGTCATAACACCGGGGGCGGAGATTCATGTCATAAATACAGCGGGTGCCCGGGTTTCTCTTTTCCAGAATTTTCATCAGGGTTTCAGCACTTCGGGGACTGCGCTGTATCAGGGTTCCGTAGTAAATCAGGCGGGGAATCTTTTGCAGCTCGGCTGCAATTTCTGCTGTAAATTCCAGGTAATCATAGGCCCTGTCCGGCACAATATCAAATTCGGGAACACCGTTTTCATCTGTCTGCACAATCACTTCACCGCTTTTATGCTGCGGATCCTGCTGGATGAATGCGGTTTCAAATCCTTTTTCTTCCAGAAATGCAAGAATGCCTTTTCCCGGTTCATCGTTTCCGACACGGGAAATAAAATGAAGCGGAAATCCCAGAGATTTGAGATGAAATGCAAAGTTAAAAGGAGCGCCCCCGATCCGCCTGTATTCGGGGAAAATATCATAGAGAATTTCACCGACGCTGAGAATCATTTTTCCTCCCTGTGAACTGCTTTCCATTGTATTCATATCCCATTGTCTGCAGCAGAAGTGTTCAGAAAATATCCTGAACAGAAAAGAGAATGCAAAATCTGTCTGAAAAAAGTACGGATATGAAAAACATTCGATAATATTATAAAAATATCATCAGGCCCCATACGTTTTTTCCCTTTCCCCGCGGAAAGGGAAACCCTTTTGTATGGCATGAATGCTAAATAATGAAATATATTATATTTTGAATTGCATCATTTGTCAACTTATCCGAAAACTCCCGGTTCGCTCCCGGGCGGAGCCCCAATGGCATTAATTTAAAGGCGGAGAAGTCCCGAACTGAAAGTCCGGGACACTGAAATGATTGGAAAAATCCGGCTAAAATTCCGTTTCACTTCATTTTGGCACTCCAAAAATTTCTGATTCCCTTATTTATTTTTCGCCTTTAATAAAGCATCCAGCCCTGCAAAAGGATTATGGGAAAAAGAAGAATCTTTTTCTTCTTCCTGTGCTGCAGTGTCAGACCATTGGGCATCCTGATACCTGGAATGCTCGTTATCATGGCAGTAAATACAGAGCAGTTCCCAGTTGCTTCCGTCAGGGGGATTGTTGTCGTGGTTATGATCCCTGTGATGCACTGTAAGCTCTTTAACTCTTTTGCCTGAAAACTCCCGCCCGCATTTCCCGCAGACCCAGGGAAACATTTTAAGGGCGCGTTCCCGATAGCCTTTTTGCCTCTGCTCCATTTCCTTTCTGGCTTCAGCAATCAACCTGTTTGTCTTTTCAGTCTGTTTTTTTTGTTTTTGAGACATGGTTCCTTTCCTGTATAAATTTGTCCATATTGATATTTTTTCTATGAATGGTGATATGTATACTCAGCACCGGCATAAGCTGAGCTGCTGAATGTCAGACTCCGTTTTCCCTATGCTGAAATCTGCCGGTGATACGGAATCATTTCAGTCCGTCTCCGTAATTCTGAACTTTTCAGAAAGCGCAGTTCAATGTCACTGACTTAAGGAAAGAATCTGTCCGGAGTCCCGAACGTTCGGCGGAGCTCACGTCGAGGCCTGAAAGTCCGGGACACTGAAATGATTCAGAAAAATACTGCCGGACTTTCAGTTTGGCACTAGGGTGTAGAAATTTGGCAAATGTTGACAGTTCTGCGGTTCCCGGTTTTTGGTACCCGATAAAAATGGATACCCGACAGTAAAATCAATTGCAAAGCTCTAAAATAGGGAGGCCAAAATCCGGGAACACTTGTTCAATCAATGTTCAATAGATTTCTACAGCCTAGTGCTTTGTCATTGCTTAATTTTAGGATTGTCATTTCCATTGCAGGGATGCCAGAGACAAGGCATGCCTTGTCTCTGGCCCCGAATGAAATCAGGCATATCCTAATTTTTAGATTTGACAAAGCACTAGTGCATTGTCATAGCTTAATTTTAGGGTAAACGGATTTCAGTTTATAACTGTGTAAATAAATTATGCGATGCCCAACCCTAATTTTTAGCTCTGACAAAACACTAGTTTG
>JAABRU010000253.1 GCA_011390755.1 Desulfobacteraceae bacterium | reverse complement strand
GGCATGACGCTGACATCTTTGGCAATGGTGACGGCATCGGGGCGGAGGGAATGGATGAGTTTATTGGCAAGAGCCAGATAGCTCATGGCATCTTCATCAATATTGCTGTTGAAATAATCCTCATACCCTGTAAATGCTTTTTCCAGACCGTGATCCAGATAAATCATGCTGGTGACACCGTCAAAACGGAATCCGTCAAACCGGTATTCATCCAGCCAGAAACGGCAGTTGGACAGAAGAAAATGCAGCACCTGCACTTTGCCGTAATCAAAACATCGGGAATCCCAGGCCGTATGAAAACCGCGCGGGCCTTCGTGAAAATACTGGTACAGACTTCCGTCAAAACGGCTCAGTCCCTCCACTTCATTGATTACGGCATGGGAATGAACCATATCCATAATGACCCGAAGCCCCAGACCATGGGCACTATCCACCAGTTCTTTCAGATGATAGGGAGACCCGAAGCGGGAGGAGGCAGCAAAAAAACTGGAAACCTGATATCCGAAGGAACCGTAATAGGGATGTTCCTGCACAGCCATAAGCTGGACGGCCGTGTATCCGGCATCGGCAATGCGGGGAAGAATTTTTTGCGTGAATTCCCGGTAAGTGCCGACCTTTTCCTCTTCCTGGGCCATGCCGATATGTGCCTCATAAATCAGCAGGGAATCTGCGGCTGAAGGTTCTGCGTTTTTCCATTCATAGGGATGCGCGGGATGCCAGATCTGTGCATTGAAAATCAGGGTCAGGGGATCCTGCACCACCCGGCGGGCATAGGAGGGAATGCGGTCTCCGCATCCTCCGGGCCAGTAAATGCGAAGCCGGTACAGGTCTCCATCCCCCAACCTTCCGGCATCTGTTCGCAGTTCCCAGTTTCCCTGCCCATCCGGGCCTGCTAAGGCAAATTCCTCTTTTTCCTGCCAGTCATTTCGGTTACTGAGGAAATATATCTTCTCCGCATTGGGTGCCCATTCCCGGAAAATCCACTGATGATCCCGGAAATGCAGACCAAAATATTCATGACCGGAAGCAAAATCCGCCAGTGCGGTTTTTCCGGATGTCAGGCGTTTTTCTGTTTCCCGGATCCCTTTTTGCCGAAAACGGATGAAGGGTTCGTAGGGGAGAAGCAGGGGATCGTTTTTCATAATATTGTATGTGTTTTTTTTATGCATGATGAATGATTGATTTTTTTATCCTGCATTATTCATAAATTCTGACAGACCTCCGAAGATAAAGAAAATGCTGAAAACCGGTTTTGCAACTCCGTTTTGGTCTAAGGCATTATGATTCGGAGATTTTTTAAAACTTATGAATAATCATGGTTATTTAGGAGTTACACATCTGAAATATTTCTGCCCGGAACAGTCGGAACCGCTGCCGCAGGGGAGCGATTTTTACCCATCGCTCCCGACTCAGATGATGGAGTTGAACTGCAATTACAGATTTTCAGAGAATCCCTTCCGCAAAAGCGCACTGCGTCTGCCGAAGGGGCAGCAGGCGGCTGTGGGGAAGTATCTTTCCGGCCGGTAAAATTCTCCGATCCGGCGTAATATGACCGGAGATTATATATCCTACTGCATTCGGAGAATACAGGCAACACAATATTTTTGGCACAAGACCCTTATCAGCAGATACACGGAATCTGCTGATCTGACAGGCACTGAAAAAATAATTTTCCCGAATCCCGGAGAAAGCTTGAAAAACTTTCCAAACATCGTATAATTTACAATGCAGATGGGAGATAGTGTTCTGTCAAGTTTTAAATGACGGGTTACGTTTGCTCCTGCAGGGGCGTATTGCATAGGCCCGTCTTGAGCGGCTTCGGGGTGTATGCAATACGCCCCTGCAATAATGTCACCCGTCATTTTCATGTTGACAGAGCAACAGTTCAGGACCGAAAAGGAAATTTTTTACAACAGTATTCGGGCAGTCGGAAAAGCTGTTTGCCGTTTTTCTCCGGCTGTCCGATCCTTTTTTTTATTGTTTTTCAGATAATTGCTTCAGACAGACGGCGGGCCGCGGGCAGATGTACGGTATGATTTCCCGCTGACGGAATCCGGATTTCTTTCCTGAATAATTATCTGAAAAATTATATCATTACGGAGAGTATGGTGATGCTGGAAAATGACTGGATAACGTTTAATACCGATATTTGGGGTTATGATTTTTCCTGTGAGGAATGCGGTCATATCGGTTCCGCAGAAGGAGAAGCCCCCCTGAGCACAATGAAAGCCATGAAAGACAAAGGCTGGACATTTCGGGTGGAAGGCACTGATTTTATTCCCTTATGTCCTGACTGCAATGCGGATTCCGGGCAGGAGGACGGATAAATTAAGGGCGGGCCGTGAACCTGCCCCGGGAGCAGCAGGGGGGATTTTAATAAACTGAAATCCCCGTCTGACCGAACATCTGAGGGATATCACCCGAAGTCTGCATTCCCTTTTTTCAAAGGGGGGCTTTTATCAGAATTTACAACTGCTGATATCTGAAAATATTATACCAATCCCATTTAATAATCTGCCATCGGATTCGTTAGTAAATGAGCATTTGCCGGACTTTTGTATGGAAGGTTATTTATCGGGATTGGAATTATCCGGAATATACAGGGAGGAACCATACATGCTGGTCAGAGACTGGATGAAAACAGAGGTAATCAGCGCAGATGCGGAGGCCGGAATGGATACCGCAGTAAAACTGCTGAAAAACCATCATATCGGAATGCTGCCGGTTCTGCACAGGGGAGAACTGGTCGGTGTTGTCAGTGACAGGGATATAAAAAAGCATTCCGCTTCCGGTGCCACAGGTCTGGATATTCATGAGCTGATTTATCTGATATCCAAAATCAGAATCAGTGAAATTATGACACAGAATCCCATTACAGTAAAAGCGGATTATACTGTGGAAGAAACGGCAGAAATTCTGCTGAAAAATAAAATATCGGGCGCGCCCGTAACAGATGATGATGGAAAACTTATCGGAATTATTACTAAAAGCGATATTTTTCAGCTTCTTATCTCTTTGAGCGGTCAGCCCAAACGGGGCATACAGTTTGCTGTAAAACTGAAAAACCGCGCGGGTGCGATTCAGGAGCTGCTTGATATTTTCCGCGCATACGGCGGCCGGATTATGAATGTGCTGGTTTCTCTGGAATCCGGGGAAGAAGAGTATCTCACGGCCTATATCCGCATGTACGGTATTGACAGAGGGCGTTTTTCTGCCCTGAAACAGGAACTCAGGGAAAAAGCTGTGCTGATTTATATAATGGATTATCCTGAAAACAGAAGAGAAATATACTGACTTTCCTCTGACCCGCATTATTCACACGTTTCAGTCCATAGCAGATAAGTTGCTGATTAATTTGCTTATACAAAAACACGGCGTAAAAACGCAGTTTTCTGTGTCTTCCTGTATTTACTGTAAAAAACTGATTTGTGAATCATTCAGGCTGAATGCCAGAAATCAGGGAAGAATGTGTTTGCATTTTCTGAGTATATTTTTCACGATCACACTGTTTTTTGCCAGAAAAATAGACAGCTCTTCCAGCTGGCGGATTTCCGGCCGGATTTCTGCCGATTCAATCAGTTCGGCAAGTTCCGCGGCCGCGTCCAGGATCCGGTCATAGGCATCGGCTTCTTTTTTGGATACTGCCCCCATTATCTGTCTTTATCTTTTCCACTGCCTTTTTGGGTTTCCGCATCGGTTTTTGCAGATTTTTTCGGTTTTTTGTCTTTTCCACTTTTCCCGGCAGAATCGGAAAAAGGTTTTACGCCTTTGAGAACAGCAGACACTTCCGGCCCTCTTTTGGCAAGAAAGACAGACAGTTCTTCTATGATTTTTTCATCGGAAATCAGCCCGCTTTCTTTGATCAGTTCTGCCAGACTGTCCGCTGCATCCAGCATTTTATCATAAATTTCCGCGTCTTTTTTATCATCAAATACCTGCCCCAGTTCCACACCGTTTCTGACAATGATATATTTTGTAATGACTGCCATATAAAATTCTCCTTTTCATGACCTGGTTTTTGAATTTCCGGACAGAAAAATATTTTTCCTGCCCGGAAACTGTCAGACTGTCCGGTATTCCGGACCTTCCCCGCCTTCGGGACAGGTCCAGGTGATATTGGCAAAAGGATCTTTGATATCACAGGTTTTGCAGTGCAGGCAGTTGGAAGGGTTCAGTTTCAGCCGGGGCTGCGCTTCTTCTGTTTCGATTTCATATACATTGCCGGGGCAGAATCTGGTACATGGACTTCCGTACAGAGGATAGCATTTCTGCACACATACATCTTTGTCGTGGATAATCAGGTGGGAGGGCTGATCTTCCCGGTGCATGGTTTTGGACAGATACACACCGGTCAGTTTGTCCACATGCAGCACATTGTCTATGGATTTGGGATCAACACTGTAAAGCACAGGACTGGTTTTGAGGGGCCTGAGGGTGGAACTGTCTGCTTCTGCAGGCATAAAATCCCGCACCCCCCGTCCCTGTGTGAAATACTGGGAACCCAGATACAGCAGTTTCAGAATTCCTTTTTTGGACAGTCCCTGGGCAAAATTCCGGCCTTCGTACATTTCAGTTTTGGCCCGGCTTTTTTCAAATTTTTCCGGATATGCGGCCAGACTTTCCCTCTCGAATTTTCCCCTTTTCAATGCATCCACAGCAGCCTCTGCCGCCAGCATTCCGGATTTCATGGAAATATGGATGCCTTTGAGTCCGGGCGTGTTGTGCATGGCTGCCGCGCCCCCGATGAACATGGCCCCGTCCGCTGCCAGTTTGGGCATGGAAAAATATCCGCCCGTGGAAACGGTGCGTGCCCCCTGCTCCAGCACTTTTCCATCTTTAATAATATCGGCCACAAAGGGGTGCTGTTTGAATTTCAGGAACTCTTCATAGGGATCCGTGCGGGGGTTTTCATAGCACAGGGCAGTGAGATAACCGATGGCAATCCGGTTTTTCTGCATTTCATAAATAAATCCGCCGCCGGGTGTATCAAATCCCAGGGGATATCCCATAAAATGCAGATCATTTCCCCGGCTGGCTGTGAAATAATTCTTTTGCGGCAATGCAATGACCTCTTTAATCCCGGTTTCAAACAGCTGGGGCATTTTTCCGGAAAAAATCCCGGTTTCCCTGTCCATTTCTTTCATCAGACTGCCCCTGGCCCCCTCGCCGAACACCGTGATTTTGGCAATAAGATCGTATCCGGCCTCAAAGTTTCCTTTGGCATTTCCCTCTTTATCCAGCCCTTTGTCACCGGTGCGGACACCGGCAACGGTTTTTCCGTCCGGACCGTACAGCACTTTTTTTCCGGCAAAACCGGGAAAGATATTGATCCCCATTTCTTCGGCAATTTCGCCCAGCCAGCGGCAGAATGCGGAAAGACTGATGATATGAAATCCTCTGTTGTGCATATAACGGGGGACAAAGGGAATGGGATAATGCCGGTCCGGTGCCAGATAGTAAAATTCGTCATCCCGGACATCGGCCTCTATGGGGCATCCTTTTTCCCGGTAATCGGGAATCAGTTCTTTCAGGGCTACGGGATTCAGCACAGCCCCGCTCAGGGCATGGGAGCCGATTTCCGCCCCTTTTTCAATGAGGGCCGCTTCAATTTCCCGCTTTTCTTCTTTTGCCAGCTGCATCAGGCGGATGGCCCCGGCCAGACCGGCCGGACCGCCGCCGACAAACAGCACATCAAATTCAATCTGTTCGTGTTCTGTCATTCTTTTTCACCTTATATATCTGCTAATAATTATTTAATAAAATATCATAAAAACACTGCACGGACGCAGGGCGGTTTATCTCCGTATCCCCGCGCCGGGTACCGGGGACAGCGGCTGACAAAGCTGTCCGGGTAAATCATGATAAGTATAAGCGAAAAATGCTGAAATGTAAAAAAGATTTTCCCCCGCGCATGGAACGGAAGAGGAATCTGAAGTATTATATAAATAAAAATCAAAATATTATACTACAGAAACACAATGCACATCCGATTTTTATGATTTCAGTTTCTCCTCTGTCTGCTGCATGGCCCGCATAAAGGCTTCCCGTTTTTCTTTGGCATAGGGATTATAGCGGTTCATATCCGAAAACAGCTGCCAGGTATCATGGCTCACAACCCCCAGAATATGGAGCAGACGTTTGTAACCTTCGGTATCTATAATCAGTTCCTTCGCACCGAATTCTTCCAGGGATCTGCCGATAAAATGGGTCAGGGAAAGGCTGACGGCAATCTGCCGGTCATGTTCTTCCGCAGTGCTTTCAATGACGATCATGCCTTTGGCAGTCATCCAGGATTTGATTTTTTCATAGCGGGCATCATCCATTCTTTCCCGGCAGAGAACAATTTTCCGGTCGTGCAGGGAATCCGCTGCACTGTCCGGGCCGAACATGGGATGGCTTGCCAGAATGGATACTGTTTCCGGCAGCAGTTCTTTCATCCATTGCAGAGGATAAACTTTTACCGAACAGACATCCGCGACCACAGCATCTTTTCGGAGCAGGGGAGAAATGTTTTGTAAATATTCCTGCATTTTTGAAATAGGCACACTCAGTATGACGACCTTCTGGGCGCATACATCTGCCAAATCAGCGGGAACTGCACCGATCTCCCGTATTTCAGAAGCCTTGTCACTTCTGTTATAAATCTTTACCGCAAAATCCTTTGCCAGATAAGCGGCCATGAGTTTACCGAAACGTCCGAAACCGATAATTCCGATCATAATGTATTCTCTTTTCTGTGGAATGCTGCTGCATGAGCAGTTTCATTTTTGTATTTTAAAAAACTGTCAGAAAATCCGCCATTTTCCGTAACAGATTTACACGGTGCTTCTCTGCGTTCAGCAAACCGAAAATTTTCCGCAGTCCGGGAAAGTTATGAAACCGCATCCGGGGGAAAGTTTTCGATCCGGGATGACAGCCACGAATAGCACGAACAGCACGAATTATGGTTTGTGCGATTGGTGCAGATTCGTGTCATTCGTGGCTGAAATGTTTCATACCAAACAGTTCATCTGTACTATAAGGCAGAAAAGTTAATATTACAGCCACGAACAGCACGAATTATGGTTTGTGCGATTGGTGCAGATTCGTGTCATTCGTGGCTGATTTGTGCTGAATTATCCCGGTTTCCAGAAAAAATTTTTTCAAATCTTCTTCATAGATTCGCCGATTGGGCGGGCAGTCATTGTGACCGCATTGATATGTGATCATTTTCCCATTGGGCGCGGCAGCATACAGTTCTTTGCCATGGGAATAGGGTATCACTTCATCCCGGACTCCGTGAATAATGAGAACAGGATTCCGGTATTTCCGCACAACACGAAGATTGTCAAAAGGATCGCGTACCAGAAATGCGGGAACCAGGTAACTTTTGGCAAAAGAGCGGATGCTGATAAAAGATGACATCAGAATCAGTGCGGCAGAGGGCCGGACATCGGCCAGACTGCAAACGGCTCCGCCGCCGAGAGAACGTCCCATGAGCACAATACGGGAAGAATCTATCTCTTTGTGCTCTGTTATTTTATCATACAGGGCCGTAAATGATCGGAGGATGCTTTCCTGACCGGGATTACCACGGGATCGTCCGTATCCCGGATATTCTGCCAGCAGCACTGCCATGCCCATCTTTGTGAAAGCCGAAAATTCATCGGGCCAGTAATCAATGAGTTCCGCATTTCCGTGGGCAAAGATGATCAAAGGAGCAGGGAGGGGACTTCCGGGCGGCGGCGGAATATACCAGCCTTCCGCTTTTTCTTCCCCGGTTTCCACCCATATAATTTCCAGTCCCGGAATATCGGGCGGATATTCCTCCGGTATTTGAGCCATATCTTTCGGAAATATCATCTGCCGCTGAAAAGCAAAAAGAAGTCCGCAGTAAACACCATAAATAATCATTCCCCAGATAAATGCGGAAAACATACGGAATTCTCCTTTCTTCCGTCCGATTCTGTTCATTTTTTTCCTGATTCCATTTTTCGGTAGTGGGTCAAACCGGTTGATTTGAAATTCCCCTTCCCCGGCGGGAGGGGTCAGGGGCAATACTGCTGCCTTAAGAAAAACCGGAGTGCCGAACTTACAGTTTGGCAGATCTTTTTCTGAATAATTTCAGCCTGCCAAACTGTAAGTTCGGCACTCCTCCGACCTTAATCAGCAGCATCCGTTCCCGGCAAAGGTTTTTTTACTGTCTAATCAATCCGGAAAACAGATCCGAAGCAAAGCATTTATGAAGAACTATTCCGATCTTGTCAATATGATAATGAACCTGATGCTCTTCCCCTTTGCCGCAAAGAAGTCAGACAATCCGAATCTGATAAAAAATTATCCCGTATTTTCATTGTAGTGCTTTGTCAGAGCTAAAAATTAGGGTTGGGCATCGCATAATTTATTTAGGAATCGGTTTTAAATAAACTGACCATTTACCACTCGTTCCCAAACTCCTGTTTGGGAACGCAGGGGGGCAGGCTCACGCCTGCCGTAACCGCAGCGGGAAGCAGGAGCTTCCGGGCCCCCGGTTCCCAAGCCGGAGCTTGGGAACCAGAAAAAATGG
>JAABRU010000091.1 GCA_011390755.1 Desulfobacteraceae bacterium | reverse complement strand
CCCGGCAAAAGCGAAGAAGGAATCTGCGGCTGCGGAGTGGCGGATACAGACAGGGACGGGGACGGCATTTACGACTGCAAAGACGGGTGCCCGGATGATCCCGGCAAAAGTGAAGAAGGAATCTGCGGCTGCGGAGTGGCGGATACGGACAGGGACGGGGACGGCATTTACGACTGCAAAGACGGGTGCCCGGATGATCCCGGCAAAAGCGAAGAAGGTGTCTGCGGCTGCGGAACGGCGGATACGGACAGGGACGGGGACGGCATCCCCGACTGCAAAGACGGATGTCCGGATGATCCTTTTAAAACAGCACCGGGTGTCTGCGGTTGCGGGACAGAAGATACAGACAGGGACGGGGACGGCATCCCCGACTGCGAAGGCAATGAACCTCCCTCCCCCCCGCAGCCTGCGGACGGAGAGGATACAAAGATTTATCCGGACGGCACAGTGACACTGCAGACGGCCCCTTTTTCCGATGCCGAAGGCGACAGTCACCTGGAAACTGTGTGGATGATATACAAAAGTGCGGATCCCTGCGGCCAATCCCTGATACAGCACACTTCTTCCGCCGACCTCACAGAATTTACGGTAAGCGGACTGCTGCCCGGCATGATCTACCGCTGGAAAGCCGGATTCCGTGATTCCGGAAGCGGGAAAATATCCTGGTCGGAAGAACAGACCCTCATCGTGGGAGAAAAGATCAGGGAGGAAAGTATTTGGGTGGAACCGGGTACGGAAATATCCGATTACCGCATGATTACCTTTCCCTTCTGGAGTGAAAATCCCGCAGCCTCCCGTGTGCTGTCGGAAGAAATCGGTGGGAATTACGATATAAAATATTTCCGCATCGGCGAATTTGATACGGAAAGCGGGGAATATACCGAATACGGCCCGGAACTGGCATTTCTGCCGGGGCGCTCATACTGGTTTCTTGCCAGAAACGGGCTGGAAATCCCGCAGATCGGTGTGCCGGTCACATTGGAGGAGGATGCGGATATCCGTCTCGCGTATAATCCGCTTACAGGCGAGGGCTGGAACATGGCCGGTGTTCCGGGCAGTGCGGATTTTTTCTGGCATGATGTGGAAGTCGTCATCGGCGGTTCCGGGTGTGAAACGTTGGCAGTAGGGGAGCTGCCCGAAGACAATCCTTACATAAACATATATCTCTGGCAGTGGAGGGGAGACGGATACTCCCCGGATACGGAAATCATGGAAAGCGGAAAGGGATACTGGGTGCGGGCACGGCAGGGAAACATATGGCTGCGTTTCCCCGCGGATAAGGGGTATCCGCCGGGGCAGACCGGAACCCTGTCCGCCCGCCGCGGCGGAAACATTGTCAAAAGCCCCTCTTCCCGCAGGGCCCGGACAGGAAACGGGGAATCCCCGCCCATGCCGCCGGGGGTATTGGACACTTCGGAAAATGAAGCCTCCGGCAGTGGGGGAGAAACATCCGGGGACGGCGGAGGGGGCTGTTTTATCCGGGTGATCAGATAAAGGTGATTGAAGCGATTTACGGGAGAACGCTGAGTGTGAAAGGTAAGAAGTGAAGCGGTTTTTCGCACACGCTCCTTCGGAGCGCGGGCGAAAAATAATTTTCGCACTCCGTTCTCAAAGACTATCCTGCATTACATGGGTGCCGGGTCAAATCCGTTGATTTTTTCTGCAGGGGCGTATTGCATACGCCCTGAAGCCGATCATGCAGGGCGTATGCAATACGCCCTTACACCCGGATATTAATGGCATCAACCGATTTGCCCCACTATCATTACATGTTCACTGATAACTGTTCAGACTTCCGCCCACCGCAGACGTTCAAAGCCCAGGGACACCACCGCAAATTTCCGCAGGCGGAGATTGCCGAACCTTTTTTCCAGCACTTTCCCGTAATCTTCCACCTGCTTTTTTGCATCTTCCATCTGTTTGTGCACGGACGGCAGATGCCGCAGTTCTTCCGCTGTGAGTTTCCGGGCCTCTTCCCCGCTCAGCCCGCTTTCCTTCAATGGTACAAACTTGAATTCAATGAGAATATCCAGAATGGTGAAACGCCGCATGTCGGGCCGGATGATCATGGTCAGGTCCGCATATCGGCGGTCAATTTCGCTTTCCGTATCCATAATATACAGAATATCATTGTAAAGCAGGGTGAGAAAGGCCGTCTTTACGGTCAGTTCATTGGCCCATCTGTAATCCCGGTTGCCGAAAACCCTGAAATAATGATTTTCGATAAAAACGCATACGGGTTCCATGTCTCCTTTCTCATATAGCTGTCTGGCCGCATTTTTTCCCTCATCCCTGATTGCGGGGTCGGGCAGCAGCATTTCGCAGATGCGGTCCGCATACAGTCCCCGGATGACCAGGTTGGGGATTTTCAGGGAGATTCTGCCGTCAGGTTCCTCGCCCTTTATGGTCAGCACACCGAAATAATACAGAAAGGAGACCATGAATTCATGGTTTTTCCTTTCCTCCCTCAGCATTTCCCGGATGCCGAAGCGGTCACTGATATCAGAGACACTTACTTTCCGGTCCTCCCGCAGCAGTTCCAGAAGCATCTGCCTTCCCGCGGAAACCTGTGCGATATAATCCAGTTTGGCATCGTCCGTGGCCAGATTTGCATCCAGCATATTTCTGGGATATTCGCAGTCTTCATACAGATATTTCAGAAAATACATGGATAATGTGGGATTATATACAAATTTATCCGCTTTGGGTGAGAATCTGTATCCGTTATAGTAGGTTTTCATCAGTTCCAGGGCTTCTCCTGCTGTACTTTCGGAAAGACCGCATCCCTGTGAAACTCTTTTCAGAGCCTCTCCGATTTCTTTTTCTGAAAAGCCGCAGATATCATTGAACTGATGCCTAAGGTAGATGTTTTCCGCAATATTGTATCCGCTGGTGATATCACTCATGACCACCGGTGAGACACCGGTGATAAAAATCCGGTCAAACAGGGATTCCGAAGCTGATGCCTTTACAGTCTTGAACAGGGTCCGCAGCGGACCGGCCTCATGCACCAGAGCCTCATACATTTCCTGACTGTCTCTCTGAACCCCCATCATGACCCGGTTGGCGAAATTGTCGTATTCATCAATGAGAAGATAGATGGGATAAGCGGTCATCCGGACGGCCGATATCAGGGAATCAATACTCGTCAGTACATCGTCCGGATTCACTTCGATCCCGTGAAGATCAAAATTTTCATAGTAGCGGATAAATCCCTTTATCCGGGAATTGATATGGTTCCAGAGTCCTTTTTTTATATCCGCCGCTGTTCCCGTGGGATCCACACAGGAAAAATCCCATTTCAGGATAAAGTAACTGTTCCGCAGTTCCGTGGGATTCTGTCCGATTTTCAGTTTTCCGAACATGGTGTCAAATTCGTCTTTTTTCGCCACATCATAATAATTGGTCAGCATGGAAAGCAGCAGGCTTTTGCCGAATCGGCGGGGGCGCAGAAACAGCATGTATTCCGCTCTCTCCAGCAGGGGAATCCTATCGCTGCGGTCGCAGTAAAAATAGCCTTTGGTGGTGATTTTGCGGAAATCGCATATGCCGTAAGGGAATTTCATGTTTTTCTCCCGTGTTTGTATTATCTGCCTGTCAGCATATAGTTTTTCAGGGTGTGGCCCCAATATTATGTAACAACAATATTTCAAATAAAATCAGATGGAAATATTAAATTATGTTCAAATTTATAACAATTCAGCAAATTGTATAGCTTTGAAATATAACCACCAAAAATATTACAATATTATTGTAGTTGCCAATTATAGATGTTAACATCATATTGAGGCCCCACCCGTTTTTCAGATAATTAATTGCATAAAATGGTGTTTTTATCTATCTGAAATTATGCTGAATACCATTTTGAAAAACTGCAATTATTTTTCTGAAAATCTATAGCATCAATGCCGTTTCCTTAGGCACTCAGCAAAAAATAACTGCCCCGTTTCATCTGATTGGGGGACGGAATGCACAGTTTCTGTTTATCCGCAGGATATTTCCGGAGGATTTATTTCTTACCGGGTCCCTTAAGACTCCCCTTCCTCAGGGAGGGGCCGGAGGAGGGGGATTCTCTGCTTAAGGAAACGGCACTGAGCATAGCATTTCAGCGGCATTTATTCAACAGAAGTGTGGTATGATGAAATCCGGCAGCCGGAATCTGTTCAGTTCAATGGATTTCAATCCTGAAGAAAGAATAAATATTTGGCTGAATTAATTTTGATGATCTCGTAAAAAGTCAGAAAATTAGGTTTTGATACACAGTAATCTGCTGATTTTACTGACAGCGATTTTCAAAAATCTGACTTTTTACCGATTCATCAATTTTATTTTAGAATAATTATTCTGATATAATTCGCATTAACACTCTCCCGGATACTGTGGGTTCAAATTAATATTGTCTTTATATCAGTAATTTATGATTGATATTTTTACTGATTTCTGAATATATGGCGGTTTGTATGTCTTTTTATATTTTTTAGATATATCATTACAATCGCTATCAGATTCAGCATGATATATTATGAATAAATATTATTAACCTGATATTCTTTTATTTATTTAGGACTTACGCAGTTGAATTTTAACTGTTTGAATTTATTATGTGCCTTAAAAATTGACAGTCAATAAAAACAGCAGATTATATTTCAACTGCGTAAGTCCTATTATTATTAAAAATGAAAGGATTCCCTCCCTATGTCTTACCACAGTAAATATTTTACAAAAGCATGCATATACCGATACTTAAAACATTTCGGGGTATCCGGCAGAGGAAAAATTCATGTACGCAGTACTTTCGGGAAATGCGGTAACCGGAAATCTTTTAAGTAATGGTATATGCCTGTATTCCGGGGGATGGTTTGCAAATATCGGGGATGTGGCAGTTACTGTAAAATTGCATCGGACAGTAATAAGTCCGAATGACTGATATTGTTATAGATAAAAATTCAGAGAGAATCCTGAAAGCCCGAAGGGTGGAATAAAGCATCTTTTCGGGAGTCTGTAGATTGTGAAAACACCGGAAGCGAGGAGGAAAATATGAGTATATTGTTTGAAAGTACGAAAATCGGAAATTTGGAACTGAAAAACCGTTTTGTCCGTTCCGCCACATGGGAGGGACTGGCCGCGGAAGACGGGGGCGTGAGTCCGGAACTGAAAAAAATGATGATCGGACTGGCCGAAGGCGGGGTGGGACTGATTATCTCCGGCCATACCTATATCCTGCCCGAAGGGCAGGCCACGCCTTTGCAGTTGGGTGTGTACAAAGATGAACTTGTCCCCGCGCTCAAAGATATGACAGATGCGGTACATGAAAAAGGCGGGAAAATTGTGATGCAGCTGGCCCATGCGGGCAATTTTGCAGCGGAACATCTGCTGAAAAAAAGGCCCCGGGTGCCTTCCCTTTTTGAAGGACTGGCAGAATCTCCCAGAAAAGAAATGACAAAGGCGGATATACAGACCCTGGTTTCCTCTTTTGCGGATGCAGCGGCACGGGCAAAAGAAGCCGGATTTGACGGAGTACAGATTCATTCTGCCCACGGTTATCTGCTCAGTCAGTTTCTTTCCCCCTATTTTAACCGCCGTGAAGATGAATACGGCGGGGAGATACAAAATCGCTGCCGCATTCATGTGGAAATCTGCAAAGCCTTGCGGGAGACAGTGGGAAAGGATTATCCCCTGCTGATAAAACTCAACTGCAGGGATTTTACTGAAAATGGCCTGGAAGCAGATGATTCCCTGACCGCTGCCAAAATGCTGGCTGCGGCCGGGGTGGATGCCATAGAACTCAGCGGCGGTCTGCTTACCAGTCCCAAAATGTCCCCTTCCCGTATGGGCATCAAATCCCCGGAAAAAGAGGCCTATTTCCGGGAAGATGCCCTGCGTTTCAAAAAGGAAATCTCCCTGCCGATTATTCTGGTGGGAGGTATTCGCTCTTTTGAAATTGCAGAAGAAATGGTGGAAAGCGGAACTGCCGATTATCTTTCCATGAGCCGCCCCCTGATCCGGGAGCCGCATCTTATCCGGCGGTGGAAAGAAGGAGACCGCCGCAAAGCCGAATGCCTGTCCGATAATCTCTGCTTCCGGCCGGGATTTGCAGGAAAAGGGATTTACTGTGTAAGCCGGGAGCGGGAAAGTAAATAAAGGGCGTTTTTTGCCGGGGAAAGAGCGCTGAGAACCCTATTATAGCAATTCCAATAAATAAACGATTGCTTTGTCAACATTAAAATGACGGGTGACATTATCTGCAGGGCCTACTGCATACGCCCGGCATGGGCGGCTTCGGGCCCTATGCAGTACGCCCCTGCAGAGTAACATAAACCGTCATTCAAAAACTGACAGGGCACTGTATCACTCCTCTTCCCGCAGTATTCCGCTGAAGATTTCCTGGGTTCCCACCACACCGATGAGTCTTCCGACCTTGTCTGTCACGGGCATGGGCAGCCCGAACACATGGTTTATTTCCACGGCTGCGCGCATGGGGGTTTCACTGTCCGCACTGACCATCACATTGCCGGGCAGGGAGCGGATATCCAGGTCTTCCCGGAAGGGAACCAGAGAAATTTCCGAACCGTCTTTGGTTACGCGTTTCAGCCGTCCTTTGGCATCAAAGGTGCAGACGATATTATGCTCTTCATCCAGCGCGCGGGCATTGTTTTCCTCTTCCGGCTGCGGCAGATCCGAAACCGGACGCATGAGAGAGGCGCAGCTCAGCACTTTCAGGGGATTCATGGAAGCCACAAACTGCCGCACATAATCGTTGACGGGGTTGGAGACAATTTCTTCGGGACTTCCGGCCTGCACAATCCGGCCCGATTCCATAATCGCGATGAGGGACCCCAGTTTCAGGGCCTCATCCAGATCGTGACTGACAAAGACAATGGTTTTTTTCAGTTCACTCTGCAATTGCAGCAGTTCATCCTGCAGATGCTCCCGGATGAGGGGATCCAGCGCGGAAAAAGGTTCATCCATAAGCAGAATATCCGCATCAGTTGCCAGTGCGCGGGCAAGCCCCACCCTTTGCTGCATTCCGCCGGAAAGTTCGGAAGGGTATTTATCTCCCCATTCTTCCAGACGGACCAGAGCCAGTTTGTCCCGGATAATATCCTCCTGTTCCTGTTTGGAAATGCCGCTGAGTTCCAGACCGAATCCCACATTTTCCCGTACAGTGCGCCAGGGCATGAGCGCGAAATTCTGAAAAACCATGGATATCCTTTCTGTGCGCAGACGGTGCAGTGTCGCCCGGTCACAGGAGGAGATATCCGCATATTCATCTCCGTCCCGGATCAGCACCTGCCCGCGGCTGGTTTTGTTCAGCCCGTTGACGCAGCGCAGCAGAGAGGATTTTCCGGAACCGGACAGGCCCATCAGCACACAGATCTGCCCCTCTTCCACTGTCAGACTGGCATTGTGAACCGCCACCAGATTCCGGGTTTTTGAAAAAATTTCATCCCGTTGCGCGCCCCTGTCCAGCATGGCGGCGGCGGCATCCGGGGCAGGTCCGAAGATTACATCCACATTTTTAAACTGAAGTACGTCCATTTTTTCCTTTGTGAAAAGGCTTGGGGTTGGGAGTTATGCCTTTTTTGAAATCAGTTGGGTGGTGGGTCAAATCCGTTGTTCCGAATATTCCCCTCCCCCGGCGGGAGGGGTCAGGGGAGGGGAGTCTTTTTCAACGGATTTGACCCACTACCATCAGTTGGAACCGGCCGCACCGGTTTCCGGCTGTTTGAGCATACGATCCAAAACAATGGCTACGATGACAATGGCCAGACCGGCTTCAAACCCCTGCGCAATATTAACGGAATTCAGGGCACGGATGACCGGTTTTCCCAAACCGTCGGCCCCCACCAGCGCGGCAATAACAACCATGGAAAGAGAAAGCATAATACACTGGGTCAGCCCGGCCATAATTGTCGGCAGGGCGTGGGGCAGCTCCACTTTCATCAGCAGTTGCATACGGGAGGCCCCGAATGCCTTGCCTGCATCAATCAGATTTCCGGGAACACCTGTAATGCCCAGATAGGTCAGACGGATGGGCGCGGGAATGGCGAATATGACAGTGGAAATCAGCCCCGGAACCATCCCCAATCCGAAAAGCATCAGGGTGGGAATCAGGTACACGAAGGTCGGAATGGTCTGCATTAGATCCAGCACCGGCCGCATGACAGTGAACAGCCAGCGGTGATGGGCGGCAAGAATTCCCAGAGGAACACCGAAAAACACTGAAATACCGGTGGCAAAAAGAACCAGGGTCACGGTTTCCACCGTCCGTTCCCAATAACCCAGATTCAGGATAAAGAGCAGCGAAAGCATGACTCCGGCGGTAATTTTCCAGTTCCGGTGCAGAAACCAGACACAGATTCCCAGCAGCGCAATCAGCATCAGGGGCGGAACAGCCCCCAGCATACGGATACTCTCCTGAATAATCCATTCCAGTCCATCGGAAAACAGACGGAATTCATTGTCAAAATGATCTGTCAGATATTCCACAAAAACCTGCACCCATTTACCGATGGGGATTTTATGGGTCAGAAATTCCGGTACATAATTCATATCATCACCTGTCAGGCCGGTTGGATACGGTGCTTGTACATGCTCTGGTAAAAGGGAAGGTGATAATCATAGTATTTCCGCAGATGCGCGCTGTTTTCCACCGTCACTTCAAATGTTTCCATATTCTTTGTAATGCCCGTGCTTTTGGCTGCGTCTTTATGCCATTCTTTCCAGATGTCCCACTCCCCTTTGTGTTCTACTTTCCATGTCATGGCTTCGGGGATAAAAGGAATGTCCAAAGCCTGGCAGTAGGCTCTGATAATGCCGTCGGGATTGTCTTCCAGATCATCGGCATCCACCACAATGGGGGTTTTGCCGCTGATGGCCGATACCCGTTTGAAAATACCTGCCAGCTGCTCCATCCCGATTTCATCCAGAGTTACATTTTCATTCATGGCATAATAAGAGGCAATGGCCTTGGCCGGGTCCCGGATAAGAAAAGTATTTGCCATAATTGCCAGAAAAGCATCATCCTTTGCCAGCTCCTCATAGCAGTGGGAGCACATATCTTTAAAAAAAACAGACTGTTTTTCCGCAGAATTCCGGATATGGGTCTTGATTTCCGGATAGGCGGTGGGATGATCCGGATCCACAAATTCCTGGGGGATGGATGCCTTGTCCTGGTGCTGCACATAGTAAAAATAGGAAAAGGGTTCATGCAGAATATGCAAATCTCCCCGCTCCATCATTACCCGCTCAAAAGCAGTGGAAACAGATCGGGGATGTGTCCAGAGTGCGATAATTTTGTTCATAATTTCTCCTTTCGGGAATAATTCAGAATTCAGGAGTCAGCATCCGGAAGTCTGAATTCGGGATATAGATTTTAACCTGATGAATTTTTGATTGATTTTGACCTGAATTGAGCGGTTTTTATTCAGATAAACCGGCTGAATGTCCGATAAGCGGAACTTTGCCTGTTTTACGCTTTTCACCCGGCGGGTGAAGAGCCGGAAACCGCTGAGCCCCTGATATTTCCGATCGGAAATCATTTTCAGGTCTGAGAACCGCTCAATTTAGGTTTGAATATGCATTCAAAAGTTTGCCGGTTTCTGATTTCAGCAACCCTGCCCCCGGAAAACTCCTGACTCCCTGATATTCTACAATCCCAAATACTTTTTCAAAGCCGGAAGCCCTTCCTTCCCGTCCACTGTTGTCACTCCATCCAGCCATTTGTCCAGCACTGCGGGGTTGGCTTTGAGCCATTTTTCTGCAGCTTTTGCCGGTTCCATGCCTTCATCCAGAATCATTCCCATGACCCGGTTTTCCATAGACAGCGTAAACTCCAGATTATTCAGCAGTTTTCCCACATTGGGGCATTCTGCTGCATAGCCTTTGCGGACAGTGGTGTATACGGTGGCTCCCCCCAAATCAGGGCCGAAATAGTCATCGCCGCCCGCCAGATAGGTCAGCTCAAAATTGCTGTTCATGGGATGGGGTTCCCAGCCCAGAAATACAATCCACTCTTTTCTGCGTTCGGCCCGTTTCACCTGACTCAGCATCCCCTGCTCGCTGGATTCCACCAGTTTCCAGTCTTTCAGACCGAATGCATCTTTGTCTATCATGCTCCGGATGAGGCGGTTGCCGTCATTTCCCGGTTCAATGCCGTATATTTTACCCTCGAATTTATCTTTATGTTTGGCAATATCCGCGAAAGTTTTCACTCCCGCGTCATAGACATATTTGGGTACGGCCAGGGTATATTTCGCACCTTTCAGATTGGCCCGGACAGTTTCAACGGAGCCGTCTTCCCGGTATGGTTTGATGTCCGCTGTCATGCTGGGCATCCACAGTCCCAGAAACACATCAATATCATTGTTTTTGAGACTGGTAAATGTAACCGGCACGGCCAGCACATGGGTTTTGGTTTTATAACCCAGGCCTTCCAGTACCAGAGAAGTCAGGGCAGTGGTGGATGTGATGTCGGTCCAGTTCACATCGGAAAAACGAACTTCTTTGCAGCTTTCTGCTTCCGCTGCAAAGAGCGTTGAAGGAATTATCATAAGTACCAGCATCGAAATAATTGCAAATTTTTTCAATTTCCATTCTCCTTTTTCACATTTATGGGTTTGTTTAAAAAGGCGGATCAGATTATCAAAAAAACTGTAAAAATCATTAGTGTCCTGCCCTGACTGAAAAGTCTTATCCGCCGGGCTTTTGCAAATGATTCAGAAAATTATCCGATCCGTTTCAGAATCAGTGCATTAACAGACGGACGCAGGGTCTTTTCAATTATCACAGGACACAATCTAAAAATCCGCCTTCCGGATACGCTGCGCAGAGATCACAGTCCTGCGTCTCTGCGGTGGCTGCCGGAATATCAAAAAAAAACGGGGGCAGTGGGTCAAATCCGTTGAAAATCCCCCCGGGGGCAATGTTGTTGCCTTAAGACTCCCCTCCCTCAAGGGATTTGACCCACTCAGCAGATCGAAAAGTTTCCGGAGGAGTGCAAAAATTGATGAATCGGTAAAAAGTCCAAATTTCAAAAAACGCTGTTAATAAAATCAGCAGATTAATATGTATCAAAACCTGATTTTCCGACTTTTTACGAGATCGTCAAAATTGTATTTTTGCATGGGGCAACCGGGAGATGCGGCGGTGCAAAAATACAATTTTTGCACTCCGGGACAGCCGTAAAACCGTATCCGGGGGAAACTTTTCGATCTGCTGCCCCTGGGAAAACGGGCTTGCCCCTGCAGCAGCTGCGGAACAGATATTCCGGAGCTGCGGAACCGCGTCAGGTGGCCTCCCGTTTTTCCAGAAGATTATCCAGCCAGTCCGGGTCCATTTCCGGTACAGAAGATAAAAGCAGTTCTGTATATTCATGATGGGGCGGTTTCAGAATTTCTTTTTTGGCTCCCTGTTCCACAATACGGCCTTTGAGCATAACAATGATTTCGTCGGCAATGGCTTTCACCGTTGCCAAATCATGGGTGATAAAGAAATAGGATACTTCCAGCTCGTTCTGCAGTTTCTGCAGCAGCTGCAGCACCCCTTCGGCAACCAGCTGATCCAGGGCAGAGGTGATTTCGTCGCAGATGATCAGGTCCGGATTTGCGGCCAGTGCCCGTGCAATACAGATTCTCTGTTTTTCACCTCCGGATAATTCCGAAGGATATCGATCCATATACTTTTCCGGCAGCTCCACCATCTGCAGCAGCTCCGCAATGCGGTTTTTCCGCTTTTTACCGCGCATACGGAAATAAAAATCCAGGGGCCGCCCGATAATTTTTCTGATCTTCTGCCTGGGATTTAAGGCCACATCCGGCATCTGGTAAATCATCTGCATCCGCCGGAGAATCTCAAAGTCTCTGGATTTGAGATCCGGGGACAGCTCCTTTCCGTCAAAAATGATTTTTCCCTCATAGGGCGGCAGAAGACCGGTTATCACTCTGGACAGGGTTGTTTTTCCGCTGCCGGATTCCCCCACAACCGCAACGGTTTTTTTGCGGGAAATGACCAGATCAATCTCCTGCACAACAGGGTTTCCGTCGGCATAGGCCGCCGACACATTCTGAATTTCCAGAATGGCATTCTGTTTTTTTTCTTCCACGTCAGACTGTTTTCTCAAAGTGCGGACAGAAAGAAGATCCCGCGTATATTCTTCTTTGGGGTTGTCCAGCAGCTCCCTGGCCTCCCCTTCTTCCACCAGACTGCCGTAACGGAGCACCATAATCCTGTCCGCCACCTGCGCCACAACCGCCAGATCATGGGTGATATATATGGCCGCCGTGTTTTTTTCTTTGATGACATCCTTAATTGCGGAAAGCACTTCAATCTGTGTGGTGACATCCAGGGCGGTTGTGGGTTCATCAAAAATGATAATATCGGGATCCGCGGACATGGACATGGCCACCATGGCCCGCTGCAGCTGACCGCCTGAAACCTGATGGGGATAACGGTAGCCGATTTTTTCCGGCTCCGGCAGATCCAGACGGCGGTAGAGTTCTATTGCTTTTTTTTCCGCTTCTTCATAAGACATAACCCCATGCTGTACCGGCAGCTCTGCAAACTGGTGAATCAGCCGGTGCGCGGGATTAAAAGAGGCCGCTGCACTCTGGGCAACATACGCGATACGCGCACCCCGCAGTTTTCTTCTTTCCGCAGCAGACATTTCTGTCAGTTCCATGCCGTCAAACACAATACTGCCTCCGACAATTTTGCATCCGGTACGGGTGTAGTTCATGGCGGCCAGTCCCAGGGTGGATTTGCCTGCCCCGGATTCACCGATCAGACCCAGCACTTCCCCCCGTCTCAGATGCAGATCAATGCCTTTGATAACCGGTTTCCACTGATCACTTTCCAGCCCCTGTATCCGGATATTTTTCATTTCCAATATATTGTCAGTATTATCCATCATTATCATCCATCATTATCATTTCCTTTGCCGGAAACCGGTATGAAACAACTTTCCCCTTTGAAAACAGGAAAAACCGTTTTTCAATGGCTCAGCAAAATAAAAGGGGCAGTTTATTTCGGACTCATTTCTTAAAGAACTCCCGCAGGTGCCTTCCCGAAAACGGTTTGCTTTTTCCGTTTCCCTAATGTTCTGTCAACTTTAAAATACGGGGGTAAACTGCTCCTGCAGGGGGGTATTGCATAGGCTCCGAAGCCCTTTCATACCGGGCCTATGCAATACACCCCTGCAGATCCGGAAAGGTTCCGCATACGCGTAAAAGTAGCCCTGGCAAATCACTAACTGGACTGTCAAATATATTTTTTACCCTTTTCAAAAGTCCGGACCGGGGAGTCCGAACTGAAAGTTTGGCAGTCCTCCGCAGTTTTTCTGAGTGTGCAGAAATATATTTGACAGTCCGCTAATTGGACTGTCAATTATATTTCTTAACAATTATTTCGTCGCAGGGGAGGCAGTCTGCCGCCCCGGAAAAGGCAGGAAGCCGTTTCTGCGATGTCAGGAAACTTTGTTGACAGTCCGCTAATTCCGAATCTCACTGCTTCTTTGCAAAAACCAGTCCACCACCAGATTGACACCGATGGTCAGAAAGGCAATGGCCCCCGCAGGCCAGAGCGGTGTCATAATGCCAAAGGAAATGGCCCCGGCATTTTCCCGGACCATCCCCCCCCAGTCGGCCGTGGGGGGCTGAATGCCCAGACCGAGAAAACTCAGGGCACTGATAAAAAGAAATACAAAGCAGAAACGCAGACCGAATTCGGCAATCAGGGGCGGCATGGCATTGGGCAGGATTTCGTGACGCATGACCCACCAGAGTCCTTCGCCCCGCAGTCTTGCCACTTCCACAAAATCCATGACTTCAATATCCATGGCCACGGCTCTGGAAAGACGGTACACACGGGTGGAATCCAGAAGCGCAATCACCACAATCAGGATGGGGATGGATGTCCCCAAAACAGAAAGGACCATGAGCGCGAAAATCAGGGTGGGAAAGGCCATGATGATATCAATAATCCGACTTAAAATCTGGTCTGTCCAGCCTTTGAGTGTGGCTGCCAGAAAACCGCCCGCGGTTCCCACAAAAAAAGACAGAAGGGAAATGAGCAGGGCCACGGTAATGGTATTGCGCGCACCGTAAAGAATACGGGTGAACATATCCCGGCCCAGCTGGTCCGTTCCCAAAAGATGATCCTGACTCATGGGAAGCCAGACATCCCCCACTATCTCGGTTTCTCCGTAAGGGGCAATGGCGGGGGCCAGAACCATGGCACCGATGTTAATCAGAATAATCAGCATTCCGATTCTGGCACTGAAGGGAGATTTTTGTAACAGTTGTATCAATATCATATGTCCTTTTCCTGACGGTAACTGCACTTTTGCATTTTTTTACAGGAAACCGCGAAACACACAAAATACACGAAAAAATATTTAAAAAAAACAATATGATATAAACATTTTCCGGTAGCCGTCCGTGTTTTTCATGGCTAAAATAAAATCAAATGCTTATAAAAAAATGCGAAACTATAGTTTTTCAGATAATTAATTGCATAAAATGGTGTTTTTATCTATCTGAAATTATGCTGAATACCATTTTGAAAAACTGCAATTATTTTTCTGAAAATCTATATAGCCTGAATGATTCATAAACACAGTTTCTGCTGTAAATTCAGGAATTGTCAAAAAACAGAGTTTTTTGTCATTTTTATGAATCCATCTATTTATCAATGAGATACCGTGTTCCTGGTAAAATTTGTGAATAATGCAGGATAGTGACGGTAATTATTTCTGAAAAACAGATAAAACCCGCATTCCTCTCTTTGCGCTCCGAACAGTCTGCATTTGGCAGTGGGTCAGATAGCCTGATGAATCAGATGTATGACTGCCGGGGCGTATGCAATAGGCCCCGGCGAAATTTCGGGGTGCTGCATACCCGTCATTTTAATGTTGACAGTGTATTACAGGGGGAAATCAACTTTTTCGACCCATCCCCCTGAATTTATTGAATCCATTTTTGATGGTCTCGTAAAAAGTTGGAAAACCAGTTTTGATACACATTAATCTGTTGATTTTGTTAACAGCGATTTTTGAAATTTGGACTTTTTACCGATTCATTATTTTTCGTATATCCGAAAAGTGCTGAAAAAAATGCAGTTCCATTTTCACAGTGTTATAAAGACAAGTGAAACGCTGGATAAAAAAAAGGGTCAGCGGGGATTTCGCAACTTTGGATTGCTGATCATTGACAGTACATCGGCCGCCAGGTTCAGAAAAACATAGGTGGCGGCAAAAATCAGCCCGCTGGCCTGCACCACCGGCAAATCCCGCTTGGAAACCGAATCCACCAGAAGCTGCCCCAGTCCCGGATACACAAAAACCACCTCCACCACCACCACGCCCACCACCAGATAGGCCAGGTTCAGTACAATGACATTAATGATGGGGGACAGCGCGTTGGGAAAAGCATGATGGACAATAATTCTTCTCCGGGTCAGTCCTTTGAGCTGTGCCATTTCGATAAAAGGACTGGTCAGCACACTGATAATGGCCGCACGGGTCATGCGCATCATGTGGGCAAGCACCACCATTGTCAGTGTCAGGCAGGGCAGGGCAATGGCATTGAGTTTCTGAAAAAAAGACATCTGATCACTGATATTGGAAATGCTGGGAAAGATAATCATCTGCACCGAAAGCAGGGCAATGAAAATATAGGCCACAAAAAACTCCGGAAAGGAAATTGTGCTTAGGGTGGATATGGAAATCATCCGGTCAAACCAGGTATTCCGGTACAGGGCCGCCAGCATTCCCATAATAACGGCCAGCGGAATGGCAATCAGTGCGGAGATAAAGGCCAGAAAAAGAGAATTGGAAAACCGCCATCCGATGAGATCGGCAATGGGGCGGCCGTTGGCCAGGGAATTGCCGAAATCCCCCCGGAGAAAATCACCCAACCATGAAAAATAACGGATGTGGGGCGGCAGGTCGAGTTTTAACTCTTTGCGGAAGGCCTCCACGGTTTCCGGCAGGGCATTCTGCCCCAGTACGGCTTCCGCCAGATCACCGGGAAGCGCCTCCACTCCGACAAATATCAGCAGGGAGATGACCAGAAGGGTGAGGATTCCCCATGCGCTGCGTTTTAAAATCATTTCCGTAAGGGGATTCATAAGATTATTATCTCACATAAACAAATTTGACGGTCTTGTAAAAAGTCCGAAAATTAGGTTTTGATACATATTAACACTCTGATTTTATTAATAGAGATTTTTGAAATCTGGACTTTTTACCGATGCATCAATCATTGAAAAAGTAAAATTTTTTCCAATCCTCCACCGTTTTGATCTGATTTGAAATGAAAATATTCAAAGAATCAGCAGATCGAAAAGTTTCCGGAGGAGTGCAAAAATACAATTTTTGCACTCCGGGACAACTGTAAAACCGTATCCGGGGAAAACTTTTCGTTCTGCTGAGAATGGTAAGGGCCTTTTTCCAAAATAAACTGTCCCTTTTTCCGGCTGAATGCCGGTTTGGGCTGCGCCGCCCCGGCCCGCTTTTGGCAGATTATTTTTTTCAAAATTTTCTAAACCCGGGTTTTTTCCGGAGCGGCGGGGTTCTGCTTTGCCGGAGGATCATCCCTCAGGAGGCAAACCACCAGCGTTCCGGGGCGCGGAATCCGTCCAGTTCCCAGTTTACGGCCAGGGGGCCGTGTGCGATTTTATCCGTGGCAGCGGCAAGGTCGGATGCAAACATGGGAACCACCACGCCGCCTTCATCGCTGATGATTTTCTGCATTTCAACATACATTTCCCGCCGTTTTTCCTCATTCAGCTCCGCACGGGCTTCCACCAGCAGCTTGTTAAAACGTTCATGTTTCCAGAAGGTGTCGTTCCAGGGGGCACCGTCCGCATAGGCGGTGCTGAGCATCATGTCTTCGGTGGGCCGTCCGCCCCAGAACACCGCGCACCAGGGTTTTTTCAGCCATACATTGCTCCAGTATCCGTCATTGGGTTCCCGCACCACTTTGATGCGGATACCGGCTTTGGCTGCATTTTCCTGATAAAGCACTGCCGCATCCACCGCACCCACAAAGGCCGCTTCTGCTGTATGAAGACTGAATTCTGTTTTGCCGATTCCGGCTTTTTTCAGATAAAATTTCGCCTTATCCGGATCATACTGCCGCTGGGGAAGTTCTTTTGCCACATAACGGTTGGCCGCACCGACAGGATGATCATTGCCCAAAGTGCCGTAACCCCGGAGAATGGTTTTGATCAGCTGTTCCCTGTCCACAGCATATTTGAGGGCCATGCGGATATTATTATTATCGTAGGGAGCCGTATCGCAGCGCATGGCAAAGGTATAATGCTTATTGCCGTTCTGCTGCATGACCTGCAGACCTTTGCTTCGTTTCAGCAGGTGGACGGTTTTGCGTTCACAGCGGTTCATCACATCAATCTGACCGGTTTTCAGGGCATTGGTGCGGGCATTCACATCGCTGATGGCAATGGTTTCCACTTCATCAAAGAAAGCGCGATCGCTTTTAAAATAATTGGGATTGCGGACAGTAAAAGCACGGACCCCCGGTTCATAATCTTTTATCATGTATCCGCCCGTAAAAATTCCGGCATCGGTTTTGCTGTCTTTGGGCATGATACAGAGATGATAATCACTCATAATATAGGGAAAATCCGCATTTCCGCCGTCCAGGGTAAAGGTCACTGTGTATTTGTCATCTTTTCTAATGTCTGTAATGGATTTTACAATGGCTTTGGCAGCGGATTTGCTGTCTTTTCCCCGGTGATGATTGACGGAGTGGATCACATCGTCGGCATCCATGCTTTTGCCGTTGTGAAATTCCACTCCTTTCCGCAGTCTGAATGTCCATTTTTTGGCATCCGGAGAAGATTCCCAGCTTTCGGCCAGTTCCGGAACAGGTTTGTTTTCGTGATCAATTTCCACCAGACTGTTGCCCATCTGCCCGTAAACGAGCAGTTGCATCATGATATCGGTAATGGCGGCAGGGTCCAGCGAATCTGTAGTGGAACCACCGGAAAGTCCCATCCGCAGCCGCCCGCCTTTTTTGGGCCCGGCAGCTCCTGCAGGGGATGAAAACAGGGCGGGACTGAAAGTCGCAGCAAGTCCCAGCGCGGTTGTGTATTTTACGAAATCCCGCCGTGTTATTTTTCCCTGCCGCAGCATATGTTCCAATTTTTCCGATTCTGGCATAACGGTCTCCTTTTTTAAAATTATTTGCGCTATCATGTATCTTTGTGCGCATCTGCCGTATCCGGCAAAACGGTCTGCGTACAGTTTCCGTTTTCCGTCCCAATCAGATGCAGAATATGCTCCAGCGAATCCAGCAGACAGCGCACCTTTTCCGGTTCCAAATCCGCCAGACCCTTTATCAGTTTTTTTTCAATGGGGTCCGGCAGAAAAGGGCTGATACTGTTTCCTTCTTCTGTAAGAGAAATCAGTGCAACCCGGCGATCTCCGGTTTTGCGGATACGCTCCACCAGTTTTTTCTTTTCCAGGCGGTCAATGATTCCCGTCATATTGGACGGAGTCACAAACAGTTTCCGGCTCAGTTGGGCAGAAGATATGGGGCCGGACTGTGCCAGCATCCGCAGCACACCGCTTTGGGTATCTGTCAGGCCGAATTCTTTGCTCATTCCGGAAGGATCCATATGAACGGCCCGGGACAGTTTTCGCACTGTATCTACAATCTCTTTGATCAGCATTTCATTTTCCGCTTGCATCCCTGTGCTCCTTCTTTCAGATAATATTCGGATAAATGTTGATTGTCAATACCTAAACTATTTAAATATCATTAATCGGAAAATACAATATCTTTGTATTGATATTTTATGATATACTGATCCAGTTTTGATGATCTCGTAAAAAGTCGGCAAATCAGGTTTTGATATACATTCATCAGCTCGAAAAGTTTCCGGGGGAGTGCAAAAATTGCATTTTTGCATGGGGCAGCCGGGAGATGCGGCGGTGCAGAAATGCAGTTTCTTCACTCCGGGACAGCCGTAAAACCGTATCCGGGGGAAACTTTTCGATCTACTGACATTCATCATCTGATTTTACTGACAGCGATTCAATGGCATTACGTTAAGCAGAAAATTCCCCGCCCCCGGTGGGAGGGGGTAGGGGGTGGGGAGATAACAGTCTGTAATTATTTTCTGTTTTTACCCTCCCCCAGGGAGGGGAGTCTTAACTTGATGGCATTGGACAGCGATTTTTAAAATTTGGACTTTTTACCGATGCATCAATTTTGGTTTTTCCATAAACAGACACAAAATCTTATAACCTGTCCGCCAAACAGTTGCGGCTGACAGTTGAAGCAAATTTCGTGCCCGGAAAAACCTGAATTGGAATCGTATACACGGATTTTATATTTTCCGGATAAAAAATGCGATATAAAAATGCAGGGAAGGAGTATTGGATAAGAGGTCAAATCCGTTGATGATCCGGATTCCGCCCTCTCCAATATTGATGATCTCGTAAAAAGTCAGAAAATCAGGTTTTGATACATATTAACACTCTGATTTTATTAATAGCGATTTTTGAAATTTGGACTTTTTACCGATTCATCAATATTAAATTAACTGATTTTCTGAAATGCCAGCATAACCCAGTTTTTTTCTTCCTGCCGGGTGATGCAGCGGAAATGTTCATGCTGGTATGCTTTCAGGATGATCGGCACTTCTTCCGGGTGAATGCCGGAGATCAGCAGACCGGATTCCGGGGCTGCCAACCGGAGAATCTGTGTCTGTAAAGACTTCAGGGTGGGGAGTCGCAGATTGGCGCAGATAAGGTCAAAAGGCGGTTTTATCTCTTCCAAAGGCCGGGCCGATATTTCCATGTGATCGGCAAGTCCGTTGATCCGGGCATTTTCCCGGGCCTCAGCAATGGCACAGGGATCAATGTCCAGTCCGATCCCCCGTGCGATTCCCAGCTTCATCGCTGCAATGGTCAGCACTCCGGAACCTGTGCCGATGTCCAGTACCCGGCTTTCTTTTGCCATGAAAGAGCGGGAAAAATCTTTTTCCCCCAAAAGCAGATCCAGTCCGGCCAGTGACATGCGGGTGGTGGGATGCTGTCCCGTACCGAAAGAAACCCCGTGCAGCAGACGGACGGCTATCTGCCCTTTTCCGGGAGCAAAGGGAATATCTGCGGGAACCAGAAAAATGCGCGCAGATACCCGCACCGGACGATGGCAGGAAATTTCAATAACAGTCCGGCCATGCATATCCGCATAACTCAGTTCTCCTTCTGCCACGAGGGAATGAATCCGCGCGGCAGCTTCTTTTTTTGGCAGTCCGTATTTTCGGCAAAGGATGTTTTTCAGTTCCGCGGGGGTGAATTTTTCGGCCCTGCTGTCCAGCAGGCCGAGGATATGATCTTTTTTCAGCATGTAAACATTTTCAGATAATTGGCATACAGTCGGGGATGCACGCGGGAGAATCTGTCAAAATCTGCGGTGATTTCCATACCGGGGATAAGGGCACGGACCACGGGAATGCCCGTATCTTTCCGGGTCAGGTTCACATATACGGGACGGTATCCGTTGAGCGTCAGCAGTTTTTCCAGCAGACGCAGGTTTTCAGCCGCACTGTTCATGCTGTAATCCGGCAGATTTTCCAAAGGCACGCGTATCAGACTGTGCAGGCCGTATCCTGACGGTTCTCCTTTGAGAAAAGGGTACGGTGTTTCTGTCAGGGCTGACAGCAGTGCCTGCCGGGCATTGAGATGCGCACCGGTGCCTTTGATCACCTGCCCCTGCTGTGTCATGACAAAACATTTGCAGCAGGGAATGCCCGCAGGGGATGTCAGTTCCTGAAACTGCACCCGGATGCCGGTTTCCCGGTAAGTATCCAGCAGTTTGTTCAGTCGGGGATCTTCAGTTTCAATTTCAAAGCACTGCGCGGTATTAAAGGGTGTCACACCTTCGCAGTGGCGTTCAATATTTTCCAGCAATGCGCTGACTCTGGCCTCTTCCGGGGTATTCCCCGCGGCCAGTCCCGTGGAGCCCAGACCGGAGAAAATCTGTATTTCATCCAGATTGCAGAAAAGAAAAACACACTGGGCCGGAATCAAAAGGGATTCATTCCCCCGGCCCGTAACAGCTTCCCCTTCTATCCAGTACAAAGGTGCATCCGGATAAGGAACCTCCGGGGCCAGATCATTGGGATTGAGCAGCCGGTATCCTTTTTCCGCCAGTTCGCTGTATCTGCCGAAAGTCAGAGGATATTCTTTTTCATAACCCGAAATGCCCTCTTTGTCAAAAGAGGCAAAAGAGGAATATCGCTCCACCATTTCCATCATATAGGCGGCCCGTGCTGCCTCCAGTTCCAATCCCCGTCCATAGGAGGTCTGTATGCCGGATAAAACATAATCATGCCGCCCGTTTTTCACCCGGATACTCATATTCCATTTCCGCATCAGGGCAATGGGACTGAGGGAAGCCTCGTGGCGCATTTCCGCTTCGGCAATAATCCGCACCCCGGCCAGACTGCGCATGGCCCGGCGGATGGTTTCTTTGGCCTCGGGCCTTGGCGGTGCATCCAGTGGAGGCATCTGTCTTAGCTCTTCTGCCACACTGTCTGCAGAAAAATTTTCCTGCGGCAGTCCCTTGAGTTCCTCCGGGGAAAAAAGAGGGGGCAGACCGCATTCTTCCGGAGATTTCAGGGGGCGGTGTTCCAGAATATTGGGGGCAAAAAAGCGAATCCATTTGCGGTGCAGTTCCCGCTTTTCCATCCTGCAGTAGCGGAGACAGATGAGCGGAGTGTGCGCGGAAAGGTCATTTGAAATAAAATCCGGTGGAGCAGATTCAGGTGTACCGGATTCGGCTCTTAATGCTTCTGAAAAATATTTTTGCAAATCCCGGAATTTTTCATAAAGAAGGCAGATGTCACAGAAAAGGGACATGCGGATTTTATCTGCGGGATCGCATTCCCGTATTTCTTTTTCCAAATCCTCCTTTTCCCATGCGCTGATGAGAGCCATGAGATAACGGCGCATGAATTCATCATTGGGACAGTTTCTGATATATTCAAAACATGCTTCTGTGTCCGTATCCCCGGCAGGAATGCAGGAAAAATAACCGATTCCGGCTTCGGTTTCCATTAATTGCAGATGATACCGCATGTTTTCTTTATTCTTTTTTTTATTCATGGGGGGTCTGATTTTCCTGTTCCTTATTTTCATTGCCGGTTTCCGATTTTTCCCTTTCCGGGGCATTGTTCCTTTTTTCCGCTTCTCCGGAATCCGCTGCACTCTTTTCCCCGTCCGTATCTTCTTTTTTCTCCTGATCATCATCAACCGTCAGGGGTTTTCTGCCAAAAACAACGGCACCCCATATGCTGAGTTCGTAAAGAATCATGAGGGGAATGCCCATCATAATCTGTGTCACCACATCCGGCGGGGTAATGATGGCCGCGCCGATAAAGAAAATGAGGATGGCGTATTTCCGGTTTATGCGCAGAAACTCCGGTGTCACCAGTCCCATACGGGCCATGGCCGTCAGCACCAGGGGAAGTTCAAAAACAACACCGAAGGCCAGCAGCAGTTTGGAAGAAAAGGTCAGGTATTCTTTCATGGAAGGCATGGCCTGGAGGTTTTCATTGGCAAAACCCAGGAAAAACTGAAAACCGAAAGGAAAAACATAAAAATAACCGAAAAGGGAACCGCCCACAAAGAACAGGGTGGAAAGAAAAACAATGGGCAGCAGCACTTTTTTTTCTTTCTGATAAAGTCCCGGGGCCACAAACATCCAGAACTGGTAAAGAATCACCGGGGATGCCAGCATGGCTCCGGCCAGCAGGGCCACTTTCAGGTAAGTGAAAAAGGCTTCGGGAAGACCCGTGAAAATAAGGGTTTCCCCTTTTCCCATCACCTGAAGCAGAGGATGCAGGAGGATTTCAAAGAGCTTTTCCTTGAAAGCGTATGCAATGCAGAATCCGGCACCTACAGCAAGCATACAGCGGATCAGGCGATCCCGCAGTTCCTCCAGGTGGGAGAGAAAGGGCATTTTTTCTTCTTCAGTCGGCATTATTGATTATCCTTCTCTTCAGGGGCATTGTTCTTTCGGGGGAATACGGAAGGCGCCTCCTCTTTTTCCGCCAGCAGTTCAGTCGGAATATCGGTGCCGGTCTCTTCCCCTGATTCCGGATCAGAAGCATCGGTATTTTCGCTTCCCGAATCACCGGATTTTTCCCCTGCGCCCGGCTCCTTTGTTTTCAGTTTTGCGGCATCCGAAGTTTTTTGGGTTTCCGAAGATGAAAGTGCATCAGGGGAAAGGGGCTTTTTGATTTCTTTTTCCACGTCTTCAAAGGTTTTTTTGGCAGTTTTCAGATCATAGTCCAGTTCCATGCTTTCTTTAAAATCACTGGTGGCCTTTTTAAATTCATTCATGGCCCGTCCCAGTGATTTTGCCAGATCCGGCAGTTTTTTCGGCCCGATCACAATCAGTGCAATGGCCAGTATTAACAGAATTTCGGGCATTCCCATGCCAAACATAATGCGTACCTTTCATAATTGGAATTTGATAAAATATAAAAAAAAACATTTATTTGTAATGTTTTTCCCGCAGACTGTCAAGTGGGTTCTTTGTGATGGAAAATGCCTTTTGTTAAGGGATTCGGAAAAAAATATTTATTCCGCTGCTCCCCCCGGAAATAAATTTCCGGGCGGTTATGTGCCGTCCCCGCGGGACTTTTATTTTTTCCCTGTCCCTCATTCAGTGGATTTATCCCCGGCAGATTCCAATGCACTGTTTCACTTATAATGCCAATTAAGAGTCAAAAACTCCGGAATCAGTAAAAACAGCATACTATAAAATCAGACACAGCAGGCAGGCTTTATAAATAACTGATTTTACATTGTCGGATTCAACCCTTAATTCGCATTTATAGTCCTTTGCAGGTGAACTTGTAATGTAACATTGTCTTTGAGAAAGGAGTGCGAAAATTATTTTTCGCCCAACTTTCGCACTCCGGGTTTCTCTGAATAAAATACCGAATATAATCAGCATGAAACAATTTTCTCAAAGGGTATGTTACATTACAAACTGATCCAAAAAGTTTTTCTTAAAACGGTCTGCATAAGCATCATCCAGAATAACAAACCGCCCGATATCATCATGCAGATTCAGATAATCCTTAATTTTTTCATCCCTGTAACCTTTTCCTTCCACGGGAATCATTCCTTTGACATACATATCCAGATTATGCAGTCTGAAATAATCTTTCAGCCGGGATAAGGGAAAATAAAGTCTCCAGTCCGAACGAATGATAATTTCGGCATTACATTCATGACATATCTTTCGTAAACGCTCCACGGCCTCGTATATCCGCATATCCTATTGCTTTGTTTAACTTAAAATTTCAGGTCGGATTAGCGAAGCGTAATCCGGCATTCCGGTTTTGTTATGAAACTTATCCATAATTTAGCTGAAACAATGTACTGTTTCTCATGGTGCGATTCCTTTGGATATTCAGACTGCTTCCAAAATCTGAATCTTATCCCACTCAATATGAGAAAAATATTTATCCCTTTCTTCGTCCGTATGCATGTACCGGAATATCTCCTCCCGCATGGAGGGCACATTGACATGGATATAGGACTCCCCCCGGCAGTATTCCACAATTTTATCCAGACCGGATGTCACAAAGGGAATATTGTTTTCCATCAGTGCGGCAACCATTTTTAAAAAATGATGGTTGTAAAAAGGGTCAACGACAAAGACACGATACCGGTGTTCCTCTTTATCCGGCGGATACAGGTAAATCCCGTGAACATTTCCGCTGTAAACAATTTCAAAGGGATGCGCTCCCTCCCATTTGCGTGAAAAGAGCCAGTCCATGTATTCCTCTTTGCTGTCCGGATCTTCCAGAAACAGCATTCCGCCGTGACGGCCGTCCGCCCAGTGCTTATGCAAAATCTTATCTGATATTTCTGTTGTCTGCATACGCCGTAAAATCATCTGAATATCATCGGCAAAGGCTGCCCGGTAACAGATGGCCGCCGTCTTCAGATAATCATTGAGGGAAATTTCGGTCAGAGAGAGTTTTTTTTCCAGGTGTTTCTGATACGCTGCCAGCAGTCTGTCTCCTTCCTTTTCTGAAATCAGTGTGGAGGGATGGCAGATGTATTTCCGTCTGATACGGCCCCGGCGCCATGTATAGGGATACAATTCATCCAGCAATGCGGCACCGTGTTCTTTTATGAAAGGCAGAAAACGTGAAATTTCATCAAAAATTAACGCATAATCATCCGGAATGCTGTCTGCGCCTTTTTTAACACCAGCGCCTCCGGTTCGGGAGAAATCGGGAAAAGAGATATAATATATTTTTTCATAGGACAGAAAGATTCTGACAGCCGTACAGATCATTTCTCCTTCCCTTTCCAGGGGCAGATAAAAATATTCCCATTTTGATTCAAATTCGCTCTGTGAACCCGGTCTGAACTGAGAAGCCAGTGCTTCGATCTGTCCGTAAAAATTATCACTTGCAATCTCTGTGTGTTGTTCAGCAATTTTTTGCAGAGAACTGAATGTGATTTTGGGAAAAAAACTATCCCTGATATTCCTGATATTATGGATGATTTCTGTGTTTACAGGCATGGTACTCCCTTTTGTTCATTGATATTATTTGTAAGATATACCGACCTCAAAATCACCATGTTTCAGATTCATTCGTCTGATCCGTTTCGTGAGTTTTATTTTGGCGGATGCTTTTTTGCCGAATAAAGAACATTCTCATCATGATGATCTGCGGTTGGGACAGCCTTTTTCTAATCCGCATCTTCCAAAAGTCTTTGTATCTCCTGCGGTGTAATGCTCTCCCTGTCAGATTTGGCATAAAGCAGCAGAAAAAGAATGCGGTTTGCTTCTTTATCCTCAGAATAATACAGCATCCTGTAACTCCCGCTTTTCCCTCGTTTTACATCCGAATTTCTGATACGCAGTTTCCTGACACCCGGACATCCCGGAATCAGAACACCGAGCCGGGGATTGTCTAAAAGCACTTCAACGGCTGTTTTCACATCTCTGCTGACAGAAGGATACCGTTTTTTCAGCTTCTTTATACTTCTTTTAAACGCATGGCCGAATACAACATCATAATTCATCAAGTTCGGCTCTCCAGTTTTCAGAAGGCATTGTATTCCGGGCTTCGTTTAACATATTTTTCAGAATGCCTGATGTTGACAGAATATTATCTTCTTCTTCAGGCGCCCGGTTTATCAGATTATCAAGAATCATCTCTATTTTTTCAAAAGATACCATATCCACCATAACCGCTTTGGCCATGTTATTTTCATAGACAACAGGAAAACGCTCTTTTGACCAGAATTTTTCAGTAATCATGAAATTATCTCCTGAATTTTTTCTTTATTTTCAGATAAAAAAACGGGCATTCCCATCTTTTTGTTTTTCAATACTTCGGTAATTTTTTGATATTTTAAATATAAAACATATCAGTTGGTTAAAAAATGAATCTGCAAATTTTGCAGATAATTTTCCCGCTAAAATATTTTTATCAATGTCAGCTTTCAGCCTGACATGAAAAATATTAGGGACTTATAATATAACTATCTGATTTACAAACAATACATAAAGCAAAATATTACCGAACCATTGGTTTTTAGGAATCGGTTTTAAATAAACTGACCATTTACCACTCGTTCCCAAACTCCTGTTTGGGAACGCAGGGGGCAGGCTCACGCCTGCCGTAACCGCAGCGGGAAGCAGGAGCTTCCAGGCCCCCGGTTCCCAAGCCGGAGCTTGGGAACCAGAAAAAACCTTCACGGTTCAAATGCAATACGCTGATGGTTATCCGTCAGCAACACCCTTTTGCACGTTCGGCAACTATCCGTCGCAGCCTGACTGTTATTCGTCTTTCAGGCATATTCAGGGGGACCGATTCCCAATTCGTTCATCAGCAGCGTGAGCGGTTTATTCCGGATACGGGCCAATTCTGCCAGAGATGCAAGCCTCCGGGCATCCAAAAGTTCCATCTGATCTGTCAGTTCCAAAAGCTCGCTGTACTCTTCCGGTGTCAGCGATTCTTTTCTCCGTTTGGCAATAAGTTCATCATATCTGCGCTGAACAGTATCAGGAACCCCCTCATTGATTTTCATCAGCAGTTCCGATTCGGTATCGGAAAGACGGTGTTCTTCATGCATGGTGCGGTCTTCCTTTCCGTGCGGAATTTCTGATGCCTGCTTTGTATCATATCTGATTCCCTTTGTGCAACCGTGTCTTTTCTTATTGCATTATCCCGGTTAATCCTATAAACCGGGTGTATTGGGGGACACTCCGCGTCCCGTGTGAAAGGACGCGGAGCGTCTGATCTGCATTCCCACGCGGAGCGTGGGAACGAGGAAGTGTGGAAGCGTGGAAAAGAGTTCTGGACAAACAGAAAAAGGAAAAGTTATGAAAAGATGTTTGATTTTTGCGCTGGCTATGGTGTGTCTGGTGCTGCCGCTTTCTCAGGCGGGTGCGCTGACCGGGGATGTAAACAATAACCAAAAAGTGGAGATGGATGACGCCATTCTGGCTTTGCAGGCTGCGGCCAATCTCCGGGACGATGTGGATGCGGATCTGGGCAATGCGGTGGCTGCTTTGCAGGTGCTGGTGGGGATTCAGATTGTGGAGGGCCGGGCAGTTCTGGGGCCGCTGTCGGGTGCGGATGTGAATGTTTACCGGCTGCGGGATTTTGAAACGCCGGTTTATACCACACAGACACAGACGGACGGACGTTTTACAGTGGTGCTGTCCGGCATTGCTTCGGGCGAACCAGTGCTGGTGACCGTGTCCGGCGGTACGGATACGGATGCAGATGATGACGGAGTTCCCGGCCCGACAGTGGCAAATGCGGGAACCATTCATGCGCTGCTGTTTCCCGGAACCGGAGGGGAATTCAACGTGACTGCCCTTTCTGATATTGCGTGGCAATATAGCAAAAATCTGGTGGGGCAGGTGGACAGTTCCGGGCTGAAAATCCGTCTGAGGGATATTGCCATGACCTTTTTCAAAGAAAATGAAGATATTAACGGGGATATGGCTTTGGATGAAAAAGACATCTGTGCTTTTAATCCCGCAGATGCAGGGCAT